>JBBSQD010000049.1:0-28651 GCA_038258185.1 Aggregatilineales bacterium | reverse complement strand
TTGTCGATTACCGACTTCGAAAAGCTGATGCAGCAGGTGCGGCAGGTCGCGCAAGCTATTGGCCGCACGGCCTAGCCAGAGAGGTTGAAAATGGCATCTGTACGCTTTGCCACGTTGGATGATGTGAGTGCGCTGGCGCATCTGAATAGTGAAGTCCAACAGCTTCATGCTGATGCGCTGCCGCATATTTTTAAGCAGCCGGATATTGGGGCGATTGCGGCGGATTTTCGGCTGCGCATTTTGTCCGACCCGCAGTACAGGGTGCTGATTGTCGAGGTAGGGGATGAACCTGTGGCTTATGCAGTCGCACAGTTTTTAGAGCGCCCCGAAAATGCTTATGCTTACGCAAGGCGTTGGTTACATATTGATAATATTGGTGTAAAATCCGCTTTTCAGCGCCAGGGGTTGGGGCAGGTCTTAATAGATGCCGTGGTGGATTTGGCTCGCTCACAAGGCTTAACGTGGATTACACTGGATACCTGGGCGTTTAACTTGCAGGCGCAGGCGTTTTTTAAGAAGCAAAATTTTGAAGTTTTTAACTACCGGCTGGAGAAGACTCTGGCTTAGGAGGCATTCCCGTGTATCAGCGTATCGTCTGTTTTAAGTTCAACAGTGATGTCACAGAGGAGGCTGTTCAGCAACATATGGCTGAATTTGCCGCATTGAAAGATTCTATCCCACAAATTATGTCCTACAGCAGTGGCCTGACTGAGGCCGATAGCGGTGGGAAAACGCCAGAATATGACAGTCTGCACTATCTCACCTTTGAGAGTATGGATGCGATTGCGGCGTATGTGCCGCATGCCGCGCATCAGGCATTTGTGCAGGCGAACAGCGAAAAGTGGGAAAAAGTCTTGGTTTTGAATAGCAAGGTTGACGCGTAATTTCATGGCTGGCTTTGCGGCAAAACAACTCACAATTGTTGGATTAGGTTTGATGGGCGGCTCTCTGGCGCTGGCGTTACGTGATTTTTCCGGCAGGGTAGTCGGTGTTGATAATGACCCTGTTACTCGCGCCTATGCAGTGGAGCATGGGATTGTTGACTTCGCAACCGATGATCTCAAAGAGGGTGTGCAGGACGCGGATGTGGTGATTCTGGCCGCGCCGGTACGTGTGATCGCGGAGATGTTGAAGCGGCGGATTGGCTCGTATTTACGGTCGAACACGCTGCTGATTGATATTGGCAGTACGAAACAGGATATCTGTCTGGCAATGGCCGATCTGCCGATCGGTGTGCAGGCAGTCGGTTGCCATCCGATGACCGGCAAAGAACACAGCGGCATTGAAGCCAGCGACGCGACCTTATATAAGGGGAGGCCATTTGTATTATGCCCTACCCGCCGGACAACCCCGGCAGCGCGGTTGCGGACATTATCACTGGTGGCGGCGTTAGAGGCGATACCGATTGAAATGGAAGCGCAGCGTCATGACCGTGTGGTGGCTGCGATCAGCCATTTGCCGTATTTGCTGAGTGCGGCGCTGGTGGCGACTGTCGCCAGTGAGGGTGAAAAAGATGATGCGGTCTGGCAGTTGGCCGCGGGTGGTTTCCGGGATATGTCACGCTTGGCTGGCAGTGATGTGCAGATGTATGGCGATATCCTCAACACCAATACCCAGGCGGTAGCGACCCTGCTGGCACTGTTTCGGATGCAGTTGGCTTTATTAGAGGCGATGTTGATTTCGCGCGATGATGATCATCTGGCACAGGCGTTAACCCCGGTGCGGCAAGCTCGCCTGGACTGGATGGAACGATACACGAATGGAGCAACCAATGGCAACAAATAGCTTTGTGGTACGCCCAACAGATGGTTTGCGTGGGACGACCAGCGTCCCCGGTGATAAATCAATTTCGCACCGCGCTGTGCTTTTCGGCGCACTGGCACAGGGCACAACCGAAGTGCGCGGTTGGCTGGCGGCAGGGGATACAGAAGCCTCGCTGCGGTGTGTGCAGGCATTAGGCATCACCGTGGAGCGCCATAGCCTGACCGAACTGACTATTCACGGTGGTAACTTGATTGCGCCGGACAAGCCGCTGGATTTTGTCAATGCTGGCACGGGTATCCGTTTGGCGGCGGGGATTATGGCGGGGCAACCTTTTGCCAGTGTGTTGGATGGTAGTGAACAACTCCGCCGCCGTCCGATGAAACGCATTACCGCGCCATTACAGCAAATGGGCGCGAAAATCAGCGGGGTAAATGATCGCGCGCCGCTGACGGTTGAACCAGCACAGCTTAAAGGCATGACGTATGATATGCCGGTTGCCAGCGCACAGGTCAAAAGTGCGGTGCTGCTGGCTGGCTTATTCGCTGAAGGCGCGACGATTGTCTCGCAGCCCGGGCCAGCCCGTGATCACACTGAACGCATGTTGAGTGCGATGGGTGTCAACATCGTCACGGATGTTAACGTCGTCACCTTGACTCCCGGCCAGCCTTTGCAGCCGATGGATTTCAACGTGCCCGGAGATTTCTCATCAGCGGCGTTTTTAATCGCGGCAGGTTGTATCGTGCCGGGGAGTGATATCACGCTGACGGGCATTAATCTGAATGAGACACGCACCGGTCTGCTGGATGTGCTGCTGGAAATGGGCGCGGATATCACGGTGAGTGAAAAGGGTTTAGAAGCGGGTGAGCCTGCAGGAGAGATTCGCATCCGCTACAGCACGTTAAAAGGGGTTGAAGTGGGCGGTGAAACCGTCGTGCGGATGATTGATGAATTCCCGGTGCTGATGGTGGCGGCGTTGTGTGCGGAAGGGCGCACAGTCGTGCGTGATGCACAGGAATTACGCGTGAAGGAAACCGACCGGCTGGCGGTGATGACGGCTGAACTGCGCAAACTCGGCGCGGAAATCACTGAAACAGACGACGGGTTTGTCATTGATGGGCCGCAGCAGTTGAATGGGGCGCGGGTGGATGGGCATGATGATCATCGCGTGGCAATGAGTCTGACCGTGGCGGGTTTACTAGCAGACGAGCAAACTGTGGTGGATGATGCAAAATGTGCCGGTGATTCGTTCCCCGGTTTTGCCGAAACACTGGCGCGATTGGGCGGCCAGCTCATTGAGGAAAATTCGGTTATTGCTTAACGTGTATCACACCAGAAGTTAAAATAAAACCCGCTATTGAAGGCGGGTTTTTGTGGGCATTACGAGGCGGGTGTCTCAGTGGGTTCATTGCCGAGAATGGGATCGCGCCGCTGATAGGGGACGATCAGATTCGACAACAGTGTCAGGTTGCGCTGGGCGGATTCCACGCTGATTAAAGCGGTGCTGATCACATCGGCGCTGAGCTGGCGATTGCTGTCCTGGCAGGCGCTGCGGAATTGTGCCAGCGCGGCGTTGATGTTGGTTTGCGCTTCAATCAGGCCGATAGCACTGGGGGCAAATTCCGGCTCGATATTAAGATCGGATGTATTAAAACCGATCAGCACGAGATCATCGGGGATGTCGTTGCAGGTGGTTGGCCTGCCGGCATCCAGCGCGCGCCAGCGTCCGCCGATGTCACTGAGCGTGTTATTGGCTTGCCGAACGTTGCGCGGGAGTAAGGCGGACAGACGACTGTAGGGGAAAAGATAGGACGCATCCGGAAGCTGGATGTAACCGCGTGGCACGCCGACCTCCCAGGAACCTGTCCAGTAAAATTTACCGGCGATCTTGAATTGCAGCCAGAAGTACCCCGCCTCCTGAGCGCCTAAACGTCCTGTGACCTCGACAGTTGCAAAGGAGCTGACCGGGCTGGGTACGCGCGTGGACGGATCAATGACGCCTTCATAAACGTAGGTGTCCGGCCCGATAATAATCGTTGGCCCTGCTGCACGCGCAATGGGTATCGTCACCACGCCATCAATTGGCAGTTCGAGGATATTCCCTGTCCAGATCAACAGGCGTGAGGCGACCCACCCGTAAGTAGTGTCTTCCACCGTGAAATCCGTCCGCGCACCGGATTCTAAATTTCCTTTATAAGCGATCTGAATCCAGTCTGCATCAATAGTGCGGCCAATCGCCTGATAAGTCGTGCCATAGTCGAGCACTGCCAACCGCTCCCAGATGGTACCAGGGCCCGCACGCAGCGCACTGTTGTCCTGCGTGGTGACATAGACATCGGCACTCTGTGCACGGACAGCCAGCGGCGCCAACAGCAGGCACAGTAGACTTAAAGCGAGCATTTTTGTAAGTGTGTTCACTTTTGTTAACTCCTACTGTACTGGTGTCAGGGTCATGGTGGGTGATGGGGTGGGGGTGGCGACACGGCCATCGCCATACGAGCCGGGTTCATCCGCCCAGTTGATCAGTTCGAGAATGCCGGTGGTGAGATCAACGACTTCCCCGGTAGCGACGTTTAATATCATGGTGTGCTGACCAACCCCTTCAGTTGTTTCATCTTTGGGTAGTGGTGCCTGTAACGCGATATATTGACTATCTGGCGACCAGGTGAACGGGCCTCCATAGAGGCGTGCGCCAGTTTCTGGCAGGCAGTAACGGGTGGTAGCACCGGTCTGGCTGTCCCACACGGCGATAGGCTGGGAACGTGAGTCGGTCGAATAGACGCGATAGCGCCCATCATTTGACCAGACTCCGCTGCTGGTTTGCCCGATGACCTGATTTTCTAAGCCTGAAAAGCTGATCTGATAAGTGACAGGCTGCAGCGAATCGGTGTTGAACCAGTAGAATAGCCGATCTCCCAATGGATGCCAGTCCAGGTAAATCCCGCTTCCTTCAACCTGGGCGAACTGAACGTAAGCGCCGGTTTCGGTATTGTAAAGATAATATTTACTGCCGGTGCCGGTGCCTGTATTGTAAGTTGTATACGCAATCGCCCAGACGCCGGCTGGCTGACGGCTGACCAGTTGCGCCGGAAGCGTGTTAATCGTCACCTCAGGGAACCATGCGTCGGGGTCTGGGAAAACATTCAAAACATCACGCAGATAACCATTGCGATAGGTAAGTTCTCCGCTTGCCTGCGTGACGGGAATCTGTGCCTGCCACTCCAGCACATTTGCCCCAGACCAGTACAGATCTTGTGGCACAGGCGTTTGTGGATTGGGCGTGCGCAAATCCCACAGAACGCGCTGGTCACTGTTATCGGGGCGAGTGATATAAATCAGATCATAGGTGCGGGCGAGAACCCAGCGGTTATCGGGCGAGAACTGGCAATCCACCCCGCGTCGACATTGGATGGCGTCCTGTGCTTCACTGCGTGTGCCATTCTCCGGCTGCACTTCCCACATCGGGCCATCACTGAAGGTCGCATAGATCACCCCCGTAGCCGCGTAACTGTTGGGTGGATTGCTGGCCGCAAACAGGGTTTCCGCCGGGCAGAAATTCTGGTTGGCTACACGTTGGGTAAAAGCCGGATCTTCCGGCTTCGGGAAAAGTGTCTGTCGGGGGGTGGGTGTTAATGTAGGGCGCGGTGTCCCGATGGCATTAAACGTCGGTGAAGGGGTCGCCAGCGCATAGATAAGATTGGCATCAGCCAGTTGTACATCAGCGGTCGCTGTGAGCTGTCCCATTAAGGTATCGTAGGTGACGATCATACGATAGATGACCAGCTCACCGGGCAAACTGGACGCGGCGACGAATTGTCTGTCCGGGCTGAGAATGGCCGTACCCAATGAACGCTTCTCCGTGCGCTCAAAAAGCTCATATACCGGCCCTAAGGGCGTTTCATCCACAATGGGCTGCTGATAATCTCCGCTGGAACGCTCACCGGTTTCGCTGTCGATGAACATGGTCACACCCAGCGATGGATCAAATTCCTGTTCCTCAGGGATTGGCCCAATGCCTTCACACAGCAGAATAGCCAGCTCACGGGCTTCATCGGTAGACGCATTGGCCGTGAGTGTGCGCCAGATTTCGGTGTATGCTTCGCTTTCCGCTGGGTAGCGATCCAGCAGACACTGAGGCACTTCGCCAGTCGGAACACCCGTTACGGCCACCCGATCAGGTGTTTCAGTCAGTTGAAGAAGCTGTTCGGCTTCGCTGGCCGTTTGCGGAGCATCAGCACAAATGCGCAGTGTGAGTTCATCCAGCCGGTCAACGCGTACACGATACAGCAGACGCTCCCATAAATTCAGTAATGTGTCAGTATTTTCCGGGAAGGCGCTGGCGATGCAAGCCGGTAAACCGCTGGCGGCATAATCCGCGCCGAAAATGCGCTCTGGCTGTGCGCCAGTTTGACCCTGCCCGTAAACAAAGACTGTGAACTCATCGACCCAGCCATACTGGCGCTGACCCACTGGCGGCAGATCATCCCCGGCAATGAGGAATTTGAAGCCCTGCTGATAATCATAGAGTGCAATCTGATTGCCGGGTGAATAAGGACCGTAGCTGTTGGTGGAGTAGACTACCAGAAACCGTGTCCAGGATGGATTGGCGTAAATTTCGGAGATACCACTGCCAGAAATGTTATCAAAAGTCACGGTGTAACGCTCATTGGCTGCCAGGTCAAGCACTTCGGCGTAGCTACTGCCACTAGAGCCCTGAGACAGATAGCGGTAGCCATCGGAGGATGTGGCGATAATCGTCCCACCCAGGTTAACGACTTCGCGCCGCAATACCTCACCGGTGGCAATGTCCCATTCACGCCATTCCGTACCCGCCAGTGTGATAATTTTCTGGCTGTCATCGCTGAAGTAAAAGCGGTCAAACACCCGCGAATACCGCAAGTCTTCAGCCAATACAGCCCTGGTTTCAGCGTCTACACGTTGAAAGTCACTGATAATGACCTCGCCCGACTCGTCATAGGCCAGCACACGATTTTTCGTCTGACGATTATAGCCGCCGATAGCACGCAGAGAGGGGATAAAGCGGTTGATTTCATTGCCGCTTTCGAGATCATAACGGATGATGTATTCGTCCCCGTCGGTGCGGCGCAGCAGCAGTTCGTCATTGTCGGGGCTTAAAACCATCTGCTGTGCGCCGCCAGATGTAAACAGGAAGGTGCCAGTTTGTTCGCGCTCGTCAAAGACAAACAGAAGCGCGAGTACATTATCCTGTGTCGTGGCCGGTGGTAGTAACAGATCAACCAGCGTAACAGTGAGCGGACGACGGCCATAACGACTTGAATCGCGGTAATTACCCAGAAAAGTGTTCAGAAGCTGGATGCTATCATCGGAGTCTTGCCCGCCAATGACCCGTGCTGTGGAACCTAATTCTAATCCCCCGATTAAATCCAGATCATTTTGGGTAAGCGTGGTATTCATGGGGATTTCGACTAATGCCTGCCGAGTCGTATCGACCTGGAGCAGCGTATCAGTTGTGCTGGGTCGGACATAGACGCGGTCATCACGCAGGCTGCGCCAGACTATGAGCGGGTCCTGTTCATAGCGATCCGTGCTGATTTCATAGCGCTTTTCCAGAGTAAGCGCATCGAGTATCTGCAAACGGGCGGGTAGTGCAGCGACGATGTTGTCGTCCGGGGTAAAAACAAAGCCGTTGGGATAGTCGAACATCTGTATGGCATTAACGCCACCAGTCAGAGTCGAAGCGGCCTCACCGCGTGCGGCGGCAATATGCCACACCCACGGATAGGTAATGGTGTCGTTTTCGGTACGGCGCAGCGCGGGTGGTGCGGCGTAAATGCCGTAGAAGAGCAGCGTCGTATTATCACTCGAGAAATCAATCGGGCCGATAATCTCTTTAGCGCCGTTTAACTCACGCACCAGACTGGCTGTGAGGGTATCCGTTTCCATATCCCACAATTCAATAGTCAGGTCATAGATGACCGCCAGCCAGCGTCCGTCAGCACTGAAGGCAATATCGCCATACTCACCGCGCTCGTGCAGCACAGTACGCGTGGTGTAATCCAGCGCATTGATGATTAGCAGGCGATTATAGGCATCGACAACCGCCATTTGCTCGCGCGCTGCATCATAGATAATTTTGCGTGGCAACGCTCGACCGATCTCGCCTTCAATCTCGAAAGCAACTTCAGGTGTGGGTGTGAGCGTCCCCTGAGCAGCATCCGGTGAATCCGCTTGAGAGAGAACGAGTGAAGCTGTGAGGAGCATAAAAAACAGGGCAAACAGAAAATGAATACGGCGCATAGGTTTATCTCGCAAGGTTATATTTATAAACTCATTTTATACCGTACCTTGAGATTAAGCTTACGCTCATAAACGTTTAGCTGACGGAAACCCTACGCTTATGGTACGAATGGCTGAAGTGGCATATATAGTAAGAATAAATATTGGCTTGCTATAAACTGGATAAACCACAATGCGGATTGGGTTGGTACTCATTTTTGTGTTTTTAATGGTTGTTCGGGTTGACGCTCAGGAAAATGCGTGTAGCCCAGCAACGGGGAAACCACTTTTGATCGGGGCAGTTTTTCCGCCGGAAACACTGCTGAACAGGGAAGCTGCCGCGCCTTACCGCGGTATGGTTGCGATGGTGGATGCGGTGAATGCCTGTGGTGGCGTCGCGGGTCGGCCTGTCGAAGTAGTGTATATCCCGGCCTCTAATGTGGCTGATGCGCAGTCAGCAGTTGCGGTACTGCAAGATCAGGTGTCGCTGATTGTCGGCAGCGGCCTGACCGTGATCAGTGAAGTGCTGGCTGACGAAGCCGGAGCGGATACATTCCTGTATTGGGAAGTCAGCGAAGCGCTGGATAATCCACATGCGTATGCGCTGTCACCGCACCCCAATAATTTTCAGTTAGGGATGCTGGCGGCAGCCTTTGTAGAGGCAGAAATTCCGGCTTTGCTGGCCGACGGTGAACCTTTGCGGGTCGGGCTGATTAATGAAGATCGGCTGCGCGCCGAACATATTGCCGATGGTGTCAGCGACGGACTTGACCAACCGCCATCCATGCGTGAGATGTATGCCACGCGCGAGACTAATGGCTACCGCCTAGCGTTACGGGCGCGAGAAGAGACGATGAATGTGATTGTGCTGGCGGCCTTTGAAACCGGCGCGGATCGCCTGTGGTATGACATGCGCGAAGCGGATGCCAATCTGGCGGCATGGGTGCAGGTGGGTGGTGATCAGTTTCGGGAAAATGTTTGTGATCGTATTGGCAATACAGACAGCCTTATCTCGGTGAGTGCTATCGGCGCAGTCAATGAACATTATCGGACCGAAACGCTGGGTGAATTGTATGAGCTTTACCGCGCAAACTATGAAGAACAAACTGGACGCGAACCCGGTGAACGCGCCGATTTAGCTGCGTCCGGCATGTTGATATTATTGCGCGGCGTTTTGCCAGCAGTCGAAGGGGACTATACCTCTGAAAATATCCAGCAGGCGGCGCAGGCCGCTTCCGATGTGCGCGGCTTGATGGGCGAAAGCTGGTCGCCTGCGGCTGACACCTATTTTAATCAGGCCGCTGTGGCGATTATCCAGCAACGTCAGAATGGCGAATTCTGCACCATTTCGCCTGAATTTGCGGTGACCTGTGCCTTGCCCTTACAGAGTTTCCCGACCTGGCGTGACCGGGTGAAAATGTCTTCCTGTTAGATTTTTAAAGTGAGGTGATTGTGAAGCGCTATTCTGCTTTTATGCCCGCATTAATTTTGCTTTCGCTGGCGGTTTTGATGGTGGTGGCGGTTCATGCCCAACCCCCCGGTGATCCGGACTCGGCCCTACCGGGAGAGGTGATTACGGGGCTTGTCGAATTTGAAGGGGTTCGGGTTTATTCCGGGCCGGATTTTGCCTATGATGTGATCGGTGAGCTGCGCCAGAATGCATCCGTTGAAGTGCTGGGTCGGCGTGGTGATTTTTTCTACTCCTGGACGGGTGAGCAGTGGTTTGAAATCAGTTTTGAGGGAGAAACGGCCTGGGTCTATGCGCGGATGTTGCGGACGAGTATTCCGTTTAACAGCGTTCGCCCCACCGGACGGCCCTTGCCGCGCAACCGTGATGGACGGGTGCCGTCAGCATTTGATTTAAGTGATGATGTGTGTGACTCATGGGTGGGGGAGTTTACCCGTAGCGGTGAGTTTGCCAATGGCGACGAATATCTCACCGTAACTTACCCTGAACTGCCCGGCGCGAATATTTACAGTGTGATCGTGATTTCGCCTTTGGGTGAGCGTACCGCTCATGACAGCCTGACCACCACAGCGCGCATTTATCTGGATGATCTCAATCGCACAGGCGGCACCTATACCTGGCGCGTGGCTCCCTACTGGACAATTTCCAACTTTCGGAGTGATTGGCAGCAGATTTGCCTGTTACAAACGGGCGGTACATTTGATGTGCCGAGGCCAGTTTTAGAGCCCCGGCCAACGCGGACGTTCCGTTCTTACTACTATCGCACCTATGAGCCGACTGCGACCCCGCCGCCACTAATCCCCTAAGCGTTACCGACGATTATCCCCCGGTTGATGTCGTAATCGATGTTGACCGGGGGATACGATTCCGCGCGTTATCCATACTTTGGGTGACTAATCTCAACATCAACTGGGCGTTCAGCGCTTTGGAATAAGCAGCACGGATTTGCCCCTGAGTGTAGATGCCGCAACTTTGCATGACACTGATCGAGGCGTTGATGTCATCCACTGCGCGACGCAGACGGCTGATCTGCTGGCGTAATTCCGGTAGCTCGACGATGTCCTGCGAGGTATAGGCATAATAATCAAAATTGCCTGCAATGGGCGTACATTCCAGCGTTTCGCCCAGCGAGAGTAAATTCCAGTAATAAGCAACATCGGCTGTGGTCTGCTTGAGGTTGGTCACAAAAGCCATGACACGATCCACCTGAGCGATCTGCTGCTCCGGTGTGATGGTCGCAAAATCACTGTAACGGGCATCAGTGGCATATTCCGGGCTGATGGGTACCTGTGCCAGATCGGCACTGGTGCTGGTCTGAAACTGGCTGATCCAGCCGACTGTGCCGCGATAATTGACCTTGAGCCATTGTAGATTCGGTGTTCGCTCAATCACCGGCAGTGTGAAAAAGACCGGTATAATTTCTAATGTCGCAGCGTCACGCTCGGCGGCGTTACGCAACAAAACATCATCCAGCGTTAAAACCGCGTAGCCAGTATCCACAACCGGCTCGGTGCCGATCAACCCGGTGACGGAGTCAGTGATAGGTAGGCGCGCCACCTCAAAAGTTAATGCGACCAGATCACGCGAAATCCAGCCGATAGGGTCGGCATTAAATGGACGGCGCACTTCGATCCACAGACCATCCATGTTGCGACCAGTCGCAACCAGACTCTGATTCTGAAAGACCGATGCCGCCGGGAGTGCTTCTTTATCCGGTAGAGTGCGGATATAGGCACTCTCCACAATGACCTGGACAGTATAAGCAAATGTATCCTGGGCTGAAACAAGTGTTGAAGTGAGCAGCAAGAAAAAGAAGAGCAGTTTTTTCATGTCAGTTTGCCTGATTTAGATGTCCGTAGCTACTTCTATTTTATGCCGAGTTGGGGTTGTGCACTTAGCGCTTTTCCTACGATCAGGCTACCTTATCTGAATTCTTCACCTGTTTTTGGGAGTCTGCGGCAATTATGGCCTAAAGCAGTGGGCCAAAAGCATCACTTGGTAGAAATGAATGCGCGTGTTAAGATACGCTCTTTGCGTGTGCTGAGGGGATTTGCTTTGAGGCTAAGGTTATTACTGGCTTTGTTTGTGCTGCTGGGCTTGTCTGTTGTGGGCATTGCACTGGTGAATGCACAGACAGTGACTCCATCCCCTACCCTGACCCCAAATCCACCCAGCAGCCAGGTGATTCGCCCGGATATTTATGTCCGTGCCGGGCCGGATGAGTCTTTTCTGCCGGTAGGCCGCCTGATTGAAGGTGCGCCGCTTTTCCCCGTGAGCCGCAATGAAACTGCCGATTGGGTGATGATCCGCTATTCATTCGGCTTTGGCTGGATTCGGCGCGATCTTGGTTTCTGGCTGGAAGACATTGATGATTTACCTGTTATGTCCAGCAAAGACCTGACACCCACTAATGTGCCGGGCCGCGAAAGCGCGACACCTTTCTTCCCAACCTCGACCCCTGAAGGCAACTGGGTCAATGTGCTTGAAGCCGAAGGTGCTTTTGTGCGCGCTGGCCCGGGACGCACATTCCTGCGTTTGGATACACTCATGACCGGTTATGTGATTGAAGAACCGCTCGGACGTAATGCGGACACGACCTGGATTATGTTCAGGTATGAAGATGATTTTGGCTGGATTTCGCAGAATATTGTGCGCTGGGTAGATGACCTCGAAATGCTGCCGGTGGTATCGCCTGATAACCTGACCCCAAGCGCAACTTTTACCGCGACAAATACCCCCACCGTAACGGCTACAGCCACATTAACGGCGACCCTGACGGCCACTGCCAGCCCAACCGCTACCGCGACAGTTACGCCCTCACCGACTGAAACTGAAACGCCGACCTTGACTCCAACCTTTACGGCCACTGTGACGCTGACCGATACGCCAAGCGCAACGCCAACGGTAACCAGTACCCACACCGCAACGTTAACTTCTACGGCTACTTCAACAGATGTGCCGAGCCCGACTCCGACGCTCACAGCGACTTTAACGGAAACACCCAGCCCAACGGCGACTGCTACGCTGACGGATACCGATATACCCAGCGAAACTCCGACGCTTACGGCGACTGTGACCTTAACCGCTACACCATCGGTGACGTTAACTGAGACAGCCACGGTCACTGCAACCGATTTTCCAACCAGCACAGATACCTCACAGCCAAGCGCAACATCAACCCTGACGCCGACATGGACAGCCACTGTTACGGCGATTCCGCCCACCACAGTCACTGCGATAGCGCAGGCATTGGTGGCGAGCGAAACCGCATCGACGGTTCCGCCATCGTCGACCCCGATACCAAGTTTCACCCCGCAGCCGAGCGCTACCCATACGCCACAGCCCACGTCTACTGAAACAGCTACGCCAACTTCAACTGTCACCGAGACAGCTACAGCTATGCCGACTTCGTCCGTGACATTTACGCCTACCGCTACGGTGACTCAGACAGAGTCACTGACTCCGACGCTTGCAGCTACCAGTACGGTTGTCTCTGCCAGTGAAACATCTGTCGCGCCGTCTGAAACACCGACCTTAACGGCAACAACGGTGGCCGCAGTCATTGTTGAGCCGACGGAAATTTCGCCGACAGCGACGCTTGTGCCTCAAGTCGAATTGCCCCCCGAGGGCGGACGTTTCCCGATTGAGGCGATAGTCGGCCTGATCTTGCTGGGGCTTATTCTGGGCTATGTGGCTTTATATGTGCGTGGGGCGGCTGCGGCTGACCGCTATGCCAATGGCTTTGTGGTCGATATATGCCCGGTCTGCCAGCAGGGCCATCTTGTGGTTGAGACGAAACAGGATCGCTGGTTGGGTATTCCACGTCCCCGGCGTACACTCCGTTGTACCCATTGTCGCTCTGTGCTGCGGGAAACCGGGGATTATCACTGGCGTTATGCCGTTGATCCGGTTGAAAATGCGGCGATTTACCAGCGCTACAATGGGCAGGAAATTGATGACGAAACTTTGATTGCCTTAGCGGCGCATCTGCCAGAAATGCCTGATGATCCCCAGGCACGACCATCGGTCATTCCACCTTCTTTTGTTGATGATGAAGATAGTTAGACAATAAATCGTGAATCGATATCTCTTACTGCTATTGATGTTATTTTCGGCTGCCTGTACTCCAACTGAGGCACGGCAGACTCCCTTTGCTTTAACCCGTGAGACTGATCCGTCAGTTGAAGTGGCTCAGGTAGAATCCACATCTGTTCCTACTGCTAATCCAGCAGCCAGCCGGACAGCGACTTTGCCGCCAACCAAGACTTTAACGCCCACCATTACACCCACTTTTACCTTAACGCCCACCAGCACAGTAACACCGAGCATTACGCCGACGCTGACCAAAACACTGACCCCCACGCTGACGCTTTCGCCGACGATTACCAACACGCCACTGCCGATTGCCTCAGCGACACCGACTGACCCGGGAGATGACCCGAATAATACTCCGGTTCCAAGCTGGACACCGCCTCCGGCAGATGCGTCTGTGGGTATTGCGGATCATTACCGTCTGCGCCGCCCGATTGCCGATGGTGGGGTGAACTGGGTTGATCGCACCTATCCCTACGGCGGGACATCCGGCGGACGGTTACAGGTGCATCATGGCGTAGAATTTGTGAATGGGCGTGGTACACCGATCCTGGCCGCGGGTGATGGAACTGTTTTCTATGCTGGCACTGATTTAGCGCAACTGGTAGGGCCATCTAATGATTATTATGGAAATGTGGTCATTATCCAGCACACCTTCGCCTCGTCTGATGGCAAGCCTGTTTTTTCGCTTTATGGTCATATGGATCGCATTGAAGTCGAAAGTGGTCAAGCCATATCGCAGGGGGCGCAGATCGGCACAATAGGGGATAGCGGTATCGCGCAGGGGCCCCATCTGCATTTTGAGGTGCGTGTCGGTGATCCGTTTAGTTTTGATGCTACCCGTAACCCTGAACTCTGGATTTATCCGTTCCAGACTTTTGGCACCCTGGCAGGACGTGTGACCGACTCCACAGGTAATCCGCTGTACGAGGTAACCATTCAGATACAGTCGGTCAACATCACCCGTTATGCCTTCAGTTATGCGGATAATACCGTGAATCCGGATAGCGTCTTTAATGAGAATTTTACGTTAGGCGATTTGCCAGCGAATTATTATGAAGTCTCGGTGCGGGACAATGGGCGTAAGCGCTTTGAAAAGATCGTCTATGTCTACCCGAATAAAACAACCTGGATTGATGTGGTTTTGAATTGAGGGTGTGGGGTGAGTGCTAAACTCACCCCACAGCTTTTAGAATGTTACGAGTTTCGGTACACCTTGTAGGTGATCGCAAACTGATTGCCGGGTATGTCGTCAATGCGGATGACACCGCGGTTACCTTCAGCGGTAAGAATGCCGATGACGAAGTTGGCACCCATACTGTTGCGTGAAATCGTGTCATTAGTGGTGATGCCGGGCGTGATCAGATCCCAATGGGTATTCTGATAATTGACATCATTAATCAGGCCAACCTTTGCCCCATTGATGGTATTTAACTCACTGCCTGTCCAGCTAAAATCTCCTAGCCCACTGGCTTCCAGGTCAAAAGTCTCTCCTGCATTGAGGGTGCGCGTACCCTGATTGAGGATGGGCTTATCCACGGTGTATCCGAAATTGTAGAAATTGTTATTTTCGCCAGTGCCTTCTGCTACCTGATTGTTCAGGTCGGCAACCAGCGTAACGGTATATGTACCGCTGTTATTGAGAGTCGTGCTGAGGCTCACGGTGGTTACCTGTCCACGTGCCAGCCCGGAGACTACAGTTGCTGCATAAGCGTTGTTGGGCGGGAATGTGCCTGCAATGGCAAATTGACCAGCATCAGTGTTACCCACATTGCGCACGGTGATGTTGACCGTGAATGCCTGATTGGCAACAATCGGTGAGGGTACCGCAACGGCTGATTCAATAATGATATCGGCCTCCTGAGCGGGTACCGGTGTCGGTGTAAAGCCCGGTGTTGGGGTCGGCGGTGGGTCGATGATGGGCAGGCTGTTAAGGCTACCGAAAACTTCCAGAATATCGGTGAAGAGCCAGCCCTGACGGCCACGATAATCGATTACTACCCAGAGATTATCCGCTGTTGCACCAATGACCGAAAATTGATCACCTTCCTGGGCCTGCGCGATGACATCATATTGCGTGCTGGGTCCGGTACGGATATTCTGGCGGGCATTCATAATAGTCACGATCACCCCATCTGGCGTCGGTGTTACAGTGGGTTGGATGCTTTCTGCCGGCGGAACATCATCCGGCAAGCGCGCACCACCTGCATAGCGCCCGACCACCTGAGGCGATCCAAATGGGCCAAGCTGGACAACGGCTACATTGTTGCTGAGTTCGCCACGGGCAAGCTGAGCAGGGCGTAACAGCCCCTGAACGCCTACTACGTCATTGAGCTGGCTGAGATTGGTGCGCAGATCACCGGGAAGGCCGATTGCATCAGCAAGCATATAAACCGAATCATAGCTGGCGGCTTCAACCTCACCGGGAACATCGCCGAAAGCCCGGACGTAATTTCCAAGGAAGGTATCACTGACCTCATCCACGGCTGTGAACGGCCATGTCAGAGTTGAAATGATGCCGTTTAGCTGCTCGAAGGGCACATTGTTGCGGAAGGTTTCGTCCATAATCTGACCATAAGCAAAACGACCTGCCCACGCAGCATCGCGTAAGACATTGTATAATTCACTGGCCAGCGCTGGACTGCCATAGGTGACCACAATCTCCGGATTGGTTTGAATAATGGTGGTTGCGAGGGTGGTGGTTTCTCCCTGCAGCAATAATAACTGAGGATTTACACCTAATGCTCCAGCCGCACTGGCGAAGCCGACGACTTTATCTGTGCTTTCAACATCCAGTTGAATCGCCATGATGCTGCTGATTCCAAGCTGCTGAATGAGGTGGTTCGCTAAAGCCTGCCCACTGAGGATTTGAGCAGAGCGTGAACGAAAAATGCGGCCAGAAGAGTCGGAAATGATAATCGTATCATCGCGTGCCGGTGTGATTACCGGGACGTTAAGCCCCTGCAGCAGCGGCAAGCCATTTAAGACTTCGCTATCGGTTTCTGGCCCCAATACCGCGATGATATTGGCCTGATTCAAATTATTGACAGCATCCTGCAGATTTATGCCGAAATTGGTTGGCTGGATAATGAGCTCAAGGCGAAAAAAGGTGCCATCGGCTCCGCGCACGCCACCCGCGCGGTTAATTTCCTGCACAGCCATCCGCGCCCCGCTGCTAATCGGACCGCGTTCATTATCCAGAACACCGATGCGAAAAACGGGCTGGGTTTGCGCGCTGACAGCCTGCCATGCCAAGAGCAATATAAGACCTGTAAATAAAAATAATCTTTGTATCATTCCAGGTTTCATGCATGAATCTCCTGTTGCGGTTTAAGTTTTGTGATATGTATCTTACTACTTTATCATTGAATATGACAATTCGGCTAAAGGTCAATTGTACTGGTGCTGGAATATCTTGAATTTCCGGCCTCAAGCGACTATACTGAATTTTTTAAGTGGTTTAAGTTGGTTTCAGGATAATAGTAATTCGATGCAAAAAGAACGTGTGGCGGAAGACATCTATGTATTTACCAGCGATCTTTATGCACAGGTTACTGCTGGTGTCGTGCTGACAGGCAATGGCGCTGTCCTGATTGATACCCTGACTTTCCCTGAGGAAACGCTTCTGATTAAGCGCTTCGTTGAAGGGCGGCTGGGTGCGAAAATACAGTATGTGATTAATACTCACTTCCACGCTGACCACACGACTGGAACCTGCTTTTTCCCGGATGCTCATGTCGTGTCCCATCGTTTGTGCCGCGAATTGCTGGATAAACGTGGCCGCGACAGCCTTGAGCGCGCGCGTACGAATTCTGACGAAATGCGCGATGTCACATTGATATTACCCGATATCGTGTTCGACAGTGGCACGCTGACTCTTTATCACGGCAATAAGACTTTTAAGCTGTGGCATTCCCCCGGACACAGCCCGGATTCGATTGTCGTGCTGGTGAAAGAAGATCGTGTCCTGTTTGCTGCCGATACCCTTATGCCCATTCCGTACTTTGTGGATGGAAGCTACGAGGATTTCTTAACGTCCCTGCATAGTTTGCAGAATAACAATTATGAACAGATCGTACAGGGGCATGGTGAAATTATCCTGCGGGGTGAAATTGAAGATAAAATACAGGAAGATATTAATTATCTGCACAAACTGGATGCCGCCATTGGGCAGGCGCTGATGTCTGCAAATGTGGAAGAAGCCCTGCAAAAGATTACCATTTATTCGTGCGGTAAAAGTCAAATTTTGTTAAATGGTGCTGTTCAGCAATTGCATCAGCAAAATGTTTTGAAGCTGGCGCAACAACGCCAGCGTCGAGAGATGTCCGGGCAAGAACAGCACTAATTGATTGTTTAACTTGTGATAGGAATGATAGACATGACCGAACCAATGTATCTGACGGCTGAAGGTCGCCTGGAATTAGAACACGAACTCAAAACCCTGCTTACTGTGCGCCGGCCTGAACTTGCCATGAAACTAAAAGAGGCTGTGGCACAGGGTGACCTCAAAGAAAATGCGGATTATCATGACGCCAAGGAACAACAGGCGTTTATTGAAGGCCGCATTCAGTATGTCGAAAATGTGCTGCGCTCCTCAATCACCATCTCAAATGATGGGCCTACGGACATTGCGCGTCTCGGCTCACGCATCACCATTCATGAAGAAGATGGCGATGAAGATGAAACCTATATGATTGTGGGGGCGGCAGAAGCCAACCCGCGCGAAGGTAAAATTTCGCATGAAAGCCCGATTGGCGCCGCGTTGTTGGGCCACAAGAAGGGTGATCGTGTTAAAGTGAAAACCCCGGCTGGAGAGATTATCTTCAAGATTAAGCAGATCAAGTAAATTTTTCAGCTTTTATCTTTGAAAAACAAACGCCCCGACTGGGGCGTTTGTTTTAGTTACGATTAACGGGTGTAAAATCCGCTGTGCCGTCGAATGGATCATCATCGGGTGGACGGCGTGACGGTGGCATCTGTGGCGGTGGGGCTACCGGTGGATAAGCCTGGGTAGCAGGCTCATCATAGTCCTCATAAACAGGCTGAGCCTGGGGCATGGCTGGCGGCGGCGCAGAAGGTGGGGCCGCATAAGTTGGCGTCGCGTCATAGGATGGTGTTGAGGCAGGCATCGCGGGCAGGGGCGGTAAAGCCGAATTTCCACCCGGTACTGATGCGCTTGCGCCTTGCTTCAGCCAGACTGCGAATTCAATCGTGACATTCTCGAAATAGCTGTTAGGCGGTAGCGGGCCATCTCCATAATTAATTTCCACGACTCGCGCCCGCAAACGCAGCAGATTGGTCTCCAGCGTGACCATCGCGCCCTCTGTAATCAAGAGCAGATCACCCTTGGGCTCCAAACGGCTGCGGATGGCTGGATCATGATACGCATATTCGGACGCGAAGACCGCGTTCACTGTGCGAACAAAATCCTCTTTATCGAAGATCCAGACCTCAACAGCGGTGACCTTCTGAGGGCTGCCTTCGCCGATGGTTTCGGCAATGGTGGCACCCGCTTCACCGTAGAAAGTGTTGGCGTCATCTTCAATTTCGATCTGATCATCATAGGAACCGCGCCCCATGATATAAACCGACATACGCCGCACAATCGGTTGGCCCAGTTCAGCATCGCCAATATCCGTTTTGAGCGCATTGGCCTCAGCCGCTTTCGCTTTACGGATCGAGTCGATTGTGGTTTGGGTTGCCTGATCGTTGGTTGAAGTGCCTCCGCGCAGACGGCGGATTTGCGGCTCAATCAGGTTGGGATAGATTAAGATACGGCCTATCAGCGAAATAATCACCGACATTACAACGATGAAAATCGTGCCAATGATAAACGGCATTAAACTGCTGATAATGTTGGGCTGTGCTGGAGCTGATTTGCCGGGTTCGGCTTCCTGAGCGAGTGACAGGAAATCCGGGTCTGTAATTCCCAGACTATTGGCAATCGCCAGTGGGTTATCCACCGCAGCTAACAAACGCACCATTTGCTGGCGTAGCTCATCACTGGGTACACCAGATATCTGGGCGCGTTCATAACGAGCCGCAACATTCGCTACCCATTCATTTTGCCAGCCCTGTTCGAGTTGGCTGGGGTCACCATTGTAATAAATGGTGGGCGAAAGTGAATATGCCCAGATCAAGCCGAAGATAAAAGCCAGTACGACAATAAGCACTGTCTGGCGGCTTGGCATGTACGGTTCAAGTACAATTTTGTAAAGCCCGTTGTATGTTCCTACAAGCCAATCGCGGAACTTCTTCATGAGTTGCGGCCTTTCTTGTGGATCGGCATCCCGATTTTATGAGCATATTGTACAAGATATATTGAGATTGCGACAATTTATACCGCAATTCTTCTTAATTTCCTGCTCTCGTTTTTGTTACAGTGTATTATGCTGGCTCAGCACTCGTTTCGGCTTCACCCAATTCGTCAAGCTGATACGTATTCTCGCAGCGTATGCACTGTGCGGTCTTGCGATTTTGTTCGATTAACAGGCCAGCGCAGTTGGGACAGGGCTGTTTAATGGGCCGTTTCCAACTGGTAAACTGGCACTCCGGATAACGGGAGCAGCCATAAAAAGTACGACCACGCCGTGACTTGCGCTGAACAATTTCCCCGCCATGTTCTTCACCACAGTCCGGACAAACAATCCCGGTGAGGTCGAGCCACGGCTCAGTATAACGGCATTCGGGATAATTGGTGCAACCGATAAATTTGCCAAAGCGACCATACCGTATCACCAGGGTATCATTCCCGTGGCACGATGGGCAGTCACGCCCAATCGGTTCTTCCTGAATCAACTGGGGCATATCCTTATCGGCTTTTTCTAATTGTCCCTCAAAAGGGGCATAAAATTCGTTAAGCATAGGCCGCCACTGCATTTTGCCTTCGGCGATTTCGTCCAGCTCTTCTTCCATGTGAGCGGTGAATTCATAATTCATCACTTCCGGGAAGTACTTAACGAGCAGATCATTAACGAGTTTTCCGGTATCGGTTGGCACCATGCGCTTATCAATCTTGGTGACATAGTCACGATTCTGAATAACCGCGACTGTCGGCGCGTAGGTGCTGGGACGACCAATACCATATTCTTCCAGCGTGCGCACCAGACTGGCTTCGGTGTAACGCGGTGGGGGCTGCGTGAAATGCTGTTCTGGCATAAGACGTTGCAGATCAACGACTTCATTGACTTTCAGGTCTGGGAGAATGCGGCCTTCATCTGCATCTAACGCAAGATCTTCATCACGCGTATCTTCATACAGTGCCAGGAACCCGGCGAATTTGATGGTGCTGCCGGAAACCCGGAAAAGATAAGGTGCGTTATTTTCAGTCTCTCCAGCGTTGATCTCCACACGCAACGTGTTATAAACCGCGTTAGACATCTGGCTGGAGACAAAGCGCTCCCAGATAAGGGTGTATAACCGGAGCTGATCACGGTTCAGCGCCGCTTTGATGCTGGCTGGCTGACGAATTACGCGGGTTGGCCGGATAGCCTCATGCGCTTCCTGTGCGCTTTTGGCGCGGGTTTTGTACTGAGGCGGCTTTTCCGGCACAGAGTTTTTGCCGTAGCGGTTAATAATGTAATCACGCGCCTCGGCCTGTGCCTGGTTGGAGATGT
This sequence comes from Aggregatilineales bacterium, assembly GCA_038258185.1. Lineage (GTDB taxonomy): Bacteria > Chloroflexota > Anaerolineae > Aggregatilineales > Phototrophicaceae > JAIOHN01. Next base: position 7,456 of record JBBSQD010000049.1, on the reverse strand, counting down.
TGGTGCTGTCCGTACGCATGTAGGTGATAAGACCGACAGAGCCTTCTTTACCGCCTACATCAATACCTTCGTAAAGCTGCTGGGCAACGGCCATTGTCCGGCGTGCATTAAACCCTAAACGGCGCGATGCTTCCTGTTGCAGGGTGCTGGTGGTAAACGGTGCGGAAGGCTTGCGCTGACGCGTGCCATGTTTGACATCTGTGACGGTATAGATGCTTTTCTCTAATACATTCAGATGCGGTAAGACATCGCCTTCTTTGCCGAAACCAACGTCCTGATTTTGATATTTCACCAACCGTGCGATGAAGGTATTGGCTCGGCTGTTGCCATTGCTGTTTTGTTTCTGCAATTCAGCATCCAGCGTCCAGTATTCTTCCGGCGTAAACGCTTCGATTTCGCGTTCACGATCAACCACTACTCGGACAGCGACACTCTGGACACGGCCTGCAGAAAGCTGATTACGCACCTTACGCCACAGCAGTTCGGTGATGTTATAACCCACCAGTCGATCTAAAATGCGCCGCGCCTGATAAGCATCAACCACATCCATGTTGATGTCACGGGGATGGGCAAAGGCTTCATCCACCGCAGTGTCGGTGATTTCATGGAAAACGACACGCTTGATGCGGTCACTATCCACACCAACCGCTGCCAGCAGATGCCATGCAATGGCTTCACCTTCACGATCCGGATCGGTTGCGAGGTAAATTTCATCAGCAGTTTCGACAGCCGCTTTTAAATCCTTGACGGTATCGCGCTTGTCATTGAGCACACGATACTTGGGTTCAAAATTATTCGCAACATCGACAGAAATCTGAGAAACAAGCAGGTCGCGCACATGACCTTTAGACGCTTTGACTGTATAACCCTTGCCCAGAAAATGCCCGACACTGCGTGCTTTGGCCGGAGATTCAACAATCACCAGCTTACCGGTTTTCTTTTTGCTGGTGCCCGCTTCTTTTTTGGTTTTAGTCTTAGACTTGGCTTTGGTCGTGGACTTTTTCGCAGGCTTCTTTTTGCTGGCCGGCTTTTCGATTTTTTCAGGTTTAGGCAGACCTTCGTGGGCAGCAGTCGTCCCCATACGAAACAGAGATGTGCCACATACCGCACATTTACCCTTGGTGGCTGGTGTGCCAGTCTTGGTAAATGTGGGTTGCGAATCCACCATTTCGCGGGTTTCTTTACACTTTACACAATACGCCTGTAATGTCTCGGTCATGGTACTTCCTCAAAGTTTGATCTCGTTAGGCTTCAACGAAATCCTTTTACAGATATTTATAGTTCTTGTTGGTCAAAAGTCGATTGACCACTTCTTTTACATCCTGTGTCTGGTCTTTATGACAGATAAGCAGGGCATCTTCAGTTTCGATGACAATTATGTTTTCAACACCAATCGTGACGATGAGCTTATCACTATATACCAGAGTATTTTCCGTATCTAAAACGACACGAATATTAGACTTGCCTTTGAAATGGTTTCCGTTTTTATCCAGCTTGAGGACCTCAAACATGGCCCCCCAACTGCCGATATCACTCCAGCCAATATCCACAGGGATGACCGCCAGATTCTCGGCATTTTCCATGACGGCAATATCAATCGGGATATTACGGATATTGTCCCAACTGGCTTCTAAAATCTCTTCAAATTCCGCTGTGTCGACCGCTTTGGCGATCTCTTTAAATTGGGTGAACATCTCCGGTTGCTGACGCTCGAATTCTCTCATTGCCACGTCTGCGCGCCAGATAAACATGCCTGCGTTCCAACTGTATTCGCCCGAAGCGAGAAATTGGGTGGCGGTTTCTACATCTGGTTTTTCCATAAATCCGAGTGTTTCATAAGACTTATGACCGTTTATGGTGGCCAATTCCTTACCTCGGCGGATGTAACCAAATTCTACAGCTGGGAAAGATGGCTCGATACCGAGTGTGACGATACACCCTTTTTGTGCCAGTTCATAGGCTGATTCTAGCACAGCCCGATAATCTTCTTTCTTGGTAATACTGTGATCAGCGTGCATGAGAGCCACTGTCGCCTCAGGATCACGTTGCTTGATGATGGTTAACCCCAGGGCTGCTGCTGGGGCTGTATTACGCCCGTAAGGTTCGATAATAAAGTTTTCTGGTGGAATTTCAGGTGTATCACTGCGAAAAATATCGAAGTATTTACGCCCCGTGACCACATAGATGCGCTCTGGAGGAAAAAGCGGCGCAAGACGTTTAACGGTCACTTTATACATCGAGTCTTCTTCAACCAACGGAAGAACCTGTTTCGGTTTGTCCTGCCGACTCATGGGCCAAAGACGTGTGCCGCCGCCACCAGCCATAATCATCGCATAATAGTGTTCCATAATTGCGTGTGACTCCATCCTTTCACGTTCGATAGATCAAGCAATATTGCATTGGGCCTACGCTCTGAGCCAGCCCTTTGAGTTCTAAAATAGTCAGTGTACTGGTAACCGTTGCAACGGGCAAATTACACAGCCGCGCCAAATCGTCGACGTGAAGCGGGTTGGCACTCATCTGCTGCATGAGCTGAGCTTCGATTTCATTGCCCGGTGAGATCCGCTCTGTAGTGACTTTTGTCTGAATACTATTATGAGCAACATTTAATTCGCTTAAAATATCTTCCACATTTGAAACCAGTTTTGCGCCATCCTGAATGAGACGGTTAGACCCACGACTGCTGGGACTGTAGATATTGCCGGGAACAGCGAAAACCTCGCGTCCCTGTTCTGCGGCAAGATTGGCTGTGATCAAAGCGCCGCTGGCTTCCGGTGCTTCTACGACCAGAATGCCGAGTGATAAACCGCTGATGACACGATTGCGACGTGGAAAATTCCGGGCTTCGGGCGGTGTGCCAATCGGAAATTCGCTGATGAGCGCGCCATGCGCTGTGATGGCCTGGGCTAATTCAATATTATCCCGTGGATAGATTTGATTCAGACCGCAACCCATAACCGCAAACGTGCGACCCCCGCCATCTAACGCGCCGCGATGTGCAGCGGAATCGATCCCATGTGCCAATCCACTCACCACCGTGATACCACTGGTTGCCAGGTCTTTCGCCAGATCATGAGCCGCATCGCGACCATAAGAAGTTGCTTTACGTGTGCCAACAATCCCCAGTGATAAATCATCTCCCGGTAAGATTGAGCCTTTTATGTATAGCAAAACCGGGGCATCCGCCATTTCCTTGAGCAGAGCAGGGTAGGCGGCATCATCCAGTGTGAGCAGCCACAAACCACTTTGCTCCACTTTTTCCAGTTGCTCATCAAGATCGATCTGGCGGCGTAGGCGTAAAAGATTCGCCAGCGGTTGTTTATCCAGTCCCGATTGCTGTAAATGGGACTCGCTGGCGTACCAGGCTGTCGATAAACTGCCAAACCATTGCAAAAGATGGGCAAGTCGTTTTGGGCCAATTTCTGGCACCAGACTAAAGCCAAGCCAGTATTTCGGTTCGTTCACAGGGAGTTTTCGTGATTAGTTGCCGAAATCAGCATAGCAAGCGAATAATCACATTGTCAAGCGGTATTGTTATTGCTGCTATGATTCTGGCAGCAGACCTTCAGGCAATTTTACGGTGACTATTCCGCCTTCAATATCAGTTTTGATGATTGTTTCGTGGGTAACGGGGATAAGAATTTCACCATATCTGGGGCTGTCTACGATATAAACATCATTCGCGCCGGTTTCCAGAACTTCACGGATAGTACCCAAAGATGTGCCGTCCTCGGTCTGCACATCAATGCCGATGATCTGGTAAAGATAAAACTCGCCTTCTTCCAGCGGGATAGCATCTTCCAGGGCAACCATGATATACAATTCGCGCAGGGTATCTGCCTGATCGCGGTCGTCGATCCCTTTTAACTTGATCAGGCCGTAATCCTGATTCATCCGGAAACCTTCAAGATGATACTCGGTTACACGGTCAGTTTCGGGGTCAGCACCCAGAGTAAGGGTTTCGAGTTCTTTGATACGTTTGGGGTAATCTGTCAATATCCGAGCGCGCAGCTCGCCACGGACACCGTGCGGGCGCAGAATCTGACCCAGCAGGAGATAACGCGGCTCGGAATGAGTACCCGAGCCGGTTGATTTGTTTTTTGATGCCATTGTCTTAGTTGATCTCAAGAATAATCCGCTTACCGCGATGTTGACTATCGGCAACACGCAGCAGGGTGCGGATCGAGTTCGCAACACGACCATCTTTACCAATCACACGACCTACATCATCGGGAGCGACTTTAAGCTCCAGAATAATTGCAGAACTGGTGACTCTACGATTCACCTTGACCTGTGAGGGGTCATTCACGAGACTTGTCGCGATATAAGTGATCAACTCTTCCATAATGGCCTGCTTTCATGAAACTGGATATTACTCTTTGGCAGCCTGAGCAGCCAAAACTTTGGCTTTCTTGTAGGATTGACCTTCGCCAGGTGCGGGATAACTGGTTCTCGGGCTGACGGGAACAGCTTCTGCTTTTGCAGCGGTTGCTTCAGCCACCAGCGCTTCCATATCCTCGCCTTTTTTCAGGCGCATGTAACGATCCCATGTGCCTGTGCGCTTCATCATGCGCAGCAGAGCGTCGGTTGGCTGGGCACCCTGGCTAAGCCAGTACAGCGCACGCGCATCATCGATTTCATCGGTAGAAGGCTGGGTACGTGGGTTATGGTACCCGATAATCTCAATAAAGCCACCATCACGCGCATTGCGCTGATCAGTGACGACGATACGATAGCTGGGCTGCTTTTTTAACCCAACACGACGGAGACGAATACGAACCATTGTTAAATTACTCCTTGTTTGCGCTCTCATGCGTCATTATTAACGGAGAGCCACTGTCTGATAAAAACGTGACAGTTGCGGAAGGGTAAGAGATTACCCTAGCGCGGAAAGCCAGACATTCCGGGAATATTAGGGAAACGTCCTTTTCGCATCTGGCCCATGAGGGTTTGCATGTCACGGAACTGCTTTAAGACTTGGTTGACATCACGAACTGCAACGCCACTACCGGCTGCGATACGCTTTTTGCGACTGGCGTTGAGCATCTTGGGATTATCACGTTCTTTGAGGGTCATGGAGCAGATAATGGCTTCCACCCGTTTAAGGTTTTTCTCCATTTCTTCCTCATCGATCTGATCCTGAAGACGGCTCATGCCGGGAACCATACCCAGGATTTGAGTCAGGGGACCCATCTTACGCATTTTGCGCAACTGTTCCAGAAAATCCTGCAAAGTGAACTGATTTTTCATCAGCTTCTCTTGCAATTTTATGGCTTCCTGTTCGTCAAAGTTTTCTTCCGCTTTCTCGATAAGGGTCATGACATCACCCATACCCAGAATACGGGAAGCCAGACGATCAGGATGGAACTGCTCAAAAGCATCAATTTTTTCGCCCGTACCCAGGAATTTAATGGGTACGCCGGTTACAGCACGCATAGAAATTGCAGCACCACCACGTGCATCACCATCAATTTTGGTGAGGATCATGCCAGTGATACCGACGCGCTCATTAAAGCCCTGCGCGATATTCACCGCTTCCTGACCAGTCATGGCATCGGCTACCAGCAGGATTTCTGCTGGCTTGGTGCGCTGCTTGATCTGTTCCAGCTCGGTCATCAGGTTGTCATCAATTTGCAGACGGCCTGCGGTATCGATGATGGCCACGGTCGCATTGGCTTCTGCAGCTGCTTTCAGGCCACGCGTGGCAATATCTATCGGACGCGCGTTGACACCTTCTTCGTAGTAAGGCACATTGATCTGCTTGGCAAGTGTCACCAACTGATCCACAGCAGCCGGACGATAAGTATCGGCGGCGATCATGAATGGCTGGCGACCATCACGGCGCAGGTAAGTGGCTAATTTTGCCGCCACAGTCGTTTTACCGGCACCCTGCAGACCTACAAGCATGATGACATAGGGCTTGGTGCTGCCTGAGAAGTTAAGACGACCCGCTTCGCCAAGTGTTTCGATCAGTTCTTCATGAACGATCTTAACGACCATTTGACCGGGCTTTAAGGATTTGGTAACTTCCGCACCGATAGAACGCTCTTTAACCCGTTTAACAAAGTCTTTGACGACGGGTAACGCAACATCGGCTTCAAGCAACGCCATACGCACTTCGCGCATGACCACATCAACGTCTTTTTCCGATAACCTGCCGGAACTGCCAAGACGATCGAATACACCTTGTAATCGATTGGTGAGACTTTCAAACATGCTTGTCGATTCTTTCCTACTTTTCAGCGTCTGCATTGTAGTGGAGGGCAGTCTTTTCGTCAAGCGCATCCTGCCTGGCTGCCTGGGTGGGGGATGCCGAATAACGCTGAATGCCATATAGTGGTATAACATTAAAGCGTGAAGAATTTATGAAAAATTCCCTAAGATTTGGCTGACCCCCTACCTGTAGGGGGTTGTGCAACATTTGAAGTCGAATAAATTGGTTAATGTAAGTGTCAACATACAGTATTAAAACCGATTTTGGTTTGAGAGCCTGTAGCGAGGGGAATGACTTGAAAACGAAAACCTGTCCAAACTGCCAGAAAGAAAATGCACCCAACGCTTTGGTGTGTGTGTATTGTGGTTCGTTGTTTTCCATGGAACGAACGAAAACCGTTCAGCTTAATGAAACGGTTGGGGGGCATACCCGCTTAGAGCATGTCGAGCTGCTCAGTAATTTATATAAAGATGTGTTCATGCTTTTTCTGGCACATCAACCCAATCCGGTTGTCGTGACCAGTCCAAGCGAAGAAATTAGTGTCGGGCGTTATTCAGAAGCGGCTGGTGGCCTGACTATTGATCTGGAAGAATTTGGTGGCGCTCAGCTTGGTGTATCGCGTCGTCATTCGCGTATCAAGCGCGATGCTGAAGGCTGGAAGATAGAAGACCTGGGTAGCAAAAATGGCACGTGGTTAAACGGTGTCCAGCTTGATTCACTGATTCCCTATGTGATTCGCAGCGGGGATGAAATTCGCTTTGGGCAGATGATTAGTCATGCTTATTTTAACCGCTCGGTCACGCGGGTACAATCGCTGGTACTGATTAACATCAAATATTCGACGGCCAGGTTGCCCCATACACGTCTGACGTATGAAGATCTGACGTTGGATTTATCGCCATTCTTACGCGCTTTAGGGGATAGCCAGGTCTTGATTCAGGAAATGTGGGAGCGTGACAAAGGCGAGATTAACATCGACGCGATTGTCACTGATAAGCAGAGTGGCACGATTACCGTGACAATTGAAGGCGCTAACGATATTATCCCGTTGCTTCGAGATCGGATCACACCCTGGCGGCGTGCGAACCGGACACTCATTGAAAACAAAGACGCGGAATTCCAAAACAAAGAAAAAGAACTGGTGCTAGAATTAATCAGGCAGTTGCGGACCGATGCCGTGTCGAGTGAAAATCAGAAAAAATTTGCCGAACGGCTGTTCCCAATGGTGCAAACCTTCATCCA
>JBBSQD010000048.1:0-29036 GCA_038258185.1 Aggregatilineales bacterium | reverse complement strand
TTTTCATTGTGTGATTCGACCGAGGTTGGGCTTATAAGCCGCGTAGCCATTGCCACGACATAACCAGACTGGCTGGTGGTTGTGGACAAACTAACCATGTCATTATCGGCGCTGGTTTGAAGTTCCTGCCAGTGCTGTGTTCCGTTGTTGGTCACATTACCATCAATGCCAGCTTCAATAACAATTTCTGGTGACCCATCTACCGCTACAAATTGAATTCGCTGCGCTACGACATGCTCATCATCCAGACTTGCGAAACGCTCAAATATCAAACGTACAATGCTACCTGAAGCTGCCCGAAACAAAACTTCACGACGAAGAAGGCCGTGATACATATCGAGCGTTCGACGGTAGCCAATAGTTCCTGTTGCATATGGCATAGAGTCATCTGGAGCGGTTACAAATAGTGAGAAAGGTGTTCCATCAACTGTAATTTTGCAATCCAGCCAATTGGGCGCATTGACCAATTCAGGCACGAGTTGTCCCGGAGCGTGATTATAAATTCCATGAATTAATGTCGCAGGCGAATTACCTGGGTAGCCTTCTTCAAAGCTAGCCCGTGTTCCAAGATAACCGTTACCAATAGCAAAAATTGTTTCATAATAAAGTTGTCTTTCAGGTTGGAATGGAAATTCAGTCATCTGCCACAGTCGTTGGGACACTTCTATAACTTTCCTGTTTAAACGTTTAACTTAAACGTTTAATCTAATACTATAAGCTCAAAAAAGCAATGACTCCGAGTAAAAATTAGTACAAAGTGCATAAAGGATATTTTCTTCCATCGACACGATAGCTATATCATGATGACGGCGATTCTGTGAAATTTGCACTGAAATGTCCTGTTTCGTGTGATGTTGATTAGTGAGACTTGTGAGGTGTCTGGGCTTTGATTTAGTATTGCAATGGGTTGTGGGATTTGCGATGTGATACCGTATATAACGAGTGGGGCTAATTCAGAGATTAAATTGGGCAATTGAGAGATGAACAAAACCATTCTCATCGGCTTGCAGACCGTGCCCCTGAACCAAGACGTTGAAAATTGCCATGGTGAAGACTAAACGCGACTCGAAATAATCCCAGTCACGACGACCTAGAGATTGCCTATCTGACCATCGACGGCGAAGTTATCGAGACCACACCAAATCATCCCTTCTACATGGCTGATGGTGAATGGATCATGGCCGGCGATCACATCTTCGCGCTAGATGGGAGATATGGCACAGTCGAGGCGCTTGAGGTCGTCGAGCGGGTACAGGACATTGCGGGATCAGCCGTGATAAGGATCATCATCTTTTCCGGATATGGGAAGCTGAAATCGTTCTGGATAGGCAAGTATCCTCCAATACTTTAGTTTGAAATATTGGAGGAGGTTATGGACAGTGAAAGTCAATGGATTTACGACCGGATGGCGCATCCCGCTGGCGTTTGAAACCGCTCATTTATCCTCCACCAAAGTGGTTCAAGTTGAACACATGACTTATCCTAGCTTAAGATATATAAGACCCCAACAAACGGCCATCATGACTCAATTGCCCACCATCCACGATCAGGGTATGTCCAGTAATGAAAGATGCGTCATCGCTTGCCAGAAAAGAGAATACTCCAGCAACTTCTTTTGGATAACCAACTCTGCCCAGCGGAATAAGTTTATTGCAATAATAATTTACAAATTCAGGTTGATCCATCTCAAGCGAAAGAGGTGTGACTATGTACCCAGGTGCAACCGCGTTTACACGAATATTGTAACCAGCGAGTTCTACTGCCATCGTTTTTGTCAGAAGAATAACACCCGCTTTGCTGGCATTGTAATGTGCATACTTTACTTCTGAATTAATCCCATTCTTGCTGGACATATTGATTATCACACCTCCAGACGACTGTTTGGCCATCTGACGAGCGATAATCTGAGCAACATTAAAAATACCCGTCAAGTTAACATCAATGATTTGCTGCCAGTCTTCAGGATTAATATCAAGGAATTTTTCTTCCATCGCTATACCTGCCACATTTGCTAACACGTTGATGCAGCCCCATTGGGTGAGTGTCTTATCAACAGCTTCTTGAATGTTATCGCGTGAACAGACGTCTCCCGTGTAAGTCATAACACGACCCTCAGCAGACCACCTGACAAAAGTTTGTCGAAGATTGTCCTCATTGATGTCAAAGGCTAAAACCCGGTAACCATCCTGTAGAAAACGTTCTGCAATGGCTGCCCCTAATCCACGAGCAGCACCTGTTATAAATACCACTTTCTCTGACATAAAAGCTCCTTTTAGCTCTGTGCGAGTTTTAGCAGTAATGTGCTTTCATATCTGCATGAGGCTTCAATTCTAAAATATCATTCAGCAAAGCTTGTGCCTGTTCCAGAGACTGAGTATATGGGTCGGTCAGGATAAGTTCCAGCAGTGCATCCCGGCTTTTTGCTGTAAAAGCTTCCAGTTCCAGATTAACCGGTGCCACTCGGTCACGTAGCAGATAAGCCGTTGCAGCAGAAGGTAAGCCCTTGGTTTGCACACCCTGAATGCCGCGCGCGCTGCACAGCAGTGGAATTTCTACAGCAATATCTTCTGGAACACCGGGTACAAAACCACCTCTGTTCGGAATATTGCCGATCAATACGCGGGGAAGATCACAGGCGATAGCTTCCACCATGTCTATCATCACCTCACCGGATTTTTTCGCTGGGAAATAATCACTCACTCGCTGCGTAGGATCTTCTGTGATCTTCCTGATTTCTGCTACATGATCGGTCATATGCTGAAAATACCACTGCCACCAGCCTTCTGGGTCTTCTTTCCAGTTTTTTTCCACGGCTTCACCAGAATGATACCAATATGGCCATGAACCGCCGCCAGGTGTGCAAGTATCACCGATTGGAAAAACGCCAAACCGCTTATACAGGTCAATCGCAGCTGGCCCCATAGAATCACTGGAATGGCATTTTTCGAAGTAGGTGCTGGATTGGGTTTCAATCCAGCGATCAAGCAAGGGGAAAGCATTTTCGCCCTTATGATAGAAATCAGTTAACCACACAAAGTGATTTACACCAGGAATTTGGAAGGTGATGTCCTCTTTTTCAAGCCCTAATACTTTGGCGACATGATAAATGCCGCCAAAGCCGTGACACAAACCCACGGCTTTCAATTGAGGATATTTGCGACCAAGATAGGTAATACCTGCCAGAACCGGATTCGCTACCAGCAGTAAATATGCATCTGGGCACATTTCCAACATGTCCTCGGCAATACTCTCGAAGAGTTGATATTGATAAAAGTTTATCCAGAAGGCTTCATCATGCATGATGTGAAGGCTACCACCTATCCGATAACCATGTTTTCTTGCCACGTCCCAACCATTTCGCAAATTTTCATGCCCAGCCACTAGCGCGGTGTTAATGACGAAATCAGCATTGGTAAGTGCCTCCCGTCGATTAGTCGTCCGCTCTAGTTTCAAGTGCGTATTGAGTTCATCAGCATAACGACGGCAAAGATGATAGATAGCATCCAGACGACCTTCATCAATATCCATAAAACTGATTGTGCTACCCGCAAGATTGGGCGTGAGGCAGATATCACGCACGAGGTTAAGAGAAAAAACGGCACTACCCGCACCGATTAGGGCAATTTTTGTAGACATAGTTGTAACTCCTGCTCGGATTTATAAATCTAAAATAGGGGTGTAGAAAATCAAGAATTGAACCTGTCAAGCATTATTTACAGGCCTAACTTATCCTTTGATACCGGTGATGCTGATTCCCCGAATAAACGTCCTTTGTGCAAAGAAAAAGATCAAGACAACTGGCGCGATCATAATGACTGAAGCCGCCATAAGCAGTCCCCATTCGGTGCTTCCACGGGTCGAGAAATATTGGTAAAGCCCGATAGCCAGGGTATAAGATTCTGGGTCATTAAGATAAACCAGTGGCCCAAAGAAATCATTCCAGTTCCATAAAAAGGTAAACAGCCCAACAGCCACCAGTGCAGATCGTGTCAGTGGCAGAATAATTCGCCAATAAATACCAAACTCACTAGCACCATCAATCCTTGCTGCTTCGGACAACTCAAAAGGAACTGTGCGATAGAACTGGCGCAACAAAAAGATAAAAAACGGATGCCCTGCCAGGGCAGGAATAATCAGAGGGTTATGGGTTCCCACCCAACCCAGGTTACGAAAGATCAAAAACTGTGGAATAAGGGTTACTGTGTAAGGGATCATCAGGGTGGCAATTACGATCCCAAAAACCACATCACGACCAAACCATTTGATACGTGAAAAGCCATAAGCAACCAGTGAGCTGGAAGAAACTGTGAACAGCACGTTCCAGAAGGCAATCCATAAGGAGTTGCCGAAGTACTGCACATAGGGAATAAATTCAACTGCACGGGGATAATTGTCCCAAGTAATCGGGTCAGGAATCAAACCCGGAGGCACTTCAAACACTTGTTGCAGTGACTTAAGAGATGTAGAGACCAGAAACAAAAACGGGAATAAAAATACGCCACTGATAAAAATCAGCAAAAAGTAGGCCATGACTCTACGCCAGTTAATACTAACCAGCCATCCAGAAGACTGTGTAAACTGAACGACATTGGTCTGCTCTGCCATTAATTTGAATCTCCACTATAAAACACCCAACGGCCAGACGACTTAAATACCACCAGCGTAATCATCAGTACCAGTAAAAAGAGCACCCATGCCAGCGCACTGGCGTAACCCATTTTCAAATAGGCAAACGCATTACGATATAAATGAAGACTGTAGAAGAGGGTTGAATCGACTGGGCCACCAGAGCCCTTAGAGATAATAAATGCACTGGTAAAAACCTGAAACGCATTGATGATTCCCAGTACAAGGTTAAAGAAAATAGTGGGTGTCAGCATCGGCAAAGTGATATAGCGTGATTTAGCCCATACACCTGCTCCATCAATCTCAGCGGCTTCATAAAGCTGTTCAGGTATATCCTGTAAAGCAGCCAGATAAATAACCATACTGCCCCCTAACCCCCACAGGCCAATTAAAATCAAAGATGGTTTTGACCAGGCCGGGTCTCCAAACCAGCCAATCCTGGGTAAACCTAAAAACTCAAGCAGCATGTTAGCAAAACCGAACTGAGGATTTAACATCCAGAACCACAGCAGGCCTGTGACAATTTCCGGCACAATACTGGGTAGAAAAACAGCCGTTCGAAAAATCGACTGTCCACGAACATTCGTATTAAGCAACATGGCAATCATTACACTAGCGATGATAGTGAGGGGTACGAATAACGCTACATAGTATAAGGTGTTGCGGACAGATATCCAGAACAGCGGATCAGCGGTTAATATCTTGATGTAATTATCAAGTCCAATCCAATTCGGTGCCTGAATAATATTATAATCAGTAAAACTATAGTACAGGGATGCAAGCATCGGATAGAGTGTCAGGGCCAGAAAACCAATCACCCAGGGCGAAATAAACAGCCATCCATTAATATTTCTCTGAACAGTGGACCGCTTAAAATTCAATCTTCGCAATCTATTCATGTGTATTGATTGTGACTGAGTCATTCTCAATCCTTAAAAATACTTTATACTGGTGGAACCTGGATTGTCAGGTTATCAGGCTCCCGCGTCGCCAAACATCAGGAGCCTGAAAACACTCACTTCAAACAGGGTTAATTGCACACTCAATGCAATTTCGATGATCCAGGTTTATTGTTGAGCCAAGGCAGCATCAAGTTCTGCCTGAACGTTATTTGTAACCTCATCCAACGCTGCCTGAGGTGTTTTTTCACCAATCATCACGGCATCAAATGCCCGTGCAAGTTCATCCGTATAGTAGGCACTTACAGGGATTGCAGGCCATGCCCGATTAGCGTAACCAGCAATCTGGCCAAAAACAGTGAAGTAAGGTGACATGCGATTATCTTCACCCAGTGTATCAATCAAACCCTGTTCCCATGCCGGTATGGCTGGCAGGTAAGCTGGGCCATTTAAGGTATCAACACCCATACGAGCTGCCTCGTCAATGAAAGCAAATTTCATAAATTGCCAGGCCTCATCAGCGTTTTCTGTTCCAATCGGAATACCAAACAACCAACCGCCAACCATATAATTTTCTCGCTCCACTTCGGCGCCAGTTAGGGTAGGAAGAAGCATAACCCCGTAATCAACATCGGGTGAGTTAGAGTCGAGCGCATCGTAGACCCAGAATCCTTCGATGAAATGTGCCAGTTGCCCACTAGCAAAAGGATTACCTGGTTCAAACACACCCGGACGCTGAGAAAAAGTCGCGAATTGACTGTAATCCATTTGCTTCACGTAATCGTAGACCCACTCAAACGCTTCCACGATCGCCGGGTCATTAGCCGTGATTTTCTGATTTTCTTCGTCATACCACTCACCACCGAAAATGTAGCCCCACATCGGCATGTGGGAAGAAACCGGCAAATACCCTAACCTTGTGACATTGCCATTGGCGTCTTTTTGCAGAATCTGCTCGTTATACTGCATAAACTCCGCCAGCGTCACGGGTGGCTTTTCCGGGTCAAGTCCAGCCTCACGATAGATATCTTTTGAATACACCATAGCAAAATAGTCCGCACCACCCGGTAGTGCGTAAAGCGTGCCATCGTAAACACCCTGCTGGTAAAGGGCAGAAACAAAATCTGCTGGATCAAGATTATCAGCTTCTAAATACGGATTGAGGGATTCAAACGTTCCTAAACGTGCTAAGGTGTTAGCTTGTACTGCGTAGGTCAGAGCGAGATCAGGGGCTACACCACCCGCAAACCGGGTTAGAAGTGTCGTGTGAATATCTTCAACAAATTCCCATTCAACCACAATATCAGGATTTTGCTCTGTGAAAAGTGTGCCGATATTGGTAAACAACTCATTGTAATTACCACCCCAGTTGGCTGTCAGAAGGTCTAAAGTGATCTGATCCTGGGCCAACACACGTGCAGCAGTGGGTGACAGGCCGGCTTTAACCAGCCCGGTTGCCAGAGCGGCTGTTGCTGTGGTTTTCAAAAATTGCCTGCGCGAAAATCCTGTTAAATTCTGTTTGCTTTTCATGTTTAGCTCCTAAATAAATTTTTGTGGACATATAAACACATCTCGGAGATGTGAAAATACCTTTACCAGTCGGCTATTGAGCCGTCAGTATGGAAATAACGCTGTTCAGCTTCCAGCTTAAACGGGTGCTGAGACGCAGCTTTTTCATCAACATCAATGCCCAGGCCTGGTCGATCTGTTAATGTTACGTATCCATTAGATACCTTCACAGGATTTATAACTACTTCATCACGCCAGGGAACATCATTAGTAATAGCTTCCTGGATAATCCAATTCGGGGTTACCAAGGCAAACTGAACTGCGACAGCGGTAGCAATGGGCCCATTGGGGTTGTGCGGAGCGACCGACATGGAATAGGACTCGGCCATCGCGGCAATTTTGCGAGCTTCCCAAAGCCCCCCACAATGAGAAAGATCAGGCTGGATGATATGACAGGCGCGTTTTTCAAAAAGCTCACGAAATTGGTGACGGCCTACCAATCTTTCACCAGTTGCAATTGGAATACGAGACATACGGGTAATTTGAGCTGTAGCTTCGATGTCCTCAGTTGGGCAGGGTTCCTCAAAGAAAAACAAACCATAAGGCTCTAGTGCATGACAATACTGCATGGCCATTGCCGGCGTGGTTCGGGCATGAAGATCGACCATGAGGTCCATATCTGGCCCTACTGCATCTCGTACAGCCTCGACCAATCGCGCTGCGTGACGAACAGAGCGAATACCCTCTATCGGCTCTGTGCGGGGCACAGCCATGAATTTAAGGGCTGTGTAGCCTGCTTCTTTCATCATCAGGGCTTTTTTAGCGAATTCCTGGGGTTCGGTGCTTTCATACATGACATTCATGTATCCCCCACCCAGATGGTTATAAACTCTCACGCGATCGCGCACACGTCCACCCAGAAGTTCATAAGCGGGGACATTAAGACACTTACCTTTAATGTCCCACAGAGCATGTTCAATTCCGCTAATGGCGGTCATGCCCTCAATACCAACTTTCCAGAAATACTGTCGATACATCATCTGATAAAGATGCTCGATACGAAGTGGATCTTCACCGATAATAAAACGGCTGATATCTTCTACTGCGCCAACAACGGTGCGCGTTTTCCATTCCAGGGTCGCTTCCCCCCAGCCATAAATCCCCGGTTCATCTGTCTCAACTTTAACAAAAATCCAGTTGCGCATATTCGCATTGACAACGCATGTCGAAACCCGTGTGATCTTCACATCAATCTCCCTTTAAAACGGTATCGACAATATCCAGAGTTTGAGCAATGTCATTACTGGTATGAGCCAGGCTGATATGATTACGCTTGAGATTTACGGGGAGCTCGTAAACCCCCTTTTGGATCAGTTCGCGTCGGTGAGACACAAATTTTTGTGCATCATTCCGGAAAAGATCACGATAATCGTTGATTGGCCCAGACATAAAGTAGGTAATGAAAACTGATCCAAACCCTGCCACATAACTTTCCACACTGTGGTTTGCATAAATTGACTCCAGTCCATCTCGCATTTGTTGACCCAAATCAAACAAATGCTTATACGTGTCTGGTCGTTCTAAAATTTCCACTGTCGCAAGAGATGCTGCAATTCCAACTGGATGCGCATTAAATGTGCCGGCAAAAAATACATCCCCACCTGGACGGCAATGTTGCATTAAATCATCACTTCCACATAAAGCCGCGAGTGGGTAACCATTCGCAATTGCTTTTCCCAGGGTAGTCAGGTCAGGGGTAATGTCAGCAATTTTCTGATAACCGCCAAGGCCATGACGAAAGCCTGTAATGACCTCATCAAAGATCAATACAATGCCGTATCTGGATGTAAGTTCACGAAGCGCGGTCAGGAATTCAGGCCGGGGTATAATGCAACCTATATTGTGGGGGATAGGCTCCAGGATAACGGCAGCAATTTCTTCAGCGTTTTCGGTGATAACCTGACTGAGTTCTTCGACATCATTAAATGTCAGCACCAGTGTGTCGTCAATTAGCTCAGGTGTCATTCCTGCGGACAAGGGGTCTTTGTGACCTATTTTCTCTGGTGGACTGATGACATTCATGAGAATTGCATCATGCCAACCGTGGTAGCAGCCCTGAAACTTGATGATTTTACGTCTGCCAGTTGCCGCTCGTGCCAGACGCAGCGCTGAATAAGTCGCTTCTGATCCGGAATTACAGAACATCACCTTTTGTGCAGAAGGCACATACTGATGAATCTTCTCCGCCAGCTCGGCTTCTAGATGATTTGCACCTACGCCAACCAGATCAAGCGAAGAAAGCACTTTGTGAACCCGCTCATTTACTTCCGGATGGCAGTGCCCCAAAATAGGTGGGCCAAATGCCGCATGATAATCAATATAGCGTTGACCATCGGCATCATAAATATAAGCACCCTCAGCACGAGTAAACACAAGATTGGGCTCAACAAGACGGTTAGAGCTGCTAACCCCTCCCGGAATGAATTGTTTCGCATGATGAAAAATATTTTCTGACTTTGTCGAAAGTGAAACCATGATGCCCGCTTTCTATTTACTTTTGAATAATTCACGCCACCGTTTGCGCACACTCCGCGCATGATCACGGGCTGCTTCAGCCGCGCCGTCTTTATCTCCCCGTTTTACAGCTTCAAGGATTTTACGTCGATCATTAACAGCTGCCAGCATGTTCTCGACTGGCAGAACTTCCCAGGTATGAATCAGGTAGAGATCTGACCGTTCTTCAATACTGACTAACAACTGCGTCATGTACTGATGGTCGGCACATTCACCAAGCTTTTGTTGAAACTCGCGACAAGCCAGAAAATGTTTACCCGGCTCGCCCTCAATATATTTCTCTGCCCTATCCAGGGCAGCTTCCATAGTTTCAATATCATCGATCTCAGCCCGAACTGCAGCTCGGCTTGCCAGCACTGGCTCAATCAGTTCGACTGTGTCAAACATTTCCAGAAACTCTCTAACAGAGATTTCTCTCACATATAAACCTTTGTAAGCAATGGCTTCCAGAAGTCCTTCATGTTCCAGTAAAGCCAGAGCTTCACGAACCGGCGTTCGACTAATTTGTAGCACTTCGGCCAGGCGTTCTTCTGCCAGCGGTACTTGCGTTCCAACAATTCCTAAAAGGATGGAATCTTTAATAGCCTGATAAGCCACCTCACGAAGGCGTTTACTGCGAGAGTCAGTTGTGGATTGTTGAGCAATGAGCTGGTAGTCAATTTCTTTGTCAATCATTACAGATATTTCTCTTCATTATGCATTGTATACGCTGTATTCATTGCATTTGATTATAATGTTGAGGTTTTTTTTGTCAAATTTTGGTTACGCTAAACTGGAGAAAATTTCAGTGTCTGTTTTATGGGGAATATCTTATGTTAAAAAAGATCACTTCCGCGCAATTTTCTTATACAGAAAACGATCATCTAGAGGCCGACTTTTCTGAAGCGAAAGACAGGGACATTCGTGCAAGAGGACTTGTCGGAAACAGGCTATAGGGACAAACACAAAGCTGCCATGACAGTTTTGAGGGCAGATGTAGCGGCTAAAAAGGGTAGAAAATCGGCTAAATCTGGTGTAAGATAGCGTACGTAAATACTGCTTTTCGTACACCATCGGAGCGCCAAATGCCGTCTGCCATCACCCCTGCTAACGCTGATTTACCCGTCCCGACCGAGACCGATTTCGCCGCCCTGAGCGAACTGCTGCTGTCCACGGTGGCCGCCAGCAGTGCCCGCATCTATGCCCAGACGCTGCGTGCCTGGCAGGCGTGGTGTGCGGAGCACCAGTGTGACCCGCTTGACCTGACGCCGCGCTACGTTCTGGCCTTCCTCGCCAGCGCCGACACGACCAAAGCCACCCGCCAGCGCCAGCTGTCGGCTTTACGCAAGCTGGCGCAGATGCGCTTTATCCTCACACCCGGTGATGATGAGGCCCGTCGTTTACATGAAGCCCTGAAAGTGATTAAAGCCCCGGCCATGAGTGATCAGGCTAAAACCCAGGAACGGGCGAAGAAAGCCCTCACGCCCGCCGAAGCCGATAAGCTGCTCCGGCAGTGGGACGGGGATACGCCGCAGCACCACCGTAATCGGGCGCTGGTGGCCGTCCTGCTGCTGTCGGGGTTACGCCGGGCGGAAGCGGCAGCACTGGTGTGGGCAGATGTCGATTTTGAGCATGGTGTGCTGACCATCCGTCACGGCAAGCGCGACAAAGCGCGCTCGGCTCCGCTGGCTGGGGAGTTTGCCGTCGAAGCGCTCCAGGCCTGGCGGGAAGCCCAACCCGACGGGTATGTCTTTGTCTTCACGCCGGTGACACGGAGTGGGCAGTGTAGTGCAGATCGAGCCCTGACCGGCACGGATGTCTACCGCATCTGGGCGGCCACGTGCCAGCTGGCCGGGATTGAAGCCAAACCACACGATGCCCGGCGGACGTTTATCACTGAAGCGCTGACCACCGGCACACCGATTTCGACTGTGCAGCAAGTGGTTGGTCACGAACGCGGCGATACCACCCTGCGTTACGCCCAGACGGTCGATGCCCGCCGGGCGAAGAAGGAACTCAAGCTGCGCTATGGGTAGTGAATGATAGAAGCTGGATGAAGAAGCGTAGCCTGCGACCTCTTTCACAGCGTGTGATAGAATCAAAAAATGAATATCGGTCTGCTGATTCTTCCCATTAGATACTCTCGAAAGGAAAACACCATGTTACGTAAATTACTGCTGATCATGGCGCTTGTCGGCTTCGCGTTGCCCGCGCTGGCGGACGGTTCCATCACGGATGCCGCGCTGATTGAACTGGTGCAGGACTATCTGGCAACTACCACCGACGACCCCATGTACATTCGGGATATGGAACTGGGCGCTATCCTGCGCACCCGTGGACGTGATGTGACCGATGCCGAGATTACAGCGACCTTTGGGGAACTGATTATCATGCCACGCGCCACCGTGGAATCGCTGTTCTGTACGCCCGAGGAACCGCTTCCAGAGGAATCTGATGAGGATGATACCCTGCGCACAGACGAGGAGATTTCCACCGATCTGGCGCTTCGGACTGAGGCCAGCACCGATGGCACGGTCACGCTTACGGCTGAGGAGCTTGACTTCCTGCTGCGTAAAACCAGTGACCGCCGCCTGAGCCTGGACGAATTGCGGGCGATCATGGGCGAGGATGGTAGCGTTACCCTGACACTAGAGGAACTGGTAGCACTGATGGGGGAAGAAGGGTTGAGCGCGGCTGATCTCGCTGATCTGCTGTTTGAACTGGGGACAGCAGGCGATGTGACAGAAGCTTTACCGGGCGCATCCGTAGATACGGGTGAAGTGCGTGACGACAATGTTTTTCAGCCACTGGGCGGAAGCTGGGTCGGTACACTGCGGATTGAGGATGCGATTATTGGCAGTGGCTGTCCGCAGGGTGTGGTGCCCCAGGCCTTGAGTATCGGTGCTGAGGGACTGAACGGATCTGCGATTGACGTGACCTACACCGGAGAATTTTCTGCGGGCGTGCTGATTACAACTGCTGGTTTCAGCTACGGCAATCCTCAGCCCGACAGTTACACCGCCATTCAGATCGTGCCAGATTTCGGCACGATGTCGTACATCTACAATGTCCTGAGCGAAAGTCGCATTCGGGTGGGTTTGCTAGCACAGATTGATGCACTCAACTGCAATTTCTTCGTGCCGGGCAGCCTGCTACGCACAGAATAATTCCACCGAGCTTCCACACACCAGCAGATGCCCTGTAGGGCATCTGTTTTATTTTGAGGTTAATTCGATGCAGTTCAAAATTGTGGTGATGGCTTTTGCCATGGCGGCTGAGATCGAGCGCGATCTGATCTCGCAGCGCACAAAGGAAGCGCTGGCGGCGAAGAAAAAAATGGGCATCAAGCTGGGACGACCAACCGGCACAGGCAAGAGCAAACTCGACAAGCACCGTGTCGAGATCGAGGCACTGCTGGCGAATGGTTCGACCCAGGCGTTCATCGCCCGGCGCTACGACACCACCGAAGCCAATCTCAGCCGCTGGATGAAGAAGCGCGGGTTGCGACGGAGTTGAAGCAGGTCATTAATTGGTGAGAAACTTGCAAGCAATCTATATTTGATGGGATGCTGTTCACAGCAAATGACCTCATGCCCATACAAGCGCAAAACTGCTTTGTCGCGCCGCTAATGGAAATTTTACGCGCTGCCCGTTACCGACTGTGGTACGACCGTAACGAAATTCACCTCGGTGATCCGCACTGGCAGGCGCGAATTGACCAGGGGTTGGGACAGTGTGATGGCGGGATGCTGCAAGTCACCGATTACGACGTCGCTATTCATCATCTGACCCGCTGCGTTGAACGGGTCAATTTGGATTAACCCTTAAAGCCGGTTGTGGAAATACCATCCACTAGCTGGCGCTGGGCGGTCACAAAGAAGATAAACACAGGTATAAGCGACAAAATCGACATCGCAAACAGCGGCCCGTATGATGACTGACCGGTTGCATCAATGAATGCCCGCAGCGCAAGCGGCACTGTAAACAGCGAAACGCTGTTGATATACAGAAGATGGCTAAAGAAATTATCCCATTCCCAGATAAAACTGAAAATTGCCGTGGTAATAAGCGCGGGTGTGCACAGCGGCATGATAATGCGCCAGTAAATCTGGAATGGCCCCGCGCCATCTACCGCTGCCGCATCATCCAGATCTCGCGGAATGCCCCGGATAAACTGCACCATCAGGAAGACAAAAAACGCGCTGGTGGAGAAGAAATGCGGCACGGTCAGCGGTAGGAATGTGTTGAGCCAGCCAAGCTGATTAAACAGCACATAGGTCGGAATCAAGGTGACATGACCGGGGAGCATGATGGTCCCCAGCATCAATACAAACCAGACGCGTTTCAGGCGGAAATTGAGTCGGGCAAAGGCATAGGCGGTAAATGAGCAGGTGACCACATTACCAAATACCACCAAAACCACAATCAGAATGGAATTCATATAGAAATTGGTGAACGGGATCTGAAGCGCTGTCCACCCCTTAATGTAGTTGTCAAACGTGATCTGACTGGGGATAAGCCCCGGTTCCGAGAAGATGATGCTTTGTGGCTTCAATGAGCTGCTCAACATCCACAATAGCGGATAGAGCATAATTAACGCGCCAGCCATCAAGAACAGGTGGGTAAAGATTTTACGTTTGCGTAAGGCTTGTATGATGGTCATCTGCCGTCATCCTCATAGTAGACCCAGTAACGCGATGAGAAAAATGCGAGAGCAGTAAATATCGCGATAATGACTAAAAGTATCCACGCTAAAGCCGCGGCATAGCCCATGCGGAAATTCACAAAGCCCTGTTGATATAAGTAGAGTGAATAAAATAATGTGGCATCAATCGGCCCGCCAGCGGTAATAATGAACGAGGGCGTGAATGCCTGGAACGAACCAATCATCTGCATAATGAGATTAAAAAAGATGATCGGCGTGAGCAGCGGTAAGGTGATGCGGAAAAATTGCGCCCGTTTGCCAGCACCGTCAATTTCTGAAGCCTCATATAATTCGCGTGGAATCTGCTTCAGACCAGCCAGGAAGATGATCATAGGTGAGCCAAACTGCCAGACGCCCAGTAAGATGAGTGTGAACAGAGCCGTATCCGGGGATGCAATCCAGCTTTTGCCCTCAATACCAAAAAGCAGCAAAACCTGATTTAATAGGCCACGTAAACCAAATACCTGTCGCCATAAAATGGAAATCGCCAGACTTCCACCGAGCAGAGAGGGTAGGTAATAAATGGCACGGTACAGGCCGAGGCCCGCTAGTCCACGATTTAAGACCATGGCCACGGCTAGTGCAAATGCCAGCCTGAGAGGCACAGATACCGCCACATAGGTCGCGGTCACGTTTAACGAGGTACCAAAGCGCGAATCCCTTGTTAGTAAGCGTTCGTAATTGGCTGTTCCGTTCCATTCAGGCGCTGTAAACAAGTCATAATTTGTAAAGGATAAGTAGAGTGAAATCAGAATCGGGCCAACTGTGAATACAAAAAAACCGATGAGCCAAGGAAGCATAAACACATATGCCACCAGGTTTTCTTTGGTCGCCGGGTTGATACGCGATTTGGTTAAGGGTCTGGGCGAAGCTGGAATAGTGAGCGGTTGACTCATATGCGTGTTTGCTCCTGAAAGAAATAGTCCCCACTTGGCACAATAATCGTGAAGTGGGGACAGTATAGTTTGAAGCTAGGATGTCAGGATGAAATCAGCCTCATCAAAGAACATATCCACAGCCTGTTCAACGGTTAGCTGCCCGAAGGCGATCTGATCATAGAAACGTGTGATTGCACTGAGTGCCTCAGTACCATTGGCAGGACGGGGTGCCTCAGCGCTGGCAGTTGCCCCGATGTAGGCCATCATCTCAGAGAGACGCACGTCTGCGGGGTCAAGCTGATCGGCAATCACGGACTGCATCTCCAGCGACCCGGGAGGGCCATGCTCCGCATTATAGATTTTGGCGACTTCAGGATTATTGATCATCCAGTTAATGAAGCTCGCGCCCTCATCAACATACGGGGTTTCCGCAGCGAGCGAGATATAAGCACCACCCACGACATCACCCGCAAGTGAATCAGGCGCTGTTCCACGGGGAATGGTGGTCAGTTGGATCAGATCATCCATTTCGTTCTGGAATAGCTTGTGCTGGTTACCAGACATGGGGTGCATGGCAATAACTTTCTTTGCCAGCATTGAGTCAGGGTGGCTGGTGTTGGCGAACTCAGCGCCTAATTCAGCCGGCGGAATAGCATTTGCCTGTCGTAGCTCATCCCACATCGTCCAATGCTCAATCAGGAGTTCTTTCGGGAATCCCAGTTGATTGAGTGCGACGCCATCTTCCTGCGCAAATATAAAGTACCCATTCTGACGGATAAATGTTTCTAATGTCCCTGTCCATCCACCGGCGTCATTGACCGCATAAACGTCATCCGGGAGGGCTTCGCGCAAGGCCAGCGCGGTCTCTTTAAAGTCATCCCACGTCCAGCTATATTCGGGTAAAGCAATACCGCTTTCTTCGAACATGGCTGTATTATAATGGACACCTGGCGCAGAATTCCCCAGGGTAATCATGTAAATCGTGTCACCCAGTTTGCCAGTGTCGATAATGCCTTGCGGAAAATTGCTGAGATCAATCTGGCCGGATTCGACCAGTGGCCCAAGATCAAGCAGCGCACCACGTGAACCATAATCGCTCAGATAAACCTGATGCATATGGAGGATATCCGGTGTATTGCTGCTAGCGGTATCAATCGCCAGTTTTTCCCAGTATGGTGCCCAATCGGCGAATTCCCGCTCTAGAGAAACGCTGGGGTTCTCTTCCTCATACAAATCGGCAAGTAAGTTGTACTTTTCGTGGCGGGCAGAACCACCCCACCAAGCCAATCGCATCGTAACATCATCTTGTGCCAGGGATGTGCGTAGTGAACCAAACCTCAGCAATGATGCGCCTGCTAAAGCACCTCCAGTAGTTTTTAGAAAATTGCGTCTCGATAGTTGTTTTGGCATTGTTTTTTCCTTATAAATAATTTTCTGAGAGACCAGCTATATTGCGCCTGTAAATCAGGCAGAAGTTGTCTCATACTGTTCAAACATCTGGCGTGCAAGCACGAGATCATCAAAAATTGTTGAAGTATCTTTCTGAGGCGATAATTCGACGGTGACAAAACCGCTGTAACCTTTTTCAAGCATCCTGTTGATGACGTGATGGTTATCTGTCGTGCCCTGACCAAAGCGCGTAAAAGCCGCTTTGCCTTTACCCATATTTTCTTTCACATGGATGTGATTGACACGGCTGTGGAGACGATCAATAAGGTCATCCATATCCACCGAGGCGGCATCAAAATGGCCCGTATCCAGCCAGATGCCAACACTTGGAGAGTCAATGACTGAGAAAATCTGCTCGTAATCGTCAATATTTTCGAGATTATTCCCGGCATGATTTTCCAGGCCGATCTCGACACCGGCTTCTTCGGCAACGGGGACAATTTCCTTCAAGGTCGTGATAATGGCGTCTAAGCCACCCTCAGTACCACGTGCATAGCCTGTCGCTCCGATTCGGCTCACACCCAGCTCACCAGCGGCTTCGATTAAGCGGATTTTATGGGCTACATCCTTAGTGATACTGTTGCGGTCGCCACCGCCAAAATTATTTCCATGAATCGATGCCGGGATAAGATCTGCAGCCTGACTGCGTTGTTTCAAATCACGCATTTTTTGAGGTGTAACTGTGCGCGGAAACCAGCAGTTAAATTCCACATATTTAAAACCAATGGCTGGTAATAAACGGAAACTGTCTACGAAGTCGTTATCCTCGAAGCCATCACATGATAAGGTTGCACATGCCAGTTTAATCACTAAATCAGTCCTTAAGAAAAGTTTTATTCAGAAAATCAGTTTGTCCACAAAATCTATGATTAAATATGATCTCCTCTTGTTTGGTGGGAATTCAGATCCTACTTTAATCAGGATTGCCAGTACAGGCATGAATATTTCGGGGGATAACAAATAGGTATAAGTACCTAAATTTTAGCGGGTGTAATCAAAGGCCGTCTATTATTGACGCTGTCAAAGTGGATTTAGCCGTCCAGATTCGATCCGTCTTTAGTACAGCAGCAGGTCACAATAAACGGTAAACTTAAATAAATGATCTTTTTAAAAATAAGCTGTTTCGCGAGACGCAAAAATGATTACGAATCATATCCATCCCTATTTCAAGCAGGAGCCGTATCGCATGCTGCGTGAGGTCATTGATAATATCCCCCAATTTATCCTGTGGAAAGATAAAAATCTGACCTATATAGACTGCAATCGTAGTTATGCTGCCTACGTGGGTTTGGATACCAATGTACAGATTATTGGCAAAACGGATTATGATTTGCATTGGTCACAACAGGAAGCGGATTACCTGCACAAGCTTGATCGTATGGTTATTGAAAGCAATCGCTCCTTCCACAACATTGAATTAAAAGCTGTCGTTAACGGTCAGCAGCAATGGTTTTGTACCAGTCGCGTCCCATTAACGAATGAAAAGGGCGCTGTGGTCGGCATTTTAGGGATGATCGAAAACATCACTGAGCAGAAAGAAACTGAAAATGCACTGCGTGAGTCGCAGGATATGCTGCAACTTGTTATGGATAATATTCCGCAAGCCATTTTTTGGAAAAATCAGGATTGTATCATTCTGGGAGGAAATCGGAATTTTTTCTCTGATGCTGGGGATGGTACGTCCCAATCGGTGATTGGCAAAACGGATTATGACTTAACTTATCGCCTTGAAGAAGCGGATTTCTTTCGCAAAGTTGACCAGCGTGTAATGGGGAATGATCGTCCCGAATATCGGATTATCGAACAGCAGTTGCAGGCTGATGGCAAACAAGCCTGGTTAGAAACCAATAAAATCCCGTTGCATGATGCTGATGGGAAAGTGGTCGGTATTCTGGGAACTTATGAAGATATTACCGAGCGTAAAAAGGCTGAAGAAGAACTCCGTAAAGCCTATGATGATCTTGAGAAGCGGGTTGCAGAGCGCACGTTGGAGCTTTCCCAATCCAATGAACGCTTACTGCGCGAGATTGAACGCCGGGAGCATATTGAAGAAGCGCTACGTTTAAGCGAGCAGCGTTACGAATTAGCCACCAGTGCGGGTAAGGTTTGCGTGTGGGATTGGCACATTGAGACTGGAGCTCTTTATCTTGCCCCGGGACTGACAGACATACTTGGTCTCGGAGAAAATCAAACCCCGCGCGTTTTTAATGACTGGCTGGCACTGATGCACCCGGAAGATCGTCCGGATGTGATGCAGACTTTGCAGTCGCATTTGCGCGGGGAAATTCCACACTGTGAGAATAAGCTCAGGATGATTCATTGCGACGGCAATGTCCGCTGGATGCTATCGCGTGGGACGATTATCCGCGGTGAGAATGGCAAAGC
The DNA here is from genome assembly GCA_038258185.1 of Aggregatilineales bacterium. Classification (GTDB taxonomy): domain Bacteria; phylum Chloroflexota; class Anaerolineae; order Aggregatilineales; family Phototrophicaceae; genus JAIOHN01. The sequence goes on along the minus strand of JBBSQD010000048.1, from coordinate 10,032 downwards.
ACAACGGATAACAGGGTCGATTACTGACATTACCGATCTCACACAGGCGCAGGATGCCGAACATGAACAGCGTATGTTGGCTGAAGCTCTGTGCGATACAGCAGAGTTGCTTAACAGTACGCTTGATCTGGAAGAAGTTCTGGATCGGATTTTACGAGTCATCGGTCGCGTGGTGCCCCATAAAACAGCCAGTATTATGCTGGTTGATGATGACATGGCACACATCGTCCGTTATCAGGGTGATGAAGACAATGACCACCGCCTCTTGGAACCGTATCGCTTTTGGGTAAGCGAAATCAGCCACCTTGAAACAATGCGCCAGACGGGTAAGCCATTATTTATCTGTGATATTCACGCAGATGCAGATTATTGGTCAAAATTACCGGAACAGGACTGGATTCGCTCGTACGTAGGTACGCCAATTTGCCTGGAAGGTCAGGTCACGGGCTTTCTTAATTTGCACAGCGCGACACCGGGCTTTTTTACACCTATCCATGCTGAGCGTTTACAGGCCTTTGCCAATCAGGCGGCCAGTGCTATCCAGAATGCACGATCATTTGAGCGCGCCCATGCGCTAGCGGCCCTGGAAGAGCGCCAGCGGTTGGCGCGTGACTTGCATGATGCCGTGAGTCAGACATTATGGTCAGCCAATCTGACAGCAGAAGTTCTGCCCGACTTATGGGAGCAAGATGTGGAAGAGGGTCGCAAGAGTCTGGCTGATCTGCATCACTTCACCAGCGGAGCCCTTGCTGAAATGCGAGCGTTATTGATTGAATTGCGGCCATCCGGCTTGGTTGAGACGCGGCTTTCTATTCTTTTACGGCAGTTGACAGAGTCGATGTCTAATCGCCTGGGCGTACGCATCTCATTGCAGTTGGAAGGGAATTGTTTACTTCCGCCAGATATACAGGTGGCGTTTTATCGGATTGCCCAGGAAGCTCTCAATAATATTGCCAGACACACCCTGGCTAAAGAATCGAATGTTTATCTGCGACATCAGCCAGGTAGCGCATATTTGTGTATTTCGGATAATGGCGCTGGATTTAATCCGAAACAGATTCCATCGGGCAGATGGGGTCTGTCCATCATGCGTGAGCGAGCAGCATCGATTAACGCTCAACTCGATATCCAGAGCGAACCTAAAAAAGGTACACAAATTACTGTTATATGGGTCAAAGCACCAGAGGTCAGAAAGTATGAATTCAAACAATAAGATTATTCGATTATTAATCGTGGATGACCATGCGATGGTACGCAAAGGTTTATCCACTTTTCTGAAAGCATCATCGGATTTAGAACTGGTTGGTGAAGCCGGTAACGGCACTGATGCGCTGCGTCTGTGCGCTGAAGTGCAACCTGACGTTGTGCTGATGGACTTAATGATGCCAGAAATGAGCGGCATCGATACGATTCAGGCGATCCGGAAGTTGCATCCAGCGATTCGGATTATCGCCCTGACCAGCTTTGAAGAGGAAAGCCTTGTCAAAGCGGCTCTGAGGGCAGGGGCGACGAGTTACCTGCTAAAGAATATTTCGGCAGAAAGGCTTACCGAGGCGATCCGGGCGACGCGATCAGGCTTACCGATTTTATCCCCAGAAGTGGCAGATGCTCTCGTCGAAGAAACAAATAACCCTTACGACGAACTGACTCAGCGTGAACGCGAAGTGCTTGGCCTTATGATTCAAGGCCTGACCAACGAGGAAATCGCCCAACAGTTATTTGTCAGCCCATCGACCATCAAGAATCATGTCAGCAGTATTCTGGCAAAAATGGATGTGAATAGTCGTGCGAAAGCCGTCAATCTGGCGTTGAAGCACAATATTGTGAGCGATGGCTTGATCTGATTTTTCTTGGTGCTTACAAACTCTTCGTAATTGTGTTTTTCCCCATGGCCTATAAATAGGTACTTTTACCTATCTGTGATCCTCATAAGTATTCATGTTTTTAGCTGCGTTTGCTTCAAAAATTGTAGGGATAAATATACCTTTAGAGGATAGTTTTTTATGCCGATGACAAACTTACCGAAAATCGGTTTTATTGGTTTGGGATCTATGGGCGGCCCGATGGCCCGCAATCTGATTAGCGCGGGCTATACCGTGAAGGTGCATGATCTGGATGCCGCGAAAGTCGCCGCCTGTGTCGAACTGGGCGCGAAAGCAGCGCAATCTATCGCTGAACTGGTTCAGAGTAATGATGTGATTATGACCAGTGTGCCATCATTTGAAATTGCTGTGGCGCTGTCAAATGAACAGCTTTTGCCACACGCACAATCCGGTCAGATTTTTATCGAACTCAGTACCATTACCCCGCAGCAAGCCCGGGATTTAGCTGCTGCATTTGCTGAGAGAGGCGCAATCAGAATTGATGCCCCGGTGAGCGGTGGAGCGTGGGGTGCGGAGAAAGCTAATCTGCGGATGTTTATCGGCGGTGATCAGACTGCCGTACAAAAGTGCTGGTCGATTTTTGAGGTTCTGGGCGATCCTGATCATATTGTCTATTGTGGGGCTGAAGGCGATGGTCAGATGGTCAAAATTGTCAATCAACTGGCGATGGGTCTGAGCAATGCGATTTATTTAGAAACGATTGGCTTTACCACCCGGGCTGGAATCGACCCGGATATTTTGGTGAAGGCGATCGGTGGCAACGAACCCTGGCGCATGCAATTCGAGCGTATTGCTCAGCGCATTAAAGCAGACGAAGCGCTGCATACCGATGTCAAGTTTGTGCAGCTGAAGCAATTTTATGAGGAAGCGGAATCTCAAGGGTATACCATGCCGATGACACGCGCCTTGTTTGAATTCTGCGATAAAGGCGAGCGTATCAGCCAGGAAGAAATCTATCCTGCACCCTCATTCTGGCACGAACTGATGCAAGATAGTGACCACAAATAAAACCTTTGAGGAGTAATTTTGCCATGAAAAAATTAAATATTGCCATTGTCGGGCTGGGTTTTGGTGCTGAGTTTATACCGATCTATCAAAATCACCCACACACCAACATGTATGCCATTTGCCAGCGCAGCGAAAGCAAGCTGAATGAAATTGGTGATGCATTCGGCGTGGAGAAACGTTATACGAGTATCGAAGCTTTGCTTGAGGATGATCATGTTGATGCTGTGCATATCAATTCGCCTATCCACATGCATGCGGAACAGACGATTGCTTCGTTAAATGCCGGTAAACATACTGCCTGTACCGTGCCAATGGCTACTACAGTCGATGAGTGTCGGCGTATTGTCGAGGCGCAACAGGCCTCCGGCAAGAAATATATGATGATGGAGACCGTTGTTTATAGCCGTGAATTCCTGCATGTGCGTGAACTGCGCGATACGGGGCAGCTCGGGGATATTCAGTTTTTACGGGCGGCACATCATCAGGAAATGGCGGGTTGGCCGGGTTATTGGGAAGGTCTGCCACCTATGCACTATGCGACCCATGTGGTGAGTCCGTGTCTGGCTATGGCTCAGGCGGATGCCGAGTACGTCTCATGTTTTGGCTCGGGTCACATTGATGCCAGTCTGGTGGCAAAGTATGGGTCACCCTTCGCGATTGAAACTGCGCATATGAAGCTGCGAAATTCCGATTTGTCGGCGGAGGTATCACGTTCGTTGTTTAACACAGCACGACAGTATATCGAAAGTTTTGATGTTTATGGCAGTGAAATGAGTTTTGAATGGCAGCTTATGGAACATGACGATCCGGTGGTTCATGTTGGTGAGCATGCTGAGAAGGTTAAAGTCCCGGATTATGCTCATCTATTGCCAGAGTCTATTCAGCGCTTTACCTCAAAAGGTGTTTATGGCGAAGATGCACAGCATTTATCATTTATTCAGGGCAGTGGTCACGGGGGATCGCATCCACATTTAGCAAACGAATTTGTGATGAGCATCCTTGAAGATCGCGCACCTTTCCCGGATGCACGTCAATCTGCTAACTGGACATGCGTGGGGATTCTGGCGCACGAATCGGCCATGCAGGGGGGCCAAATTATGCCACTTCCTGAATTCACTTTCTCCGACAAAGTGACTGTTTGATCTGAACAGGTAAATAACACGAATAATAGTTAACCTCAGATACCGTCTTAAAAGTGGGAGTGGTGACAATTTAACTGATACAGGATAAGTTGTAGTCGTCGATAAACATGTGCAACAGCCCATCGTGCAGGTCATCACGTTTGGAAAAGGCGAGTGTTTCACGGGTAAGGCGAGCCAGGCGTTGGCGCAGGGTGTTGAACCAGCGCTCGACATGGGCCGTCTGCCCGGACTGCTTATCGACAGACTGATGTCGCTGTCGATCAAAGACAAACTCATAGGCTGCGCAGCGATCACTGAAGGAGGGACAGCCACGATAGTCGGCAGGCAAGCGTCGCCACAGGTGAATAGCACTGTTCTCGGAACGATCCCCCAGCCAGTAAGCCACTACCTGGCGGGTGCGGCGACACAAAGCCAACCACAGCCAGCGTTCTTCGGTCTTTTTGCCCACAAACGACCACAATTCGTTCAATTCCAACACATCCTCAGCCTCAGCAGGCAGCAAAGTCGCTTCTACTGCGGGTACTTGCCTGATCCAGTGAACTAACCAGCGGCTGACCGTGCGCCGTGACAACCCGAAAATGCGCTCGTTCCCACGCAAGCTCACGCGTTCCAACACTGCCCCTTTTACCTGCTCTCGAACCCTTGTCGAATAACCTGTCTGAGCCTGCAATGTGCCATAGCGACCACAGCTTTTGCAGTGATATTTCTGCGCCCCTTTGTAATCGTGTCCATTCTTGACCAAATCTATGCTTTCACAGCGTACGCATTTATAGGTTACAATCGTCTGTATCATGAGAAGATCCTTGGTTAGGCTTGGTCGTTTATCCAAGAGTGCCTTCTCATGCCTCATCAGTCAACTTGTCCCCACTACCAAAAATTACTTCAAATCTGTTCCGAACACATCCGGGGTAGTTTCGGACTGGGAGCTATATTACGCATATCAAGCATCGCCGTCGTCGGGGAGAACCGCTGGTTGAAGAATGTCCGATGCCGGGTGAAAAGCAGTATCCGGCGCGCCGCTATGTGGTTGAGCGCACATTAAGTTGGTTGACCAAAAGGCGTAGCATCCGCATGCGTTGGTGCAAGAAATTTGAGAACTGGAAAGCACTGATTGAATTCGCTTGTGCTCATATTTTGTTCAACCGTGCATTTTACGGATAGATACTAAACATGTTAACGCTATTAACGCCGATTAGGTTTAGAATAAATTGAGCTTATTAGAGAGGATAACTAAACATGAAAAGATCCCATCTTCAGATCATACCCATCGTTATTGTTGCTGCAATTTTAACTCTAGATGCCTTAGTGATTGCATCTAATCAGAAGCTAACTTGGACAACATTGGCTGCTCAGGCGTATGACGACCCGGCACCCATTCCTGGCATTGCGCAGAAAGGTGGATATGCAATTATTGATACGCCGGAAGAGAATATACTCTCCCTGACCAGCTTCGGCCCTGATGGCAAATCGAATGAGACCCTCCGAATCGAAATCGATGGCTTGTCTGAGCTGCCAGCTTATCCTGATGTGCCTCTGGAGATTGCCAGCACCAATGACGGCTATGTGGTTCTCTTCAAGCTGCCGAGTGGCGAATATCAGGCCACTATCGGGCCTGATAACGAAGGCAAGAACTTTGTTTACATATTCAAAATCGATCCCATGGATTGTATTTCACGTTTCCAATTTATGACGGGTGATCCAACCCGTCAATTTGAAGGGCCATGCTAATTAGAGCCTTCCAGCAGTAGACATTTATGGTCTACTGCTGGGATTCCATTAACAGGGTGTGACTACTTTGTTCGAGTCAAGACGGATATTACTACCTCTTGCGTTATTTTCCCTCAGTCTGGCAGTGCTATTACGCACAGTCGCCCCGACTGTCTATGCACTCGACAGCGGTGAATTTGTAATTGCTGCCAAGCAGCTTGGGATCGTACATGGCCCAGGTTATCCGTTGTATCTTATACTGCTCCATATATTCCTGCGCCTGCCCATCGGTGACCTCGGCTTTCGGGGAAATTTGTTTTCTGCCTTATGCTTGGCTGCCACTGTCCCGTTACTCTATGCCATCCTTGTCCGGCTTGTGACTATTCGCTGGATAGCGGCGATCACGACACTATTGTGGGTCTGGTCGTATTATGTCTGGAGCATCGGCCTATTCGCTGAGGTGTATGCCCCACAGCTTTTTACTTTATCACTGTTTGGGTGGGCACTGTTGAAGCTGAAGTCCAATCACCATCATCCCTATCAGCCTCTGGGGATCGGCGCACTATTCGGTATCGCAGTCGCAATGTGTCCATCATCTGTCTTATTCGCACCCGGTTTGGTGGTGGCTTTCCTACAACATGGCATCTCATGGCAATTGCGTATCATTTCCGCAACCCTTGCTCTAGCATTATTTGTAACTGCACAACTCTACTTCCCCTGGCGTTATGCCGCACAGCCAGAATTCAACCTAGCTGGCTCATATGATGCAAATGGATTATTCCAACCTATTCGCCTGGATACGTTATCCGGCTTAACCTGGTTTATCGCTGGGGGCCAGTTTGAAGGACTGTTTTTTGAAAAAGGCATCATCCCATCCGGTGAACAAATCAGCCAGGTATTACAACTCTACACTCACAACTTTCTCGGCTTCGGACTGGTATTGGGGATCGTTGGCGCGGCGGCACTGATACGGCAGTCTAAACGAGGCTTTGGACTGTGGTTGATATTTTTTGCACCATACACGTACTTTTACACAACTTACGGGGCTGGAGATAAGCAACTGATGTTCGGCCCCAGCTTTTTACTTTGGACAGTTCCGCTCGCTTTTGGGCTGCGATGGATGACACAGCAGCTATCAGGCAAGCTCGTCTATGTATTGCTAGCCTTACCTATAATCCCTTTGGTGATCTTCTGGCCGCAACTCGATTTAAGTTCGGACACGAGTGTCTACCAACGAGCAGAAGTGCTGCTAAAGCGTGTCCCTCCCGATGCGGTGATCTTCGGTCAATGGCATGATCTGGTGCCAGTCCAATACTTACACCATTTAGAAGGTAGACGGACAGATGTACGGCTACTTAACTTGTTTCTTTTCCCTCAACTGAATCTAACTCAATACCTTGACTATTTGACCGCGCAGCAGAAACCAGTTGTGTTTATCAGTAGCCGCCTGAGCAAAGATGGACAGATTACTTCTTTCGCGTGGTTATTCTCCCGTTATAGGGTTGAAACAATAACCCTCAATTTTGGTAGCGAACCGCCGCTTGATCTCTTCCTCGTAGAATCCCAATCATGAAGCAACAGGCAAATCTTTGGCTGCACCGAGTACAGGGTATTTCCTTAGCTGCCATTCCTGTTCTGACTGCCCACTCTGCTTTTTATGTGTTGGGATTTGCGCCTACCCATTTCAACATCATCTTCGAAGTACGCGGCATTGTCTTTAAACTAGCCGATTTAGCCTTAACAACTCTGCTGGTGGCGACCACATTACGGCTTAGCCTTAGCCAAGAATATCGAAGTGAAATTAGTGAGACTGCAACTTTATGTGTGCGCAGTTCGATTGGCCGTGCTGGGTTGGGCTTACTACTATGGATGTTCATAGGGGTTTTGTGGTCGATACACCCTTTGTTAGCGGCTTACCAGGCTGTGATAACCAGCTTAATGTTGATAATGGCGCTGGTATTGGCAAACCGTGTGAGGCTGCATCGTCCAGTAGGCATTATAGCTGTATGTGTCCTAGCTGCGGCGTTTCAGGGCGTCATTACCTTATTGCAACATTGGCATGGTGGTTCGCTTGGATTGAACTGGCTTGGAGAAGTTGTATTTATTGCTGTCCGCGGCCGAGGATTAACCTTTAATCCTAATACGATTGCGGCCTACCTGGTTGTCAGCCACTTCTTGGCTGTGGGTTGGCTTCTGCTGGTGAGATCAGTACCGATGAAAGCGGTAGCGCTGCTGACACTCTTTTTTATTAACGCTGGCATTTTAGCAACCCTGTCACGAGGTGCATTTGCGGCTGTCTGGCTGGGCAGTATTGCCTTAATTTCTCTTTCGAAAACACAGCAGCACCGTTATAAAAAATTACTGCGATTGGGGGCGGCCCTTGTAACCGGGGCAATTCTCATTCTAATCATTTTGACTATGGGCCTTCGTTTCAGCCGCGAACAGCATCTGGCTCAACGGCTGTTTTTTGCATTTCCTCTCACAACCGCCGTGATACAAGAATCTCCATTCGTGGGAGTCGGGGCCGGAAACCTGATGGTACGGGCCGATAAGATTGCAAGCAACGCACAAATTTCTCTTACAGATCATTTGTCGTATGGGCAGTTACAGCCAGCCCATAATGCCTACCTAACGCTATGGGCCGAATTAGGTCTGCCTGGAATACTGCTGCTCATGATTACCAGTTGGCGAGTGGTAGCAATGCTGTTAAACGCGCCCAACAAAATTAATCTGGTTATCGGTTGCTGCCTGCTTGCTATTGGTATCATCATGGCCTCGGAATTCCAATTCTGGTTAGATGCGCACTGGCGACGATTACTGTTCTGGATATTGGGTCTATGGTTGGGTAGCAGCATGTCCACCTTCCCACCAGAGAATGAAAGTACGACACGCACATGTAGTACTATATTTGGAGATTAACGATCAGAAATTGTATATCGTATAACCTGGAGGCATGAGGTATACCTCCAGGTTATGTCTATCCAGAAGAATGGATGCACAAGATGCTGAAGATCAAACCCGCGAAACCCAAAACGATCGCCCTGGTGTGCAGCCTGCTAGCATTGGCTGTCCTATAGACGTTCAGAAAAAGGAATGGAAAAGGGATAGGCAAAAAAGGAGATCGGAGGCAAACTGGAAGTGTCCAAACCACCAGAGAGCCAACGATCATGCCCATAAGAATACGGATGAGCAGTGAAACAGTCAAGGCGCTGCTGGAAGCGCTGCGTAAAGCCTACAAAAGCGGGGATAGCCGGATGGTGAAACGAATAGGGGTATTGCTGGATTTCAGTCGCGGGGATCAGGCGGAGGCGATAGCGGCCAAGCATGGCGTGGCGGTATCGAGCATTTATGCCTGGCTCAAAGGCTTAATGATCGAGGGGATGGGGGCATTGAAACCGCAGTGGCGTGGCGGACGACGGCGGAAATTGACGGGTCAGCAGCGGCAGCAATTGTGCCAGTGGCTGACAGCGGGACCGCAGGCGGCGGGCTACCCGTGTGGTTGCTGGTCAGCGCTGTTGGTGCAAGATCTGATCCAGCGGGAGTTTGGCGTGTTGTACAATGCCCATTACCTGGCAGAGGTGTTGAAAGGCTTAGGCTTCTCCTATCAGAAAGCCCGCTTTGTGTCGGATCATCTCGATGAGATGAAACGACTGGTGTGGCTGACCCAGGTGTTTCCCGACTTCAAACGGCAAGCTCAGGCTGCCGAGGGCTGGTTGCTGTTCGGTGATGAGGCCAGCTTTGCCCAGTGGGGATCGCTCAGTTACACCTGGGCGCCCATTGGGCAACAACCGACTGTCGCCACCAGCGGCAAACGCAAAGGTTACAAGGTGTTTGGCTTGATTGACTTTTTCAGTGGACACTTGTTTTATCAAGGCATTGACGGCAAATTCAACGCCGAAAGCTATACCGCCTTTCTGCAACAGGTCTTGAAAGTGACCCGTCGACCGGTGTTTTTGGTACAGGATGGTGCTCGTTATCATACCGCTAAGCACACCCGGCATTTTTTCCAACACCATGCCCACCGACTGACTGTGGCCCAATTGCCCAGCTATTCTCCCGATTACAACCCCATTGAGTTCTTATGGCGGGCGTTGAAACGCCGCACCACTCATAATGTTTACTTTCCCGAATTTGCTACCTTGATTTCTTCGGTGGAAGACGCCCTGACCTTTTTCCAAAATCAGCCCGATTACGTTAAATCCTTGTTTACCATTTATCTCCACGAGTTGGCAACCGCCTCCACTGACCCTATCCTTCCCCTTTAGTCCATAACGTTTTCTGAAACACTATAG
>JBBSQD010000047.1:0-29118 GCA_038258185.1 Aggregatilineales bacterium | reverse complement strand
TGACGGTGGCCGTAATGGCTGCCGTGGCGGTCGGCGCGGATTCCTGCCCGGCGGCGGCCTGCACACTGCTGATGAGAATCGCGGCGATAATCACGATGACGGTCAGCAATCCACAGCCAATCAACCCGCCGACTGCCGCACTCATCCACAGACTGCCACCGTTGGCACGTCGGCGTGACCGGCGTGGCGCGGCCACCCGCGAATCGACCCCGGTGGAGGGACGGCTGGGCTGCTGTTGCGGCGGTGGCGTAGTGGGGTAACGCGGTGGCGGCGGAACGGTCTGCGGCTGCATGACCTGTACCGGCTGCGGCGCACGTTCCTGAATCGTGACGGGTTTGGTCGGGCGCGGAATGCCCGGTTGCGTGTCATGGATGCTGCTGGCCGGGGGATCAATCGCGCGTTTGAGCGCTTCCGCCAGCACACTCGCGCTGGAATAGCGCTCATCCGGTTTTTTCTTCAGAGACTTGTAAACGACCTGCTCGATACCAATCGAGATATCCGGGTTAATCGCCCGTGCGGACGGTGGCGGGGTGGTGACCTGCATCACCGCGATGCTGTAAGGCGTGTCACTCTGGAAAGGCCGCTGACCGGTCAGCATCTCGAACAGGGTCACGCCCAGCGCATAAACATCACTGCGGCCATCCAGCGGATGCCCCTGTGCCTGCTCCGGACTCATGTAGCTGGGTGTGCCGACCACGCCCTGTGTGGTAATGGTCGAACCGGCCTGCTGGCCGATAATCCGCGCGATGCCGAAATCGGTCAGATAGGCGCCGCCATCATCATCCATCAGGATGTTGCTGGGCTTCAGGTCGCGGTGCAGAATGTCTTTGCTGTGGGCGTAATCCAGCGCCGGGGCGATCTGCTGGATGATGCTCAGTGTCTGTTCCAGGTCGAGCGCACCCTGTGCCAGTAAATCATCCACCGACCCGCCGGACATATAGCGCATGGCGATGTAGGGCTGGCCGTGATACTGACCGTAGTCATACACCGGCACAATATTGCGGTGTTCCAGCTTGGAGACGATTTCTACCTCGCGGTTGAAACGCTGCATATAGGTGTCGTCATTTATAAACTGGCTTGGCAGCATCTTGATCGCAATCACACGCTTCATCGAAACCTGCTGCGCGCGATAGACGGTAGCCATTCCTCCATAGCCCACAATGCCCTGGATTTCATAACCGTCTACGACTTTGCCAATTAGTTCATCTGTCATGCAGTCCTACCTTACCAGCTTTGGGGCAGCAAAAGAGTCGGGCTGTTGATACCATCGACATCTTCCCAATTATACACGGCATCTGGGCGGACTAAAATAAACAGTCTTAGAGCATTACGTTACGGGCTGATTTCTGACTGCCTGCGAGGCAATTTCACAAATTTTTTGGAATCTTTACGCTTCTGAGGAAATTTTTAGTGCTATGGTGTAAAAGGTAAGCTCATTAGTCTATTATCCTGAGGTTTTGTATGGTTATCAGCGCAGCAATTATTCTGATCGCATTTGGTGTCCTGTGTGTGTTTGACAAAAATACCGCCTGGATGCTCTATGAAGCCGATGCCCGCATGATGGGCAAATTCATCCAGCGCACGTCCGACTGGGATGGCCTGATGACCACTCAGGGCATCGTCCTGGCTATGCTGGGTATCGTTGGCATTATGGTGGGTCTGGCGTAAATTTCTGAATTGGATTATTATGGGGTGGCCCCATGCCACCCCGCTTTATGACTCGCAGTTCTGCGCGGTCAGCGGCACGATAATCCGATCATCCGCCACCGCCATATCAGCTTTCAGCACCGTCAGCCGCGCACCATCCGGCACATATAACCCCAATCCGATTTCCTGAAGTGCATCATCTGCTGGCAGAAGTATCTGCTCATGCAGGGTCTGACCCGTCTGCCATGCACTTGCCGGATAATTACCATTCAGCGTTTCGGTATCCTGCTGCGTGACGATTTCTCCAGCAGCATCCAGGCCATGAACAAAGGTGTGCAACATCTGGCTGACTGGCGCGGTGACATGCCAGTATACATCGACCTGATATTGATCGCCTGCGGGTTGGACTGAGGCGCACCATAATTCGACGCTATCCCCCAGCGTATAATCCAGCAGATGCTTGGCGCTCACACCGTCGCCTGCCACGCGGATTAATGGCTCCAGCACATAACCCTCTGCGCCATCGGCCAGTTTTAGCGGTTCGCCGTTCTGGTCGACCATACGCACGAAGATGCGCCCCACATAAGGCGGCGTGTCGGCATTGACCACCAGTTCATGCACTTCCGATGCGAAGCGATCCAGCGGATAGCCGAAAGTAGTGCTGCCACCCCCCGGTGAAAATGGCTCACTGACTGCCCACGCTTCATCCACGCGCAGATTAACCAGTTGCACTACCGGTCGATAAGCCTCATCGGTGAAATCACGCAGTGCCCGCCAGAACAGCGTGACTGGCAGTGTTTCCCCCGGCGCAACCGAGTCCTGATTCAAGGTGTAACCAAGAAGTTCAAACGTATCGCCAAATTGGACATCCAGCCGATTTTGCATGTAGACCGGCGCATCCGGCGGGGATTGCTGGCGAAACAGCAGCGTGTGCGGTGTGATAATCACCTGATTGAGCAGCGCGAATCCGACCACAGCGAAGGCGATCAGTGCGGCGGTCTGAAGTGGTAGACTTTCCGGGAGAGGGTTTTCGACCTCACCCCTCCTTGCTTGTGGCAATTCCTCCCCTCTTCCCACAGGGACGCTTCGCAGCCAGTTTGGAGAGGGGAAAGTGAGCGAAGCGAACAGGGGTGAGGTTGAGGTGAGAACCAGAATGCCAGCCACCACGCCCAGACTCAACAGCGAAATCAGCGTGGCGATTTTCTGCACAGGGGTGCCGTCATAATACAGGTGGATGGTGTGTTCACCGGCAGGGACATCCAGCGTAATCATGCCGACTTCATCTTCGGGGTAAATCTCGACAGGTTCACCGTCCAGTGTGGCCGCCCAACCGGGGAAATAATACTGACGAAAACGCACCGGACGCGCGTCAGTCACCGTCACGCGGATGGTATCGTCGCTGATTTCATCGACTTCTAAATCCGGCCACTGGCGGATCATATCCAGCCGGTAGACGGTCAGCCGCAGCGGATTGGTTGTGTATTCTTCCGGTTCTGGCGGCCCGTCATGCTTGATCGTTTCGCCCCAGCGCGGATTAAATTCGTTATAGCTGGTCGTCCCCCACACATAATAGGTCAGTTCCATGTCGATCTCATCCACGGCTGACAGGTCATCCCAGTAGACAAAATCCTGACTGGGATAGGTCATCGGCAGCGCGGTGACCAACACCAGCGCCATCACGCCCAATAACCCAGCGGTTTGCCAGCGGCGTGGCAGCAGTAAAATACTGGCTCCCCCGGCCAGCGACAGGAAGATCACCCCCACGCGCAGAAAGCGTTCCGGGAAGCGCAGTTGCTTAAAATAGGGGATAGTCAGCCACACGGGCAGCGAAATTTCCAGCAGCATAAACAGTGTAAAAATCAGCGCGGCCAGCAGAAGCAAGGCCAGCGCATAACGCCGTTTGACCACCAGCGCGATCAGACCCGGTACGGCCAGCAATCCGCCCACCAGACCCAATGTTGTAAATAACTCAAAGCGTAAATCGGTCAGATCCATCGCGGGGGGCTGCATGAAGATTTCATCGGGTTGCAGAAAATTGCTGATGAGATAGGGGACGGTATCATCGGGGCTTTCCACCGCTTCGACATATTGCAATTCCAGCGCCACCGGCAGCAGGAAAATCGCGGAGAGGCCCGCGCTGAGTACGAATCCGCCCAGCATATAGCCGAAGCGCTTCCAGAAAGACGGCCAGTCCTGGCGTGCCGCCCACAACGGCAGTCCGATCATCGCCGGGGCGATATACAGCGCGGTGATAAACGTAATCGGCTGATGACAGAAAACGATGCCGGTAAAAGGCAGCGCCACCCACAAAATTCTGCGTAAACGCGGTTCCTCGGCCAGGCGAATCATGCCCAGCAGCAACCACGGTACCAGCGCCGCCGCCATGATCTGCGGCAGACTGCCCTGATCCCACACTTCGAACAGGCGCGAAGGGGCATAAGCCCATAGCATCGCCGCGAGAATGGCTGCTTTCCCCGGCAGATAATGCCGTGCCAGCGCATACATCCCCACGCTGCCCACAATCCATGCCAGCGTGGTGACGATGGTCAACGCGACTGGCGCCATGATGCCAATTAATCCCAGCAGCCCGCCCAGATAAAACGTCCCGGGTGGATAAAAATTGAACACTGGATAGCCATACCCCAGATGAAAATAGGGCACCCAGCGCGGCCATAAATTACCATTCGCCAGCAGAGTGGACATGGCATAAATGCGCTGGACGTGCAGCGGGCCATCCGCCGTGCGGATCACGCCGCTGCTTAGAGTCGGCAGAATACCGATCAGCGGCAGCAGGGCGGCTATCCAGTAACCGGGGTCAATTTTACGCAGGGCTTGTTTCATAGGTTTCGGGTGTCATCGCTCTTTGCCGGATTTCGCAGGCATTTATCATACCTGAAGGCGCAGGGAGTTTGTAGCGAGGAAACAAAAAGCTCACTTCACAGAATGAAGTGAGCCGTTTTGTTGCCGAGGCCCGGACTTGAACCGGGGACCCACGCATTTTCAGTGCGTTGCTCTACCAACTGAGCTACCTCGGCGTGCGGCATAATATAGCATACACCATTCCGCCGTGCAAGAGTCAAGATTGGTACAGGCGCGCACAGTCCCTAAACTGCTCAGGGATTTAAGCGCTTAAAACGATGGCATCGCGAGAAGGCTTTCCGGAATCATGCTCATGAACAACGGACTCGCGAGCATCCACACAATACCCGGAAGGATATACGACGGCACCAGCGTGATCATAATCGCCAGGAAACCTTTGACCGGCCCAAAAGCATAGGTTTTGCCGGTGCGCATGAAGATGCCAAAGATCACCAGCAGGCTTACCAGACTGGAAGCGCCGAATAACAGCATCGAGACAACCTCCATGTCGCCGCTGAACGCCATGACAATGCCCATGTAACTCAGAAAGAGTATCACCGGCAGGCGTGTGTTATAGAGTGACACCACGTTGTAAATCAGATGCGGCAGGGTGCCTTTCCCCCTGAAAATATAGCGTGCCAGCAGATGAGTCAGACCCAGATGCAGCAGCAGTTGAAGCAGCGAAACAATACCCATTACTACACCGCCCACCAGCCCTAAAGTCATAGGCAGGTCACGATATTCGCGGGCCACGGTTTCCAGCGCAAAGTTGCGGATGGGTAGTGTAGCGCTGTTGTCACCGGCGTCAATCGCTTCGTCATAGGCATCCAGCGCGGCTGTATAACCCGTAAACACATTCTGCGCACTCTGCTGCGCAATCAGCACCATCAGCACCGTGCCGATAATGGTAATCAACGTGAAGATTATCAGATCCATCGAGGCACTGGCCCAGTTGGATTTTTCGACTTCACTCCAGTGGTCGCCGGAGACTTTCTCCTTCGCCATCTGTTTTTCGCTCACCTGAACATGCTTGATCTTCTCTTTGTCGAAAAGCATGTCGAAGGCTTCTTCGCCTTCCAGCCGCGTGGTTGCTTCCAGAATGCTGATGAAATACGGATCGGTACGGAAATCAGGATTGGCCTGCAGCGCTTTGCCGATAGCTTTCAACGCTTTGTTGCGCTGCCCCTCTATCTGCAAACTGAGGGCGCTGTTGAGGTGGCTGTTCGCCATGGAGACATCGACGCGGCCATTGGAGGCTGGCGCAGCCTGTTTCTTTTCGGATGGGGGCGGTGCTTCAATCGCACTCTCGTCACCCAGGATATAGGCATAGGCACGAGCTGCCACAGATCTGACCTGATTGTCGGGGTCGTTGCTGGCAATATTATCCAGAAGATCCAGCACACTGCTATCTTTACTGCGGGCGGCCTTTTTAATGGCCTGGAAGCGCTGCTTGGGGTCTTCACTTTGTAACTGCTGGCTGATGATGCTCTGGCTCATGGGCTTACTCTCAATCTGAATTCATCTTATCCTTTTATTTTAAGGATGAATGCAGAATTAATGAGTAAACATTTCCCCAATTTTATCTTAATTGGGTAAGAAGATGATTTATTCGAAGCGGCGCCGCGCAATCAGCGACCGTAATTCATACGCATCGAGGTAGGATAACTCCAGCAGCACGGCATACGGATCACCGGCAAGGTGGAAATAATGCGCGAAGGCTGGTTCGGTCTTCATGCCGGATGCTTTCAAGGTGCGGATGGTTTCACGGGCTGCATCACCGCCGATTGCCAGCAGGCGCGATTCGACCAGCAGGTGACGGTAGGCATTCTGCTGGCGTACCGGGCGCGGTTGTGCGAATACCTCCAGCGGAAATTCATCATACTCAAAATAGATGATGGCCGTATCGGTGTTTTGCAGACGTTTTTGCCGGGTCACAAACGCGCTGTGATGCCCAAAACAATCCGTGATGGTGTCCATAAATTCATTGAGATTGTGCGCTTCACAGATAATGTCGAGATCGCTTTGAGGGGTATACACTGCCAGTGGGATTGTCCCGGCCAGCAGGGGGGAGTAGGGGTGCAGTTGCGAGAAAATGTCGAGGTCGTGCAAAACTGTGTAGGCTGCCTGCTGGCGGGGTGTGCCAGCGCGCAGATACGAAATATCAGCCCAATCCATCACCATTGTTGCCCATTCCTGTTCCGTTTTGATGGAAGGCGATACTATAACAGTCTCGTAACGCAATCAATGGGGAAGTTGAGTTTCCGGTAGATTATGACGATAGACAATATCATCATCAATAAGGATTACCAGTTCATCTGAGAGAACTGCCAACTCAATAGTGGTAGGACATACATAAACCGGAGCGTCCATTGTTCCACATAACCCGTTATCAATCTTCAAAAAATCTGTGTATAGTTCGTGACATACAATACTGATTCGATCACATTCGTATAACGTGTGAGGGGTAAATGTTTGCATTCCAAAGGAGGCGAAAGCATTATTGCGAGATACCAGATTAAAATTCTTGCCCTCGACCTGAATATTTGCTACCTGCCGATACTCCGGAACCTGTGGCCCAATGACTGCGGCCACGGCTATCCACAGGGGAAATACCAATCCAGCTGACACAAAATGCAACCAGAGACGATTACCGCTTTGCTGGGATAGTAAAAGTTGTAATCTTCTGATAACTGCCAGAGCTAGCCTGACCAGGATGACTAAAGCACAAACGATCAGGGGGTAATTTATAAGCGGGAAATACCCAATAAGAAAAGGGTAGGTAACAACATCATCTTGCTCAAACTCGCCAATAACCCACACCAATACCACTAACAGGACAAGAAAAACACCTGCTGCTTTGTATAGCCAGAATGGGCGGGTCTGTAAAAAACCTCGCATAGACAGCATCTAGAATTCAAAAATCTCATTCACTGCCAGTGTGAAATCCGGCAGCACCTCGCCACCGCTAATCACGTCCTGTTCGGTCAGAATTTCAAAGTCATCCGCCTCGTGCACTTCGACCAGATGCTTCTCCGGGTAAACCACCCATACCATGCGCGATCCGTTTGCCAGATAATAATCGGCTTTCTCACGCATTTCTTTAAATGACTGGTCAGGTGATTTGATTTCAATAGCCAGATCAGGCATCTGCGGCACAGCGCCCTTTTTCACCAGCGGTAAGGTGCGTTCACTGCTGGTAAACGAAACATCTGGTAATCGAGAATTGTGTTCGTCAGTTGGTATTCGATAACGGGCTTCGACAGCGACTCTGCCAATAGGATGTTGTTTCAGGTAAATCTTAATCTCTGTCACGATATTGGCGGCAATCACGCCATGTTCTTCTGTCGGCAACTTTTCCACAATCTCCCCGTGAACCAGCTCAAACAAACGCTCCTGATGGTTTGGTTTGGCAATAAACGACTCATATTCATTCACGGTGTACAGGCGATCATGTACGACCATTGGCTTCATCCTCACTCACTGTATTCAGGTTTATTTTATCACGTTTAGTCATACAGTAGCTTTTGTGAAAATTCTCATTTCAAGGACTCGGAAACTTTCCGATACCTTAAAAAGGCATGTTTTCAATTCAGATTATGCGTAGTCATAGCTCACCGGAGGCTAAAGCCATCCGGCTATCTACAGAAAACCCGCTAAAGCGGATTATTTTCAGTCGCCTTCAGGCGGCTTTCTATATTCAGGCCGATGCTTTAGCGTCGGACAGTAAAGGCTGTTTACTTCTCCCCTGCTTTGGCCACGTCCCATAGCGCGTCGAGCTCGGCCAGGGTGCAGTCGCTCATCTGTTTGCCCTGCGCGGATACCGCCTGCTCGATGCTGTGGAAACGGCGATAAAATTTAGCGTTGGCGCTGCGTAAAGCGATCTCCGGCTCGACCTTTAACCAGCGCGCCCAGTTGACCAGCACGAACAGCAGATCACCGATTTCCTCGGCGCGGTCTTCGTCGGTTTCTGCCGCCAGAACTTCGTCGATCTCTTCGCGCACTTTGGCGATGACATCGTCCACGCTCTCCCAGTCAAAATTGACTTTGGCGGCACGGGTCTGATAGTGATGCGCCTGCAGCAGTGCTGGCATCCCTTTGGGGATGCTTCCCAGCAGCGATTCGCCGGCTTTGTCTTCGCTGGCTTTCTCCTGCTGTTTGATGGCTTCCCAGTTGGTGACCACCTGCTCAGAGTCGCCATTGACTTCCGTGGTGCCCCATACGTGCGGATGCCGCCGGATCATTTTGGCGTTTACATAACGCAGCACATCCCCCATGTTAAACTCACCGTCATCAATGGCGATCTGGGTATGCAGCACGATTTGCAGCAGCAGATCACCCAATTCGCGGTAAAGTTCCTGCGAGTCCTCGGCATCAATGGCTTCCAGCACTTCATAGGTTTCTTCGATCAGGTAGCGCCGCAATGACTCGTGCGTCTGCTCACGATCCCACGGACAGCCTTCCGGCGCACGCAGATGCGCGATAATTTCCTGGAACTGCTCAAAGCTCGACATCTCACCCAGCGCCGGGACAAATAATGAAGTCATATGGCTGATATGCTCGCTGCGATCAATCTCGTACAGGGGCAACACTTCAGTGATCGCTTCATCCGTCCCCGCCGCATGGATGAGGGTCACGCTGAAATCATCGGGATACTGGTTCATCAACGTCAGCTTGACTTCTGAAGCCAGCGCGATGCTGTAGACCTGACCGACCAGCGCGGGGTAGTCCGGGTTTATCGGAGGGTGGTGCATGGCGCCGATGACGATTCCGTCCAGAATTTGCAGACCATCCAGCGCATCGACACCCAGCAGCTTTAATGAGGGCTCGACAAAGCTGATACCGTTCACAATCTCGACGCTGATTCCCAATTTTGCGGCCTGTTCTAATAAGCGCATCGTGGTGGATTCGCCGACTAAGGGATCACCCGGCACGGCGTAGACAACATCTTCGGTTTGCGCCGCAGTCAGCAGACGCTCGACAATCGTGGCATACACCTGCTCAAAAGCATCAATTGTTTCGTAGAGGTCATCGAAGCTGTGATAGGCAATGTCGTTCTGCGGCAGGCAGGGTACACAGCCATGCTGTGCAGTGCGCAGATACACCGTTTTGGCCTGTTTTAAGGTGCGAAAAGCCTTGCGCGACAGATCATCCAGGTCACCCGGCCCCAATCCCACAATTGTTAAAGTCATACGGTTTCCCCTCTAAGACCTTAATCATCCGTTTGTTTAGCGCTCAAATATAACAGACTGAAATTCAATAAAGCAGTGCTAAAGTTTACTGCTACAGGCGGCATGGCGAGAGTATTTCGGTATATTTTTTGATGAGAACTTCACATATCTTTATCATTAATAGCGGTCTACAAAGTTACAATTTAGATATAGTGGTTAAATCGGTAAAAATAAGAGTATGCTTATTGAAGCGCTTCTAACCAAAAGTTAGCTAAAAGTGAGAGTAACATTATGCCTTACGTGTTGTCGTGGAACCAGCCACAACGAATTGCGTTTGTTCGGTTTAACGGGGATTTGAGCGCAGACGAGTTAACTGAATTTTCCGAAAACTTCGTAGCGCACTACCTGTCACCCTCCATAGTGAATGTACATCTGATTAGTGATATACGCGCTATGGGGAAATTTCCTACGCGCATGGCTGCCGTACGCCAGGCGACTGAAATCTTTCTCAAGCATGACCGCATGGGGGTGCTGGTAGTGATCGGGTCGATGCACCCGCTGACCAAATTTCTGATTTCAATTGTCACGCAACTGATAGGCAATGAGTATCGACTGGTCGATACCGAAGAGGATGCGCTGACGACGCTGTATCGTTTTGACAATTCATTGAGCACAAATAATCTGTAGTTTGATGGATTTGCCACAGAGGCATCACTTGCGCGACACCGCTCATCGTTGTTGTTCTGATAGCAATAGAGTGATGCCAAACCTGACCCGTTAATGGGATAAGTTAAACATTAAACTCAAAAAAGGGTTTTATACGTTGGCGGGGCAAACCAGACGGAAGCTGATGGAGTCATGATGACTGCCCGGGGCGACCGCAAAGTAGAACGAGGTCACTGCACGTTTCGCTGGGCTGTGATAGGCTCCCCCTTTAATGACCCGCTCAAGATCATTGCTTAAATCCACACCGGTGCTGGACTGATTATTGTTCAGGCACCAATCCCAGGTATTGCCTGCCAGATCCATCACACCGTAAGGGCTGGCGCCACCGGGGTAAGCATAGACCGATGTGGTACGCCCAATGCGGCTTTCTTTGGTATTACAGTTTTCTGTATTAAAATCCTCGCCCCAGGGATAAGCCTGTTCCTCATCTCCCTGAGCGGCACGCTGCCATTGTGTCTCTGTGGGTAGGCTGATCATGATGTTGATTTTTGAACTTAACCAGCGGCAGTAAGCCAGCGCATCGTACCAGTTGACATACACACAGGGATGGTCAAGGTGAATGACATCCAGCATAGGCGGATGGTGATGGTTTTTGTGCCAATCCACAGCGCTGATCGAATAATCCCACCAGTCAGCGCGGCAGTAACCATCCAGCGCATTCACAAATTCCAGAAACTGCTGGTTTGTGACCGGATACCTGGAAATGCGGAAGGCATCGACGAACTGGGTTGTATGGGATTCTTCCCGCAGCAGGGTGGTAACCCCGGACGGAATATCGCACCATACCAGCGTTTCCTCATCTCCCGGCGGTGCCTGCACTGCTACAGCCTTCTTTTTGTGGTTTTCCTCACACATCGGCCCTAAATTATCCGGATCGTAATCCGGGAATTTTTGCTGGAAAGACTGAAAGGCGCTTTTGCCAACCTCACGGGTGCTTCTGTATTTTAATAAGACAGCGATGGGGCGATATTCGCGCTCGGCATCACGCAGGTAAGCTTGCTGCTCCAGCGCGTCTTCGGCCTGTAGTAATAACTGCTCAAGGTCGATGAAATTCGACACATCCTGCCGTTCTCTTAATTGTCGCAACAAAAAAACGGCCCGGTCAAATAAGTCTTCTTCAAAGGCGCGGCCAACTTCATCCATAATGCTGTCAAAGTCTGTGTTTTCATGCAGCGGTGACGGCACTTCGACGGGGGCGATCATCTGGAAGACCGGTGTGCCATTGGGCGTAACCGCATTTTGGCGCGCTGTCCGCTCTGCGATATAGATCGAATTCAGCATCAGCTTGACCGCATCCGTGGTCAGTCCTTTGCTCAGGTCGGCATACTGAATGTGCCGCAGGGTCTCCGGGATTTCGGTGCGCGCCTGGATCAAGACCGGGAAAATATGCTTTCCCATCGCGTTGGCAATCTGGAGCTCGCGCTGGCAGTATTCGGAATTGACTGAATCGGGCGACAGCAAATAAATTACACCTTCACACCACTCCAGACGGCGTTGGATTTCCTCCCACCATTGCTGACCAGCGTGCAGTCGGTTGTCATACCAGACATCATGCACGTCAAGCATATCGACAATCTGGGAACAATAATATCGATCTACTCGGGCATAACTGATAAAGAGCCGCATATTCCATATGACCTAACATCTATGTAAGCAACTGGATAAAAACATTTGTTTTTTCTAACCTACCTAAATACATTGTAATGCAACGAGGAAAAAGAATGCTTAAGGAATACAGGAATTAAGTTATTTTTCATGAACATGAAGCTTGTATTAAGACATT
Source organism: Aggregatilineales bacterium (assembly GCA_038258185.1). Lineage (GTDB taxonomy): Bacteria > Chloroflexota > Anaerolineae > Aggregatilineales > Phototrophicaceae > JAIOHN01. Next base: position 16,935 of record JBBSQD010000047.1, on the reverse strand, counting down.
TTGGTGTAACTGTGGAGACCTGTAGTGACTTATGTCATATAAATTCAAACCGTTAATCACTTAACACTAAAAACATGAATATTGCGTAAATTTTTAACCTGCACTAATTTTATCGTTAAATAATTTATAATTAAAATTTAATAAATTACGTAATTTATAATAAATACTTAAATAAATAAAAAACTGATCACCGTGTTTTATGCTCAACATTATCATGGTCGCTACGGCCACCGCCCAAAGCATTTTAGTGTTCAATGATGTACAATACTCCCATTCCGATAGAGTAAAATAACCTAATCTGAGACAGTTTAATTACACCTCAGCATGTGAAGCAGGCTGAACCACAGAAGGAATATATTATGAGCACTAATGAGCATTGGCTGGCCTTCCCGCCCGAATTTGTCTGGGGAGCGGCCACCTCATCCTTTCAAATTGAGGGCGCGGCCTTCGAAGATGGCCGTGGGATGTCGATCTGGGATACTTTTTGCCGCACCCCCGGTAAAGTCGTCAATGGCGATACGGGCGATATTGCCTGCGATCATTACCATCGTTATGCGCAGGATATTGATATGCTGGCTGAACTGGGTGTCAATGCCTATCGCTTTTCCATCGCATGGCCGCGCATTCTGCCGAATGGCACGGGCGCAGTCAATGCCGCTGGGCTGGACTTTTATGATCGTCTGGTGGATGGCCTGCTGGCAAAAAATATCATTCCCTATGCTACGCTGTATCACTGGGACTTGCCACAACCGCTGGAAGATGCCGGTGGCTGGCCGAACCGCGCCACAGTCGACGCATTTGTGGAATATACCGATGTCGTTTCGCGCCGCCTGAGCGACCGTGTCAAAAACTGGATGACGCATAACGAACCGTGGTGCGCGGCTTTCCTGGGATATGCGATGGGTGTGCATGCCCCCGGTATTCAGGATGTGCGCCAGTCCGTCAAGGCTTCACACCATCTGCTGTTGTCACATGGTCGCGCTGTGCCTGTGCTGCGGGCCAATGGCGATGCCGATACCCGAGTGGGCATTGTCCTCAATCCGACATGGTCAGACCCGGCGAGCGACTCCGAAGCAGATAAAGCCGCGGCTTATCGCATGGACGGTTTCAGAAATCGCTGGTTCCTTGATCCCGTTTATCGCGGAGAATATCCGGAAGATATGGTCGAGTTGTTTGGCGGTGATGTGCCCGGTTTGCAGGACGGTGATCTGGCGGACATCTCCGCGCCGATTGATTTCCTGGGTGTGAATTATTATAACCGCGCGGTGGTGGTTAATGCGCCGGATGCGCCGCCGTTGTATACTGGCGAAATTCACCCCGAAGGTGAATATACCGCGATGGACTGGGAAGTTTACCCGGAGAGTTTTTATCAACTGCTGGTTCATATCAATAATGAATACAACCCCGGCACGATCTATATCACTGAAAACGGCGCCGCTTTCGATGACACGGTTGCCGAGGATGGCGGGGTACATGATTCACGCCGCCAATCTTATCTCGAAGGCCACCTCAACAGTGTGCACCGTGCTATGGAGGCAGGTTCGCCCATAAAAGGCTATTTTGCGTGGTCATTGATGGATAATTTTGAGTGGGCGCTGGGTTACGAAAAACGCTTCGGGATTGTGTATGTCGATTTCGAGACGCAGGAGCGTACCTTAAAAGACAGCGCCCTATGGTATGGGCAGATAATCCGTAAAAATGGCTTCGAGCTAACAGAATAAATAGACCTTTTCAGTGGCTTTCAAATCGGGATGAGGCTCAACCTCATCCCGATTTTTTATGCAGAGGCCATTGACGAATCCGTGGTCTGTGTCTCGTGCCGATAGAGGATCAGCGCGACGGTCAGCACCGAGACGGCGTTCACCAGCATATCAAACCACGATGCGCTGCGATCCGGCACAAACGATTGCGCGATTTCCGTCATAAACCCCAGCCCAAAACCAATCAGGATAGCCAGCAGCAGCGCCCGCTTCAGACTGAGCCGTGGATAGAATGTCCATGTCCACAAAACAGTCAGGACGCTGAAAGCCACCAGATGCCCGAAAGTGAGCAGAATTTCGCGTTCCAGCGTCGGTGGGCCGGGGGGCGCTGCCGGGCCGACAACGGGTTGTCCGCTGGATTGAAGCAGCACCAGGGTCATAAAAGCCGTGTAAGCCAGTGCGATCAAGCCCCGCAAAAATGGATGTATCGGTAATGTTTTCATAGCAAACCAGCTTAAAGTATTTCAGTATTCATTACCCAACGGACACAAAACGATTACCCGACTTTTGCTTATGGGCGGTCATTAGTGTAAACAGTTGCCAGAATTTGTGCGGGTTTATAAAATCAGCTTTGAATGGTGAAATAATTTTGAAGGATACCCCCATGAAAATTCTGATTATAGGCGGCACCAACTTTATCGGACGGTCACAGGTCGAAACCGCGCTGGCCGAAGGTCACGAAATCACACTGTTTAATCGCGGCAAAACCAACCCCGACCTGTTCCCATCAGTCGAAAAACTGCACGGTGATCGTGATGGTCACATGGAGGCGTTACAGGGACGCACCTGGGATCTGGTGATTGATAATTGCGGCTATGTGCCGCGCATTGTGCAGCAGTCGGCAGACCTGCTGAAAGACTCGGTGGGGCGTTATGTATTTATCTCTACGGTGTCGGTCTACAGTGATGGTGAAAAAGCAGGTATCGACGAGCAGGGGGCATTAGCCACTTTAGAAGATGAGAGTGTCGAGGAAGTCAACGGCGAGACTTACGGCGGCCTCAAGGTGCTGTGTGAAAAAGTGGTACAGGATATTTATGGAGATCGTGCGTTGATTATCCGCCCCGGCCTGATTGTGGGGCCGTATGATCCCACGCATCGCTTCACCTACTGGCCGGCACGCATCGCGGATAGTGAACGAAATAGCGGTGAAGTGCTGGCACCGGGTCAGCCGAATTACGGTGTGCAGTTTATCGACGCGCGCGATTTGGGGGCGTGGACAATCCATATGGCGACCCGCGGCGCGAGTGGAATCTACAATGCCACCGGGCCAGATTATAAACTGACGATGGGTACGGTGCTGGATGAATGTAAACAATTAACCGGCAGTGATGTGCGCCTGACGTGGGTGCCGGATGAATTTCTGCTGGAAAATGAAGTCGCACCCTACACGGATATGCCGCTGTGGGTTCCCGCCGATGCCATCGCATTTTCGACCTTTGATATTGGTAAAGCGGTGCAGGCCGGTCTGACGTTTCGTCCCCTGTCAGAAACCATCACGGATACTTTGCAGTGGGAGCAAACGCGGGAACATCCAGCGGACGAAAAACTGCGTGGCGGCCTGTCTGCACAGCGTGAAGCCGATTTGTTAGCCAGGTGGCACGCGCGCTAAAACGTGTCATCTGCGGCAGTTGCCGGGGACAACAAGCCATACTCAAGGGGAAAATTATCTGCTATACTGCGCGTATAATCACCAGATATTTTTCAAGGGACAGAAATGGCTATCGAAGTCAACCAATTACGTAAAGGCGCAACCTTTACAGAAGATAACGACATTTTCAAAGTGATCAGCTACCAGCACATCAAAACCGGACGTGGCGGCGCAACCATCCGCGTGAATGTCCGCAACATGCGCACCGGGTCGACCTTTGAAAAAACCTATAACTCCGGCAGCCGTGTGCAGGACATCCGTGTAGATGCAGGTGAAGTGGAATACCTGTATGACGACGGCAGCTTCCTGACTTTTATGGATACCGACACCTACGAACAACCGCAGATTAATCGTGAAATCTTTGGGGAGGATGTCCTGTTTCTGAAGGGCGGCCTGAAGATTAAGCTGATGCGTTATGAAAATGAGATTATCGATTATGAACTGCCCTCAACGGTAGAGCATGTCATTAAAGAATCGGAATTTGCGGTGGCTGGCGATACCGCCAATAACCCCACCAAGCGCGTCACCACCGAAACCGGCCTGGAAGTGCGTGTGCCGATGTTCGTTAACGAAGGCGATACCATCCGCATCAAGACCGAAGACAGCAGCTACGTCACCCGCGTCTGATCCAGACAAATCCCATTGCTTTAACGACAGGGACACAGCCCGCGCGGCGTGTCCCTGTTTTTTTGCAACCTTCCCGGCTTCCCCTGCGTATTAATAACAAGCTGTAATCAACAACGGGGGATAGGATTTCACATGCCCATTCAGGAAATAGATGAAATAACGATTCGCAAGCGCGTCGAAAGTTACTTTTCCGACCGGAATGATGTGTTTATCCATGCCGCGATTTTTGCTGTGGTCAACCTGGGTGCGATGGTCTTGCTGCTGAATGCAGAGGGCGGCTGGCCGTGGCCGCTGCTCTTGCTGCTGGCATGGGGCGCTGGTTTAGCGGGTCATGTGATTGATGTCGGCGGACGCTCACCGCGCCGTTTGGCACAGGCCGATCACTCTGCTTTAGAGCAGATGGCGCATATTTATGGGCCAGACTGGCAGGAAACCGCCAGCGAAGAAGATTACCAGCGGATCTATAAGCGGGCGCATCAGGCCTTAAATCAGAAAAAAGAGTTTCTTATTCACGCCGCTGCTTACGTGGGTATCAGTCTGGCGTCATGGTTTTTCTGGACGGGTGTGGTTGGTGGTAATCCGCTGATCCCACTGCTGTTTGCGGTGGGTTGGGGTATAGGGCTGGTGGGGCATGGCATCAGCATCTATGGCGGCACCAGCCACGCAGCGAACCGGCGTGAACGCGCCATCCAGCAGGCGGTTGAGCGTGAACAGGATTGGCTGTATGCAGCCAGCAGCGGCGGGGGTAAAGCCAAACGCAAGCGCGAACCGGATATGCAACGCCTGATGCGCACTGATGAGGGCGATGTGCTGGAAATTGACGAGGAAGACTGGCAAGAAGAAGACCCCGCGCAGCATCTGAACATGAGGACTTAAGCCTGTGAATGATAAGCCGCCTTACAGCCCGATGGTGAAACGCGCCGTAGCTCTGATGTTTGGCGTTTACCTGGCGGGCACAACGCTGGTCTGGTTGTTGATACCTGATCGTTACCTGCCAGAAATTTCCCTACTGACCATGCTGCAATTCTGGGGGCTGATCTCGCTGGTGGGGTTGGGGGGACTGGCGACATTGTGGGCGGGCGGCGCACTCGTCCGCGCTGTGACACAGCCGCTGAAGGCCAAAAACGACGAGAAGCTCAAACAGAAGACTGTACGCCAACTGTACCGATCCAATGGCGACCGGCTGGATATTAGCGAAGATGAGGGTCAGCCGTTGCCGCAGGAGAAAGAGAAACGGTTATGAACAACATCGATTATGAAGCTATCAGCCAGCGGGTGGATAGAAAGCTGGTGCGAGAACGCAATAAAAGCCTGATTGGTCTGTTTCTGGCGAATCTGATTATATTTATCACCTTCTCGGTGATGGTGTGGGTTATTCTGCCGCTGACCAATTTCAGCTATAGTTATGAGACGCTAAGCAGCGCGAACCTGCTAACGCTGATTATGCTGAGTATTGGTTGGCTGACAGGTCTGATTCTGCACGGCGTAACTGCACTTTCGGCCAGCGGCGCGATGAATAACCGCCTGCGCGAACGTCTGACTGCGCAGGAAATCGAGCGCGAACTGCGGCAGATGAGTCATGATTTAGCGAAAACTAAAGTCAGCGAGAAACCCAAACGCAGTTATGATCGCTTGGTTCTGAGCGAAGATGGGGAACTGGTGGAAATTACAACCGATCATTGGGAAGATACGCTTGAGGAAGATCGCACCCGGCATTAAGCTCATTAAAAGTCAATTACATTTGGAGGTCAGGCTATGTTCGATAATGATCAACTCATTGACCGGATTGAGCGCCGTACCCGGCGGCGCAGCACCTTTGCAGTCCATGCCACGATGTATCTGTTCTATGGTCTGTGCAGTATTATCTTTTTGCTCGATCCAACTTTCTGGCGTTTTATGACTCTGCCCAATACAGGCGACATTACCCTTATTCTGATTCTGTGGACAGCGATTTTTATCGCGCATCTGGCACGCTTCCTTATTCAGGAGACGGGCGATCAGCAAATTCAGGGTATTGTTAAGGCTTTGTCTGGTCAGGAAAAAACGAAACGCGAACGGCTGATTTTACAGGAGGATGGGGCAGTGCTGTTTGTGGATGAGGCCGACGAAGAACGGCAGCAACGTCTGCGTGACCGTCTGTGAAGCGTGGGCATACGCTGAATGTCACCTTGTAAACGTGTCAGTCTGTTATAAATCACCTAAAAACTGGGGATCTTCTTTAAGACATTTGACACGCTCTTAAAACTGTCATAAACTAATAATAAGTTGACTTTTAGAGGTATTTTTCACCATGAAATTACTTCGTTTACAACTCAAATATACAAATATCAACACGCGACTTGTGTAGCAACCAAGTCGCGTGTTTTTTTCCGTATATAAGCTAAAGGAGCATGACCCAAATGGACTACGGAATGATCAATCAGCTTGAGAAAGCCCGCCGGTATGCCGAAGAACCCAACCGAATCAAGTTCAATAGCTTTGTCGTGAATTTTCAGGGCGATAACAGCGCCTACGTCATCACCTTCGAGGACTCCGAATATCACTGTACCTGCCCCGGCTTTGATAAGTACAGCATCTGCCCGCATGTGATGACGCTGGAAAAACTGTTCAAGCCGATGCTCCATCTGCCGCCCATGCCCTATGCTGCGGGTCAGAATGTGGTCAGCGATGTGGAGAAATCGCACCGCTATGCTGTCGAAACTGACCGCATCCAGTTTATGAGTTTCGATGCGGTTTTCCGCGGAAACAACAGTGATCACCGGGTCACGTTTGATCATGGAAAATGGGATTGTGACAGCGTTTCGTTTAAGCTGCGCGGCCTGTCCAGCCATACGATTGCGATGGAACGTCTGCTCAAGGGGATGCTGCCTGCCGAAGCAGTTCAGGTAGCGCAGTAAAATCTCTTTCACTTACTTTCGCCAAATGCAAGCATCCCGGTCAGCACTGACCGGGATGCTTTTTTGTTTTCCCGACAACACTCAGCAAAAATTCAGGTAGATGTGATAAGGTGGCGTGAAACATTTTTGTGAGGGCAAATAGTATGAAACGCTTTCTTGTGCTGCTGCTATTGGGTGTGTGCGCATGTTTGACTGTGAACGTCGCCGCGCAGAGTGATTTACCTGCGCTGACCGACCTGGATACGGGCTGGAATCAGCTTGACACCGGTGGCGAGACGACCTGTGCTACAGGTACACCTTATTCCTTTTTCGTCCATCCGGTGCAGGACAACAGCAAACTGCTGATTTATTTCCAGGGGGGTGGCGCGTGCTGGAATGCCTTCTCGTGTAACCCGAATGGCAACAGCATCTACGACTCAACCGTGAGTGCCGATGAGGTCTATACGACCGGCATTTTCGATCTGGAAAATCCACTCAATCCAGTGGCGGACTACAATATGGTATTTCTCCCATATTGTACCGGGGATGTCTTTACAGGCAGCCGGACAGTGCAATACAGCGACACGCTGACGATTGAGCATCAGGGGTATACCAACGCCAGCGCCGTGCTGGACTGGGTGTATGCCAATTTTGCTGAACCCAGCCAGATCGTGGTCACTGGCAGCAGTGCGGGCAGCCTGGGGTCGATTTATCACGCGGCCAATATCATGGCGCATTATGCGGATACACCTGTTGTCCAACTCGGTGATGGTTATGTCGGCCTGATTCCTGCCGATGCTCCAATTGAGGATGCCTGGGCGCTGGAAGCCAATCTGCCGGAAAGTATCCGCGAGGACGTGACAGGCAGCGGGATGGATTTTGCCCAGATGCTTTACGAAGCCACCGCCAAAGCCTTCCCGCAAAATATACTGGCGGAATTCAGCACCAACGCGGATGAAGTTCAGGTCTTGTTTTATGGTTTTATGGGTGGCACCCGTGCCGAAGTTCTGGCGGGTATCCCGGCGGCACTGGCGGACTTGCAGGCCGAACTGCCTAATTTTCGCTATTTTCTGGCGGAAGGGGGATTGCATACGATCCTCGCCCGTGAAGAATTTTATACCGTTGAAGCGGACGGCGTGAGCGTCCGCGACTGGCTGGCGGATCTGATCAGCGCGGATGATGTCACCACGGTGCCGAATGTGATCTGCTGTAGCGCGGATTAAATCTTCATCAAAATCTCGTTAAAAACGCGACAATTAGCGGGATTTTACGTATAGAGAGTATAAGCAAATTCAAGGAGACTAAGATGGGTTGTTTAAGAGCAATCATGTGTGTACTGTTCCCGCCGCTGTCGGTGATTGACCGGGGCTGCGGATCATTTATTATCGTGACTATTCTCACGATTGCCGGTTTCTGGGTGGGTGGCGTGATCGCCGCGCTGTATATCAACACCGAAGCGGCGAAGCAGATCAGCTAGATACAAGCGGTGCTGTAAAAGTAGTCGGTATAAAACACGGGCGTGCCGCTTTTACAGCGACGCGCCCGTATTGTTTTGCGTTTACAGCAGATTGAGCTTACGGGCAAAGGCGGTGATTTTGCTGGCTGCGTCAAAGACCGGTTCGCCGTGGCCGAAGCAAACCACTTCTGGCTGAAGTTTTTCCACACGGGCAATCGACTCGCGATTTTGCGCCGGGTTAACCGTGAATAAGTCCGGTGGCTGCGTGATACCCATGATATGAAACATCACATCTGCGGCGAAAAGTACGCGCTGTTGCGGCTGCCAGAAAGCGATGTGTCCCGGACTGTGGCCGGGAGTCCCCACGACCTCTAAGCCCCCCATCACCTCTGGAATCAGATCACCATCATTCAGTTGTACATCAACCGGTGTGCCTTTCATGGACTGCGGGGGCAGCTTAATAAGGGCGTTGGGATTCGTCTTCATAGGCTCACGACCTTCAGCGACGACAGTATCCACGCTGGAAACATAAACTTGTGCACCCGTTGCCGCTTTGAGATAGGACAGGCTGCCGACATGATCGGGATGCGCATGAGTGATGAGGATACGCCGTACCTGATTGGGCTTGTAACCGGCTACTTCGAGTTGCTTCAGGATTTTCGGCCCGGCGGATTCGATACTGGTGTCAATCAGAGTGATGTCGTCACCATCAGTAATGGCATAGACCCGGCCCATCAACAGCCCGGTGAAATAATAGAGATTCGGCAAAATCAATTTCATGTGGGTGGCTCACTTTTTGAGTTTAACTCTAATTGGCGTGAACCGGTATTATAGCGAAAACAGCCCCGCAAATCCCATTTTAGGTAACCCTTAATTGGCCGGATGGGGGTATTATTTAGCCCGTTCACCGTGTCTATACGGTGGGAATCTAAAAGAGGAGATGTTAGTGATGTCAGATTTTTATGCACCAGAGCGGGTTTTGGTGATTGTCGCCCATGCGGACGATATTGAGTTTGGGGCTGGCGGGACAGTCGCCCGCTGGACAGAGTGCGGCACACAGGTGACCTATTGCATCGTGACGGATAACGCGGCAGGCAGCAATGACCCCGCCACGGATCTGGTGCAACTGGCGAAGACCCGCCAGCATGAGCAGCTTGAAGCAGCGACAAAACTGGGTGTGAACGATGTGCGTTTTCTGGGTTATGCCGATGGAACCCTGGAACCCACGATGGAACTGCGCCGTAATCTGACGCGTTTGATCCGCGAGATTAAGCCGCAGATTGTGGTCACGATTGATTTCACCACGGTCATCACGATGGATAATAGCTACATCAATCACCCTGACCATCGCGCAGTGGGTGAGGCCACGACCTATGCCGTGTTCCCCAGCGCCGGCACGCGTCCGATTTTCCCGGAACTGCTGGCCGAGGGGTTTGAGCCCCACGAAGTGTATAAGCTGTATTATCAACTGTCCGATAAGCCGAATTTATTCGTGGACATCACGAGCGTGCATGAGCGCAAACTGGACGCGCTGCGCAGCCACGCGTCGCAGCTTAATGAGGATGTGGTCAATATGGTGCGCCAATGGGACACTGAAATCGGCAAGGAACAGGGCATGGAATTTGCCGAGATGTTCCGCGTGATTACAGTTAAGCAAGATGCGCTGCCAGTCGATCCAGTGTAGCTCGCTATCTACGAGAAGCCCGCTGTCATGGATGTGACGGCGGGCTTTTTATTTGTAAGCCAGAAATAACCAGTTCTTAACACTCGGCAGCCCAAATGTTCTGCTTATCCCAAGTTATCCCAATTTTATCCCAAATAAAAACAGGTTTTGCAGTAGGGTGCAAAACTTATCCCAATGTTAAAAAATTGAATTTTTCACAACGGCGCCGTGTACGTTTTTAGGAAATGGCCGCATCCCTATACATATAGTGGCTATCACCGGATTCACCCACACATATGGCATTTAATAATGGTGTGACTCCCGTCGACGGCATCCCTGCACTATCCCAAATTTTGCGACGCGAATGCAGGACTTATCCCAACCTTAAAATGTTAAAAGATTTAACAATTTAAGCCAAAAACTGGTTGAGCTTCTGCCGATGTTTCGCTATACTATGCTTAGTCTGTTGAGCCAACACATACAGATCATCACACACCACCCCGGATGTTTTTCAAACACGGTGTAGCCAACCACCTTGCAGTATTTGAAACACAATTCGAAAAAAAATTATGAAATTCGTCTAGGCACTGAAAAATGTGCTGCCGATTTCACTTTGCCTGTGACCGATACAGGCAAGGTCTATAATAGTCTTTGGAAGCCAAGCCGTGAATCCTGAAGAAATTTGGAACGCCGCACTCAATCAACTTGAAATCCAGCTCGACAGGGGCAATTTTGATACCTGGCTACGCGGGGCTGTATTTCTGAATATCGAAACCGGGGAGGATGCCGCACCGCTGTTTGTGGTGGGTGTGCGCAACAGTTTTGCAGTCGATATGCTGCAAAATCGCCTTTACCGGACCGTGCGCCGTATCCTCAGTGATGTCTATGGCTGTACCGTTGAGCTGCGCTTCGAGGTGTATAAATCCGCACCCCACGCGGAAGTCCCCGTTATGGATCAGGACATGCCGCCGATGTTCCGCTTTTTGTCGCAGCAGGACACCAGCGCACCCGCTGTGCCGCTGCACCAGCAGGTGATGCCGCCAGAACGTCCGGGAATCCCGGAAAGCGAACTGAATCCACGCCTGACGTTTGATCGCTTCGTCGTCGGTGGCGCCAATAATCTGACCTATTCCGCTGCGATGGCTGTCGCCGATAATCCGGCCAGCGTCTACAATCCGCTGCTGATTTATGGTGGTGTCGGCCTCGGCAAGACGCATCTGCTGCATGCGATTGCGCATCGCTGCCGCGCGAAAAATCTGCGGGTGATCTATATCCCGTCTGAGGCGTTTATCAATGATCTGGTGAACGCGATTCGGCAGCGTACCACGGCGATGTTCCGTGATAAATATCGCTCGGTGGATGTGCTGCTGGTCGATGATATTCAGTTTATCGCCGGAAAAGAAAGCACCCAGGAAGAATTTTTTCACACCTTTAACGCGCTGTATACCTTTAATAAACAGATTATTCTGGCCTGTGACCGGCATCCCCGTGAACTTGACCAGCTTGAAGATCGTCTGCGCTCACGGTTTGAGGGTGGGCTGGTGATGGATGTGCAGTTGCCGGAACTGGAAACGCGCATTGCTATTGTCGAGAGCTGGGCGCAGGAACGCGGCGTGCGTATTCCGCGCTCGGTCAGTGAGATGATCGCGCAACGCTCCCGCTCCAACATCCGTGAGCTGGAAGGGTTGTTTACACAGATTGTTGCCAAGTCGCGCCTGAGCGCTCAACCGATGAACATGTCCGCTGCTGAAGCCGTGCTGGAGCGTTTCGAGCAGCCACGGAATCATGCCCGTCAGCGCCGCGCGATTACTTTGCCACAGGTGCTGCAATCCACCGCACAGCACCACGAACTGGGGCTGAAAGACCTGATTGGCAAACGTCGCACCGGACGCATCAATCACGCTCGACAGATTGCTATGTATCTGGCGCGTGAACTGACCGAAGCCTCGTTGCCGCAGATCGGCGAAGCGCTGGGTGGACGCAGTCACACCACTGTGCTGCACGGATACAATAAAGTAGCGGAACTGATGGAAGCGGATGATATGTTCCGTTATGAACTGCTGGCGCTGCGCGAAAAACTGCTGAAGGGTGATGAGTAAGCACGGAAGTGGTAAATCGTAGAAATTAAACGCGGCGGATAGACATTCTATCCGCCGTTTTGATTCGGAGCGCTTTACTGTTTTGCGATCAGATCACGCAGGATTTCCAGCATGTGTCGTGTGGCAATACCGCGGTGGCTGATGCGATTTTTCTCGTCGATGGGCAGGGCGCTGAAAGTCTGCGTGTAGCCCTGCGGGACGAAAATCGGGTCGTAGCCGAAGCCGCCCTCCGCATCATCCTCGATTCGGGTGATATGCCCCTCAACTACGCCATCAACCAGTTGAATCGCACCGCCCTGTGGGTGACCCAGCGCGATCACACAGCGGAAACGGGCGGTGCGCTCGGCATCAGGCACGGCCTGCAATCCGGTCAGGACTTTGGCGCGGCGCTGTTCCATGGTCAGGTCTGGCCCACCATAGCGCGCGGGATAAATCCCCGGTTCGCCGTTAAGTCCATCAATGAATAAGCCGGTGTCATCTGCCAGCGCATAGAGGCCACTGGCCTGACTATAAGCCACGGCTTTGAGCGTCGCGTTTTCCTCTAAAGTGGTGCCGTTTTCCTCGACATCCATACCTGCCAGCCCAACATCACGCAGGCTGCGTAAATTTACGGGTAAGTCACCCAGAAGAATCTGATATTCGTGTACTTTGCCGGGGTTGCTGGTTGCGATCAATAAATCCATGGGGTGTCCTGTAGAAGCTGAATACAGCAAAAATAGCGGGCAGCCAGAAGGCTGCCCCTACGAAATTGTGGTGATAATCAGGCTTCGAGTGCCTGACCGGCGTTCTCGATATATTCCAGCGATTGATGCCGGAAGTAGGTGTTATACAGTTCGGCGTAATGACCGCCACCCGCCAGCAGCGAGTCGTGCGTGCCTTGCTCGATAATCCTGCCCTGACGCAGCACGATGATGCGATCCGCATTCTTGATAGTGCTCAGGCGGTGCGCGATGACCACCGATGAGCGATTTTCCAGCACCAGATCCAACCCTTCCTGAATGAGCGTTTCGGTCAGCGGGTCAACACTGGCGGTGGCTTCATCCAGAATGAAAATCGAGGGATCTTGCAGCAGAACCCGTGCCAGCGCGACCAACTGGCGCTGACCCATCGACAGATTGCCGCCGCGTTCACCAACCTGCGTATCAAGGCCATTCGGCAGCGTCTTGAGCCAGTCGCCATTGCCGACCATCTTCGAGACGCGATCCACTTCGCCATCAGTCGCGTCGGCTTTACCGTAGCGCACATTCTCGCGGATCGTGCCGTCGAACAGGAAGGGTGATTGCGTCACAATACCGAGCTTGCCGTGATAGTCGCTCAGGTCAAGCGCACGGATGTCGTGGCCGTCAATCAGAATGCGGCCTTCCTGGAACTCATAGAAACGCGCGATCAGCTTGCCGATGCTCGATTTGCCGGAACCGGTATGACCGACCAGCGCCAGCGTTTCACCGGGGGCAATCGTCAGCGAGAAATCGTCCAGCACCTGCTCTTTTTCGTTATAAGCGAATTCGACATTTTCAAAGCGGATTTCGCCGTTAATGTGGTCGATTTTAACGCTGTCGGTCTGCACGACCCGCGCTTCGGCGTCGATCAGCGCGAAGACGCGCTCACCTGCCGCCAGACCCAACTGGAACTGGCTCCAGAACGAAGCGATACTGGTCAGCGGGAACCAGAACATCGCCAGACCCTGAATGAACAGATACCAATCACCGGGGCTGAAGTTACCGCCCTGCACCTGCAATCCGCCGAAGTAAACCAGCGCCGCTGTACCAAATGCCGCGACACCGTTCAGAATCGGGAAGATGCTGCTGAAGACATAACCGGTGCGCAGGTTAATGCCATAAGACTGGGCATTTACGTCCAGAAATTCATTATAAACCGAGCGTTCCTGGCGGAAGGTCTTCGCCACGCCGATACCGCTCACGGTTTCCTGAATGTGGGTGTTGACCATCGCGTTGACACGGCGCGACTGCGTGACCGTATCACGGGCAATTCTGCGGAACATCAACGCCGTAAAGATGATAAACGGTGCCAGCATCAGCAGGATAATCGTCAGATTACTGCTGACGATGAACAGATAACCAACCAGCAGGACGATCATCAGCAACTGGCTCATCAGGTCTGTAGCAAGCTGTACCACCGATGAGAACGCCTGTGTGTCCGATGTGACACGGCTGACGATCTTGCCGGAGGGGAACTGGTCATAAAAGGACAGGTCACGATTCAGCACTGCGTCGAAAGCATCCTCGCGCAGCTTCAGCGTGACATTGCCGATGGCCGCGGCGGAAAGCCACTGGCGTATGGCATTAAACACCCAGCCGAGCACACCCAGCACCACCAGTATTGCGGTGATGCGCAGCAAGGCTTCTGTGGTCTGGTTCAGCGCCAGCTCGTCCAGTGCCTGCGAGATAAAAATCGGCAGGCCGGTGTTTACGGCTGACGTGAGGACGATGGCGACAGCCACCGCCAGCATGCGCGGTGCCTGGGGTCGGAAGTAGCCGACAATGCGGCGAACTAAATCGCCATCGGAATATTTACGGTCGTATTCTTCGGCATCAAGGCCGTCCATAATGAAGCCCATAAGAAATGTGCGCTCCTGTTTTGAGGGTCAACCCATAAGATCAGCATGAGCAGGGTGCAGATCTGCACCCTGTGGATGGTTAAACTAAGCCGTTTGTGGCTGGCTTTCGCTGGTTTCCAGCGGCGGCAGCGCGGCATCGTAACGGGCAAAGATGCGCCGGTAAGGTTCGGACGTGCGCAGCAGTTCTTCATGCGTACCGCTGCCGATGATCCGTCCGCCTTCCAGCACCAGAATATGATCGGCCCAGCGAATCTGTGACAGCCGGTGCGTGATTAACAGGGTGGTACGTCCCTGCTGTGCGCGGCGGATCGCCTTCTGGATTTCGTCCTCGGTGGCGCTGTCAATCGCGCTGGTCGAGTCGTCCAGAATCAGGATACGCGGGTCACTGAGGAAAGCGCGTGCCAGCGCAATGCGCTGCCGCTGCCCACCGGAGAGTGTCACCCCACGTTCACCGACATCGGTCTGATAGCCTTCGTTGAAGGACATAATGAAATCATGCGCCTGGGCTTCACGGGCGGCCTGCTCGATCTGCTCCTGCGAGGTTCCCGGTGCTGCACCGAAAGCGATATTTTCCGCCAGTGTGCGCGAGAACAGGAAAACATCCTGCTCAATCCGGGAAATCTGCGAGCGCAGAGCGGCCATGCTCCAGTCGCGGACATCGGTGCCGTCCACCAGAATACGCCCACTGCTGACATCGTAACTGCGGTTGATGAGTTCGGTCAGCGTACTTTTACCGCTGCCCGTCTGTCCCACAATTGCCACGGTCTGACCGGGCTGCACAGTGAAGGAAATATCCTCCAGCACCATGCCATCCTCATAACCGAAGCTGACATTCTCGAAGGTGATTTCGCCGTTGATCTTGGCGGCATGACCCTCCTGATTTTCGTCCATTTCGGTTTCGGCATTAATGATCTGCAGAATACGCTGGCCGCTGGTATAACCCAACTGGATCAGCGAGAAGGCGAAGATGGAGACGAAGATCGGGAAGCGCATGGCTGCGACGAGGCCCATCACCGAGATGATCTGCGGCACGGTCACCAGACCCTGATTGTAAAGCAGCATGGCATGCAGGAAGACAAACCCCAGCGCGAAGCCGTAGAAAAGCATCGGCAGATAACGGGCCTCGACGCGACCCTGCTGCGCATATAAGTCACGGTAACGGCGGGCGTTCTGGTAGAACTTTTTGCGTTCAAATTTTTCCTGGGCGCTGGCCTTGACGATCTCGATACCGGAGATGGTTTCTTCCAAACCGGCGTTGAGTCCACCAAAGGCTTCACGCTGACTGGTGATGACCGGGTTCAGCCGACCCATATACTGCCGAACCGTGACTGCAAATATCACCACGAAGATAATCGGCACCAGCAGCAGGTCAACCCGAATCAAAGAGATATACACCATCGGCACCGCCAGCCCCATCACCATTTCGGAGATAAAGAGGAAGCCGGGGTTAACCATGACATTCAACTGCTGCACGTCATCGGTGGCACGCGCCATAATATCACCGACACGCTGTTGGTCGTGGAACGTCTGGCTTTTACCCAGCAGGCTGATATACAGCTCTTCGCGCGCATCGCGTGAAAGGCGCTGGGCGATTGTCTCCACGGACAGGCTACCCAGCAGGGCGGAGATGCTGTCGCCAAATAACAGCACACACAGAATGAGCAGCGAAATTTTCAGCAGTCCATCCGGCGCGGTGGGGTTGATGATTTCCTCAGCGGCAACCCCAACCAGAAAGCGGCTGCCGGAGAAAGAAGACCACGCTACCAGGTACAGAGCCATCGTGGCGAGCAGGAAAAATTTGTAACGCCATACGTGGGAAAGTATCCAGCGTATTGGCCCGGAGCGATTGTACGAATATGCATTTTCTACGGTGAATTCACTGTTGGCAGACAAACCTATTCCTCCGTCTAGCTGCGCTTGGGAGTTTGAACAAATGTTCGTATTGTGTATTATAGCATCGAATGGGAAGCAGGCAACTGTTTGATTAAACAGCAATTCTGAACCCTTGTCAACCCTTGTGAGCTTAAAAAGCAGGGCTTACGCATGAAGATTCTGGATGAGTTGCGCTCGGAAATCATCATTGAGTGCGGCTTTGAAGCGTTTTCTCTTTAAACTGCCCTTCGATTTATCCTGTTTCAGAATAGAAATAGCCATTTGGCGCAATAAGGAGAAGTTTTCAGGGCTATCCCCCAGTCGAATGCGTGAGCGATCTTCATCAAAAACGACAT
>JBBSQD010000046.1:0-29570 GCA_038258185.1 Aggregatilineales bacterium | reverse complement strand
GAGCGTTTAGCTGTCGGCACCAATCTCGATTTCACAGGCTTTACCGAACCATCCGGCATTGTCGCAGGCGATTATTTCTTAAGAGTGGTTCCGCGTGGTGTCCGGCCAGATGCGGATGAAAATCTGCTGGAAACCCCGGTTTCATTTCAGGGCGGCGACCATCTGATGCTGGTCTTAACCGGCACAATGGATAACCTCATACTCTCCACATTTCCAGAATCTATTGAAGCGCTGAATAGTGGCGAAAGCCGCCTCACATTTCTGAATCTCGTTGCAAATGGCAGCGACACATTAACCGTCACGCAAGGGGGAAATCCGGTCGTTTCGGCTGTGGCTTCTGGTCAGCCTGCAGCACCCGTGATTTTGTCTGCCAGCGACACCAATCTGAATTTCCAACTGGGTGCCAGCCCTGCGCTCGATTATCCGATTCAATTACGCGAGCGCGTCGATTACACATTTATAGTGGCTGGCAATCCGGCTGAACCCGCAGTAATTGAAACCCGCAATCAGGTATCAGGACGGATGCAACTGCGCATCATCCATGCCGCACCCACAATCGGCCCGGTTGATGTTTATATGGATGAAAAGCCATTCGTCCCCGCACTCGATTACGCACGGGCCAGTGATCGTCAAAATCTCGTCGCCGGTTCTTTCGTGATCGATATTTATCCACGCGATGCCGACCCTGCCGAAATTCAACCGATCAATTCATTTCAGGTAAATGCGAACAATGATGATATTCTCTCACTGATCATTCTTGGTGAGCAATCCGACCTGAGACTTGTCACCTACCGTGAAGACTTTAGCCCGACGGCACCGGATGAAGCGCGTATCGCATTTATGAATACGCTGAGCAATGTCAATCTTGTACGCGTGGATACCCAGGTTGGCCCCTTACCGCAGGTCAGTGATCTGAGTTATGGTCAGCCGCCCATCGCGGTGGATATTCCGCTGGTCAATTACACCGTGTTCTGGAATGCTGTCGAAAATGGCGAAACCACCACGCAATTGGAATCGGCCTCGAATCTTCAATTCGAACCCGGCCTGAGCTATCTGTATTTATTGACTGGACGCGGAGACGATCAACCGCTCATTTTCAGTGATCGTATTGGCATCGACGAAACACCTGTTGAAGTTGTCGAAAACCCGGATGGCACTGTGTCCGAAGTATCAGAACTGCTGACACGTGCCCGTCTGATCAATGCTGTGGATGATAATCTCTCACTCGATCTGATGGTCAACGAAGAATTACTGGCGACACAGATCAGCTATGCGCAGGGTTCGCCACTGGCCGATATCCCCTTCCGCGATGGCAGTGCTGAAATCAGCGTGCGCATCAGTGGTACGGATAACGAAGTTGCCGCAATGGTGGTGCCGCTGCAACCCAGCAGCCCCTATACGATCGTGGCCTATGGATCGAATGATCTGGGGATTCAGCTTGTCGTGATGCCAGACAACAATCTCATTCTGGATGGTGGTTCATCGCATCTTCGTCTGTTTAATGCCACCCTAAGCGGAGATGTGCGTTTGGGCCTCGCTTATTCACCCGCATCTGCCGAAGCTACAACCAGCAATCTCGCGGTGCAGCCAGACTCGGAAACATTTCGCCGGTCAGTATCCATTGGCATGGAAGTGGTGATCGCGGTTCAGGATGTCGATAAATACAACTACTCCCCAGTCGGCATTGCCCCCGCAGGCATTTATGGACTGCACGTTCTGGATACACTGGATGACCCCACTACCGTAGCGGCATCAATCCGTGCGGTTAATCTGGAAGCAGGCGGCCATTATGATGTCATCGCCTATCAACAGCCAGATTCGCGTATCGTCAAGGCGTTTGTCGTGCCTTATGAAACGGGTTCAGACTAGCACTCAAAAGCGCATCCATTATAATACGGGGACTATCTCAACCTGATCATTGGAAAAATCGTTTGCGCGTTCTAATCACTGGTGCACGAGGTTTTGTCGGCAATCACCTGTCTCAGCACTTAACCGACTCCCATTCAGAAATTGAACTGCATGGTACAGTTTTCGCTCAGGAATCCACCGACACGAGCTTATTTCACGCTTTGCATCAGGTCGACTTACGCGACTTTGCGGCTGTAAAATCTTTGATACAGGCTATTCAGCCAGATCATATTTATCATCTGGCAGCCCAATCATCTCCACGCCAATCGTTCCGCGAACCCTGGCTTACACTGGAAAATAATATTCGTTCGCAGCTCAATATTATCAGCGCCTGTCTGGATATTAAACTTACCCCGCGCATTTTATTGATAAGCTCTGCGGAAATTTACGGTGCTGATGAGAATCCGATTGATGAGAACGCGCCCTTTTATCCCGGCTCACCTTATGGCGTCAGCAAAATTACGCAGGATATGCTTGGCCTGCAATATTATCTGAGCGATGGCCTGCCGATTATCCGTGTTCGTCCTTTCAATCACACCGGCCCCGGTCAGCGTGAGGGTTTTGTCGCGCCGGATTTTGCGATGCAGATTGCGCGCATTGAGGCTGGTCAGAGAGAGCCCGTGATGTACGTAGGCCGCCTGGATGCCCAACGCGACTTTACCGATGTTCGTGATGTTGTCCGTGCATATCAACAGGTGATCGAACTGGGCCAGCCCGGTGATGTCTACAACGTGGCTTCCAATAAAGCCTACAGCATCCAGTATCTGCTGGATACGTTGCTCAGTTTTAGCAAACGGCCAATCGAGGTGCGAGCCGACCCTGCCCGAATGACCAAAGCGGATGCCTCCATCAAATGGGGTGATATTTCCCGCATTCACGCCGCAACCGGTTGGCAGCCAGAAATCCCCTTTGAACAGACTTTAAAAGATTTACTTGAGGATTGCCGACAGCGTGTAGCAGCGAGTACAGACACGGCTTAAACCAGGTCTGCCCGCTCAGCAAGTGACCAATCCCTAATTGCAGGAGAATACGATACTAATGAAAAAACGCGCATTAATTACCGGCATTACAGGTCAGGATGGTTCCTACCTGGCAGAGTTCCTTTTGAAACAGGATTATGACGTCTATGGCTTAATCCGCCGAACCAGCACCCTGAATTTTGAACGTATCCGTCACATTCAGGATCAGATCCATCTTGTTTCTGGCGATATGCACGACCAGACCAGCCTGACACGGGCTTTAAGTCAGGTGCAGCCAGTCGAAGTTTACAACCTGGCCGCGCAGAGTTTTGTGCCGGCTTCGTGGGATCAGCCGGTTTTAACCGGTGATGTCACCGCGTTGGGTGTCACCCGTATGCTGGATGCTATCCGCACCATCAACCCGGAAATTCGCTTTTATCAGGCGTCCAGCAGTGAGATGTTTGGCAAAGTCCGTGAAGTCCCGCAAAAGGAAACCACGCCTTTCTATCCACGCAGTCCTTACGGCGTAGCCAAAGTTTACGGCCACTGGATCACAGTTAATTATCGCGAAAGCTATAATTTACATGCTACCAGCGGCATCCTGTTTAATCATGAATCGCCCCGGCGCGGCTTCGAATTTGTCACACGTAAAGTGAGTGAACACGTCGCCAAAATCAAGCTGGGATTGACTCACGAACTGCGGATGGGCAATTATGAAGCCCGGCGCGACTGGGGTTTCGCTGGCGATTATGTCCAGGCGATGTGGCTCATGTTGCAACAGGACACACCCGACGATTATGTGGTAGCCACCGGTTCGACTCACTCGGTCGAGCGATTGCTGGAAGTCGCTTTTAGCTGTCTCGATCTCGACTGGAAAAATTACACCGTGCAGGATGAACTGTATATGCGTCCTGCCGAAGTGGATCTGCTGGTGGGCGATCCCAGCAAAGCCGGCCAGGTGTTAGGCTGGGAGCCGCAGGTCAGTTTTGAGGAACTGATTCAGATGATGGTTGAAGCCGACTATCAGTTACTAAAGGAACAAATGAGCAAGTGAGCCTGATTGATACCCATTGCCATCTCAATTTTGATCAGTACGATGCAGATCGCCAACAGGTGATTGACCGCGCGGGTGCTGCTGACGTCAATCGCATCATTATCCCGGCAGTTGATGTTAAGACTGCTCACGAAGCAGTTGCACTGGCCGGGCAGCACGTCCAGATTTATGCGGCTGTGGGTGTCCATCCGACCAGCACCGCGGACTTTTCCGACGAGATATTGACGGAGATCGAGAATATCCACAGATCAGCCTCAAAAATAGTGGCAGTTGGTGAAATCGGATTGGATTATTACTGGGACAAAAGTCCAAAATCCAGGCAGATAGAAGCCTTCGAAGCGCAGCTTGATCTGGCTCGTAGGCTGGAATTGCCGGTGATTATTCATAACCGTGAGGCCAGTGAGGACGTGATGGCTATATTGGAAAATTGGGCAGCGACCTTGCCACCATCACTGAAGGAGCGCCCCGGTGTTTTGCACTCATTTTCCGCACCTGCGGAGATTGCGCAACGGGCGATTAAGCTCAACTTCTATCTGGGCTTTACCGGGCCCATCACCTATAAAAACGCGGACGATCTGCGCCGGATTGCGGTTGAGGTGCCAGAGGATAAGATTTTGGTGGAAACCGATGGCCCGTTTCTCACCCCAATCCCGCATCGCGGAAAACGTAATGAACCGGCTTACATCCCCTTTATGGTGGATCGTCTGGCGGCTCTCAGACAGATCACCACCGAAGCGATGGGCGCAATCACTACCGAAAACGCCCAGCACTTATTTCAACTCAGTTAAACAAAAACAGGGATGCGCGGTCTGCACATCCCTGTTTCTTTATTCCGCAACAGCTGCTTTAGGCATCGGCCTCAGCGCTGCTGATACCAAGCTGCTCATTCAGACGATCACGCAGGCGTGTAAGCTGATTGGCCTGATTTTCGTTCATACGGGTCTCGGCTTCGCTAATCACACTATCCACAAAAGCTGCGATGTCGACGTCATTTTCAGTCAGGATATCGCCAAGTGTGGCACCATCCTGAATCTGTGCTGACAATTCCTCTACCGTCAGGCCAGTTTCCTCAGCTGCAATCGAGAGGATACCCATATTCAGCATCGGGCGATTCATACCACGACCCATCTGATTTCCGAAGTTCTGGCCTGGGCCGCCCGGCAGTTGATCCCGGAACTGTTGCAGACCCTCACGAATCGGCGTGTCACTGTTAACCGCTTCGGTGAAGATACTTTCAAGCTCGGCGATCATTTCGTCGGCTTTTTCCTGTGTAATCCGTTCATTTTCGACGGCCTGATTAATGCGCTCGGTCGCGGCAGTGACGGCTTCGCTGATTACGGTATCCACATCACCACCGTTTTCGGTGATAATATCAGCCAGTGTCGAACCTTCCTGAAGTTGCAGGCGAATCTCACTCGGGTCAAGTCCGGTCTGCTCCTCGATCACCACCATCACTTCGCCAAAGCCACCGGCACCGCGTCCACCAGGAAAACCGGGGCGTCCCTGACCACCCATTCCACCTGCGCCACCCGGACCCTGCGCGCTGATCGCCCCCGCACCCAGAACCAGTGTACCCACCAGTGCTGAACCCACAATCCATTTTTTAGCATTCATGATAAGTGTTCCTTTACGTACAGTTCTCTGCTTGTCATTTGTGTTACTGACCTTATCATCGGGCGAAAATGTTATCGAAGTGTGATCTAAATGGTGAATATATGTAAATTAATCTGGTAAAATGGCGGCGTTTTAGGCATAGAGGAAAACAATGTTCGATCTTTCGATCATTATTGTCAGTTGGAATGTGGCCGATTTACTTGCCGCCTGTATAGACAGTATCGTGAGCACACTGTCCAGCAGTAAGGCACAAGACCTGGCTGTTGAAATTATCGTGGTCGATTCAGCCAGTAGCGACCATACCATCAGCCTGCTACATGAGCGCTATCCACAGGTCACGCTATTGGCACAAAAGCAGAATTTGGGCTTTTCGCGCTGCAATAATATCGGCATGGAAGTCGCGCAGGGTCGGCATATCTTGCTGCTTAATCCCGACACCGAGGTGCAGGCCAACGCACTTTCTGACATGATCGCCTACTTAGACGGTAATACCGATATAGGCATTATCGGCCCACACACGCTCAATTCTGACGGCACCACCCAATCGACACGGCGTCGTTTCCCAACCGTGCAACTCGCCTTTTTTGAAAGCACCTGGCTCCAGCCTTATGCGCCCAAATCCCTTTTAGATCACTATTACGTCACCGATGAACCCGACAATGCGGTTCTCGATGTAGATTGGGTGCAGGGTTCCGCGCTGATGCTGCGGCGCGAAGTGTATACGCAGATCGGCGGGTTGGATGAAGGCTACATCATGTACTCAGAGGAAATGGATTGGTGCAAACGCGCAAAAAATGCTGGATGGCGTGTCGTGTATCTGGGAACCGCCACGATTATCCATCATGGTGGCAAGAGCAGCGAACAGGTCATTGCCAATCGTCACGTCTATTTTCAGGAAAGCAAACTGCGCTATTTCCATAAGTATCATGGTGTGGCTGTGGCCTATCTGCTGCGGGTTTTCCTGCTGACGACCTATCTCGTGCAGATTGCCATCGAAGGCCTGAAAAGTCTACTCGGTCACAAACGCGCATTGCGTCAGGAACGGATTAAAGCCTACTGGCAGGTTTTACGCTCTGGGTTGAAGGTTACGTAATGCGTATCGGAATTGTCACTGGGGAATACCCCCCCATGCAAGGCGGCGTTGGCGCTTATACGCAAATTCTGGCGCGGGAGCTTCAACAGCAGGGGCAGGACATCTATCTTTTCAGCACATCAGGCGCTCAGGAAGCAGATTTGCCCCTGACCAACACTATTGAGCGCTGGAATTTCGGCAGTCTGCAAGCAATTAAACAATGGGCAATCACCCAAAAACTGGACGTGGTCAATCTCCAGTTTCAGACTGCCGCTTATCAGATGTCCCCGTGGATTCACTTTTTGCCGGATTTTTTGGGCTCGCTGCCCGTGGTGACAACATTTCATGACATGCGCTTTCCCTATCTGTTTCCCAAAGCAGGTTTGCTGCGCACATGGATCGTGTCGCATCTGGCAAAGCGATCCAAGGGAGTGATTGTCACCAATCACGAAGATCAGCAACAACTGGCGCAGCAACAAAATGTCTGCCTTATCCCTATCGGCAGTAACATTCTGAGTAACTTGCCCAGCAGTTATAATCCAGCCGAATGGCGCCAGCGGATCAACGCCACAAACGATGATTTTGTACTCGCTTATTTTGGGATGCTCAACCGCAGCAAAGGGATAGAAACTTTACTGGAGAGTGTAGCCAGCCTCCGAGATCACTATCAGCTCACCATTAAACTCATCATGATCGGCGCACGCACAGGCACCAGCGACCCGACCAACCAAGCCTACGCCGCTGAGATTGACCGGCGTGTTCAGGATTTAAATCTCGCCAATGCGGTTCATTGGACAGGTTTTCTGGAAGATACCAAAGTCGTCCAGTATCTCGCCTGTGCGGATGCTGTAGTGCTTCCGTTTGTCGATGGCGCGTCTTTCCGGCGTGGGAGCCTGATGGCCGCGATCAATGCTGCCTGCCCCATCATCACCACAGTGCCGCGTGTCCACATTCCAGAATTCATCCATGCTGAGAATATGCTGCTGGTGCCACCACAAAATACTGATGCTCTGATGCAAATCCTGTGGAACTATCGCAGCAATCAGGTCGAAATCAACGCGCGGCTCACACAGGGGGCTGCAAAGCTGGCAGAACGATTCAATTGGCAGCAAATCGCAGCAAATTATCTGAAATTTTTCCAGTCGATTCTATGAAAATTAATCCCTGCTTTTACATCATTGCCATCGCTTACATCCTACTGGCAAGTGTTTACAGCATCACCACGCCGATTTTCGAGGCATCGGACGAATTATGGCATTATCCGATGGTGAAGTATCTGGCGGATAACGGCCTGCAATTGCCCCCTCAAGACCCGCTGAATCCCGGCCCGTGGCGACAGGAAGGCAGCCAACCGCCGCTGTATTATATGATTGCCGCAGTCCTGACCTCAGGCATCGACACGTCGGATATGGATACTATCCGGCGCAGCAACCCACATGCCGATATTGGTATTATCCGCCCGGATGGCAACGTCAATATGATGGTTCATAATGCTGAATTGGAAGCCTTTCCGTGGCAAGGAACCGTTTTAGCGATCCATATCGTGCGCTTTTTCTCGGTGATGCTGGGTTTGGGAACCGTATGGGTCACTTACCTGCTGGCTAAGGAAATCTTACCCGATGTCGAGCTTGCCCAGTTAGGCGCGGCTGCACTGGTCGGCTTTTTGCCCATGTTTCTGTTCATCAGCGGATCAGTTAATAATGATAATTTGTCCAACTTTCTGGGCAATCTGCTGATTCTGCTGATTGTGCGCTTGCTGAAAGTCACGGAGCGTCCCCACTGGCGCAGTTATATCCTGCTCGGCATTGTGACCGGTGCGGGTTTACTAGCTAAATTTAATATTGGCTTTCTCATTCCCATTGTGGCGCTGGCGTTGCTGATTACCAGCCTGCGTCTCCGTGATTGGCGACCGATCATCATCGGCGGTGCCCTATCTGCTGCGCTGACGATTGCCATCGCGGGCTGGTGGTACTGGCGCAATTTTCAGCTTTACGGTGACCCCACCGGATTAAATATGTTTCTGGACGTTGTTGGCCGCCGTGCTGTCCCAGCGAATGCCGCCCAAATATGGAGTGAACGCAGCAGCTTCACCCAGGCGTTCTGGGGATTTTTCGGCGGCATGAATGTGGCACTGCCCGATACAATTTACCTGATTTTCAATCTCATTGGCGGACTTGGCTTATTGTCTGCGCTGGCCTATGTGATTGTGGTATTGGTCAGACCACAGCGCATGAATAAATCATGGCGGATTGAGCATTGGCTGGCCGCTTCGGTGACTGTGTTCTGGCCGGTGGTGAGTTTTATTTCCTACCTGCGCTGGACAGCCGAAACACCTGCATCTCAGGGGCGATTGATGTTTGGCGCCTTATCGTGCATCATTCTATGGTTAACCGTGGGTTTGATATGGTGGCTGCCGCAGCGCATCCGCCCTTTGCTGATAGGCGGCACTACAGCGTATTTTTTAATTATCGCGATTATCACGCCTTTCGTCTTTATCGCGCCAGCCTATGCCAAGCCAGAAGCATTAGCCGACATTCCAGCAGATATTGACAACAGCTCTGTTTTTACGCCGCCAATTACTTTCCAATCCAGGGAAGAAAACCAGGCTGGCCGCGTTAATCTGCTCTATGCCTATACCACCACCGAGCAGGTCTATCCCGAAGACTATGCTGAAATCACCCTGGGCTGGCAAGTTAAAGAAGCTTTCGCACAGAACTGGAGCGTGTTTGTTCATCTGGTGACACCCGATGGCGTGATTATCAGCCAGCGTGATATTTATCCAGGCGGAGGTACACTGGCTACAACTGACCTCCCAGCAGACTATATCTGGCAGGATACGATTGCGGTCTGGGTGCCAGCTACCGCCTATGCACCCCAGCAGCTTGATATTCAAGTGGGCTGGTACAATCTTCAAACGGGTGAACGGCTGATGATTGACGCTGACAATGAGACTCAAAGTGTAGCAAATATCGAACTTCTGCCGCGCGAAGATAATCCATCGAATGTGCCCAATCCTATCCGCGTGAATTTTGGCAATCAGATCGAACTGGTGGGTTATGAGCTGACCGACCTCAGTCCCGAAGCGGGTGACAGTATCGAACTCACTCTCTATTGGCGAGCGCTGCAAAAGATGAATATCGACTACAAAGTTTTTACCAGCATTATCGACCCGCCTACCCTCACCAAGTATGCCGCGGCTGATGGTATGCCGGTCAACTGGCAGGCACCTACCTCAAGCTGGGAGGTCGGCACCATTATTGAAGATACGCATACCCTCACTATTGACCCCAATGCCCTGCCCGGTATTTATGAGGTCGAGTTGGGTCTGTACAAGGAGACGGATGGTCAGCGCTTACGGGTATTTACGCCTGATGGGGGTCAGGCGGATAATTTTATCTATCTAAACCGTGTTAGAATCACCTTGCCACAAGGGAATGGGTCTAATTGACTACACGAAGAATTTATCTGAAGCGCGCTGATTGGCTGGCCGTAGCAGTTTTGATCGCACTATGGTTACTGTTTTTCTGGCGCTTATTTACCCCGATTCAGGGCGATCAGGCATCGCTGAAGCAAGGCGATTTTTCTGGTCAGTTTGTGGCTTTCGGTGCTTATCAGTATGAGCGCTTTTCACAGGGTCAGGTGCCGCTATGGAATCCCTATAATAACGGCGGCTTTCCCTTTATTGCGGATACACAGGCGGCGGTTTTCTATCCACCGCGCCTGCTGACCATCGCACTGGCTTCAATCAGTGGCGGCTGGAGCTATCACGCGCTGGAACTGGAAATGACTTTCCATGTGCTGGCCTACTCACTGATGATGTATCTGCTCATGCGGCGGCTGACATCAGGCCGTAGAGGCAGCATCGCGGGGTCACTGATTACAGCCACTATCGCGGCCTATGGCGGCTTCATGACGGGTTATGCTCCGCTGCAATTGGCTATTTTAGAAGCGGGTGTATGGTTGCCATTGGGATTGCTCGGCATCGTAGAGGCCACCCGATATAAACGTGTTCGCTATCCGGCTTTATTGCTCACAGGTTTTGCGTTAGGTATTTCATGGTTAGCGGGACATCCGCAAACCAGTTGGTTTCTGACGTATCTGCTGGTCGCCTATTATGCCTACCGCAGTTTTATCCAACACTATCACTGGCGCAGTTTTGTCGCTGGCACGTTCCTTTTAGGCGCCGTGACCTTTGGGCTGGCGGCGGTTCAACTTTTACCCGGCGTAGAATATCTCGCCTATACAGCGCGGGTTGACCTGACCTATGATGCCAAAGGCAATGGCTTCCCCTTCCGCGATCTGATTCAATACATTTTCCCCGGCGTTGTGAGTCTGTTCTCTCCGCTGTATATCGACGCGATCGGCCTCGTCTTGGCGATCATCGGTTTCTGGCAGGGAAAACGCGAGACACTTTTCTGGACAGTCACCGCTCTGATCGCATTGGGTCTGAGCTTTGGCGCAAACAGCGTGATTTTTCCGGTCTTTTACAATCTGTTACCCGGCTTGCGCTTCTTCCGTGGACAAGAACGCGCCGCCTATCTGGTGGCAAACAGTCTGGCGATTCTGGCTGGCTACGGGTTGATCTATCTGGCCGAATGGAATCAAGCGCAGTTATCAAGCGCTACACGGAATATTCAACGCCTTTTATGGGCCTTATTCGGCATTACCCTTATCAGCGCTGGCATTACGGCTGTGCTGTGGTTAAGTGGTTCGCAGCCAGCCGATCAGGTACTCAACAATATGGTTCTCAGCGCTGTGGTGGCTGGTGCCGCACTTTATCTGGTGACCAGCCTGATTCAAAACCCGCAATCACGCTGGCTCATATTTGCTTTAATTGGAGTATTGGTCTTCGAATTATTCACCGTCAATATGGATGCCGAAGGCACTTATGACCCGGTGCCGCCAGCAGATCAACTCAGCATGACAGCTCCCACGTTACTTGAGCCTGTTATGAGCGATTCCGAAGACGTTTTTCGCGTCGATGGTTTTCGCGGACTGCATGATAATTATGGCAGTCTCTACAAAGTGCTGGACATGCGCGGTATCAGCCCACTATTTCTCGATATTCCTTTTCGTCTGATCGAGCCTGAGAAAATTAACCCGCTTGCCTGGGAATTATTCGCCGTAAAATATGTCTTTTCCGACTGGGCTGAACTCCCGGTCGAAAGTACGATTATCACCACTGGCACGGATCGTTATGGTGAAGTCAACCTGCACCAGCTCGCTGATCCGCGCCCCTTCGCGCATTTCGTCGTCAACACGGCTGTTGTGGATAGCGATGAATTTGCATTTGCCCTGCTGCATGATGAAAATTTTGATCCACGGGGCACAGTCATCCTAAACACCCCGCCCTCGATGGAACTTCCCGCCAGCGTACCAGCGGATGCGAGCGTGGAAATAATCGACTTTCAGCCAGAAGCGATTTCTCTGAGAGTCGATACATCAGAAAATGTCATTCTCTCACTGGGTCAGCCTGACTATCCCGGTTGGTCTGCCACCCTAGATGGCGAAGCGACGCCTGTTTTACGTGCCTATGGCGCGCTCAGTGCGCTGGAAATTCCGGCAGGTGAGCATCAAATCACCCTGCTGTATAATCCGCTGAGCTATCGCATAGGCACAATTTTAAGTCTGGTCACGTGGGTGACACTGGGTATACTGGTGCTTTATTTAGCGATTTTGCGCCTGAGGTCACCCCATGCAAGCATCGAATAGCCTGCAAAATTGGATCACCAGTCTGGATCGCCGCACCTACAGCCTTTTAATCGGGCTGGTCGTCGGTTTGACTGGCGCGCTGATTGGCATCGCATTAACCATAGCTGGGCCAACCATCACTTTTGGCGCGGTCATTGGCTTACTGATCGGGCTTTACGTCCTCACGGATGTTTCTGCGGCTCTCTATCTGGTAGTGGCGGTCGTTGCCGTCCTGCCTTTCGGCACGCTGCCCTTCAAAATCGCCATCACCCCCACATTGATTGATATGGCTCTAGGCGCATTTGTACTGGTCTATGCCTTTCTGTGGATGACCGGCAAACGCCAGCAGCTTCAACTAACCCCTGTCCATTTGCTGATCGCGATCTATATGCTCTGGCTGGTGCTGAGTTTTGCGCTGGGTCTGCGTTATGCGCCACCCACCTCAGCCAAAATGCGCCAATTCGCAGAAACGCTGCTCAGTATCAGCCTGGCCTTTATTCTGGTGGATTTACTGCGTGAACCGGCAGCACTTCGTCGCCTTGTCACCGTGTTTATGCTGGCAATGGGTGCACAGGCAGTTATCACGATTGTGCTGTATATCCTTCCCGACGAAATCACAGAGCGCACACTCGTGCGTCTGGCACGGATCGGCTATCCCAATGGCGGGGTCATCCGTTATATCGAGGACAATCCGGGGCTGGCCGAACGCGCGATTGGCACCTGGGTTGATCCAAATGCGCTCGGCGGGGTCATGGCGATTTCGGCTTCATTAATCGCAACCCAGTTATTTGCGGCGCGTCCGGTCATGCGCCAGCGTTGGCTAACCGTCGGAATTTTTGCCTTAGTGGTGATCGCCTTATTCCTGACCTTCTCGCGTGCCTCCATTCTCGCCTTTGCCGCTGGTTTGGCCGTCATCACACTGGCACGCTATCGACGTTACATCCCCATTATCATCATTGCGGGAATGTTAATGCTGCTGCTGCCACAAATGCAGATTTATGTGGATCGTTTCGTGCAGGCATTTACCGGCACGGACTTGGCGACTCAAATGCGAATCGGTGAATATACCGACTCGCTGCGGCTCATCAGTCGCTATCCCGTTAACGGCGTGGGTTTTACTGGCTCACCGGAAATCGACCTCTATACGGATGTCGCCAGCATGTATCTCATCATGGCTAATCAGATCGGTCTGGTGGGGGTAGGGATCTTCTTATCCGCCATTTTGGCTTTGTTCGCCTATGGATTGCGAGCATGGCGCAAAGTCAAACACAATCCTGAACTTGATGCCATCCATTTAGGCTTTCATGCTGCTCTGCTGGCTGCGATGGTCAACGCGATTTTCGACCTGTATTTCTTCCGTCTGGATTTTCAGGCATCCATTACCCTGTTCTGGCTGATTGTCAGTCTGGCGCTGGCCTCCTCACATCTTGGATTAACAGCCTCAACCTCAGCGAGCGCAGACTAATGCCCATTTCCGACTACATCAAAGGTTTACGTGCCAAAATCGGGCATGATCTCATTATGATTACGGGAGCAACGGGCGTGGTCATCAACCCACAAGGCGAATTTTTGCTGCATCGACGCGTCGATAATGGGCTGTGGTGTTTTCCCGGCGGCGCGATTGACCCCGGCGAAGAGCCCGCTGAAGCAGTCGTCAGAGAGGTTTTTGAAGAAACAGGCATTCAGGTATATCCGCAGCAGATCATCGGTGTTTACGGTGGGTCGGATTGGGTTGGCGCCTACCCCAATGGCGATCAGGTCGCTATTATCAGCATTGCATTTCGCTGCAAACCTCTTGCAGGCAAGCCCCATATCCATGACGACGAATCGCTGGATGTACGCTATTTTGCGCCGGATGCGTTACCGGCTGATTTCCTGTCCCGCCACCGCACTGTTTTAGGCGATGCACTGAAAAATCAGCCTGCAGCTTTGTTTCATTACCCGAATGAAGATTAATAATTTACCGTTGCTAAAAAACCGCCAATCAGGTAGTATGACCCCGTTAGTAACACCATAATCCATACTTTCCGCTTCACAAACACACCTGTGTCACTGTGGGGCAAACCCGTGGAAGGAGAACCACACAGAGCAATGAAAAGAGCATACGAGCTTGGTTTTATAGTTCGCCTGGACTCCAACGAAGAAGTGATTAACGAGAGTGTTAGTCAGGTTCAGACTTGGGTCGAGGCTAATGAGCTTGGTCAGGTGACCAAAATTGACCGTTGGGGCCGCCGTAAACTGGCTTACGAGATCGACAAGCAGCGTGATGGCTATTATGTCTTCATGTATGCCGATATTGATCCTGTCAATTTACCGGAACTCGAACGTAACCTTAAACTATCATCAACTGTCTTACGTTACCTTATCGTCCTGGCCGAATAGTAGAGGCTGCGAGTAACCAACCCAACCCTCAACAGGGGTTTGTCAAGGAGTAACAGGAAACATGGGACGCGGGCTAAACAAGGTTATGATCATCGGCTATCTGGGGCGTGACCCCGAGATGCGGTATACCCCCAGTGGTAGACCGGTCACCAGCTTTAGTGTAGCTACGACCCGTAGCTGGACTTCAGCCGAAGGTGAACGCCGAGAAGAAACCGAATGGTTTAATGTCGTCGCATGGGGCAATCTGGCTGAGATCTGCAAAGCACATCTGAGCAAAAGCCAACAGGTCTATATTGAGGGCCGCCTGCAAACTCGGGGTTGGGAAGATGACGAAGGTAAGAAACACTTCCGCACTGAACTCGTCGCCAATGAGATGATCCTGCTGGGCGATCGCCGCCAACAGCATATCGACTATATGGACGACGAGGATGGCGATTACGCATTCTAATATATAAGTAGGAGAATACGTTCCGTGAGCAACAGGAATTTCCGGAATAAAAACGAAGACGAAAACGACGACGAGAACGACGATTCGAGTGATTCTTCTGAAGAAAGAAGATCTTCCCGCCGCCCCAGGTCAAATTCAGGCCCACGCTTTGACCGGCGGGGTGGTGGTCGTCGCCGCAGCCGCAATACAGAATACTGCCCGGACGGCAAGTGCTTTGACTACAAGGACGTAGACACACTACGCCGCTATATCAACGAAACCGGCAAGATTCGCCCTCGTCGACAAACAGGGAACTGCGCCCGTTGCCAGCGTAATCTGGCCCGCGAGATCAAGCGCGCACGGCATCTGGCATTACTGCCGTTTGTCAATTTGTCTGATTAGGCAGATTCAGAAATCGATTAGACTTCATCAGGGGCATGGTTGCTGTGTAAACTGTGCCTCTTTTCATGATTTAGGAGTGTAACTTATGGTGAAACGGAGCCAGCAGACGACCGGCGGTCCTAAAGACAAACCGAAAAGCACGTCTGCCAAAGAAGCTAAAAATATTGAATACAAATCGCGGGCAGAGCGCGAAGCGGAAATCCAGCGCTATGTCATTTTAGGCACAGTGGTTACGGTGGCCATTGTGGCGCTTATTCTGATCGCCGCTATCGTAGTTGAGCTGGTCATCACCCCCAATCAAACCGTCGCAACCGTCAACAACGAAAATATCAGCGTTGCCCAGTTTGAAAGCCGTGTTCGCCTGGAACGCGCTCTACTAAATCAGCAAATTAATGATTACCTTTTCCAGATTGAATCATTAGGGCTCGATCCTAACCAGTATGCCAGCCAGGAACCACTGCGCACCTGGTTGTCTCGTGTGCAGATTCCCGATCAGTTGGGCAACAACGTCATCAATCAGATGGTGGATGACGTGCTGATTCGCCAGCAGGCAGCGGAAATGGGCATTAGTGTCAGCGATGCGGATGTCGATAAGGAAATTCAGGATTTCTTCGGCTTTGACCCTTTAACAGCCGGTCAGGCACCGACAGAAACACCCGAACCGACCATTACGCCAACACCTTTTGTGTCGCCTACCCCATCACCAGAGCCAACACTGACTCCAACGGTAGAATCGACTGAGGAAAGCACCCAGGAAGCTATCGAAGCGACACCCACCTGGACGCCGATCCCGACAGGCACAGCGGTACCCACCGAGTCGGCAGAGGAACTTCAGCAGCAATTTGAAGACAGTCAGGATACCTATTTCGCGAACCTGCGGCGTTTAGCGCGTGTGAGCGATGGTGATATTCGCGACTACTTTGAAACGCGGGCCATCCGCAGGGCTTTACGCAATGAAGTCACGCCGGAAATCACCGCGGAATCAGCACCTTACGCTAATGCCCGGCATATTCTGGTTGCAACCGAAGAAGAAGCGCAGGATATTCTGGCAGCTCTCGAAGCTGGCGAATCGTTTGCCGCACTGGCTGCTGCTTCCTCGACCGATACCGGGTCAGGCCAACAGGGCGGTGAACTCGGTTGGGCGCCAGTGACCAATTACGTCCGGCCCTTTGCTGAAGCAGTCGAGTCGGCTGAAATCGGCGAGATTGTCGGCCCCGTGGAGTCTGAATTCGGTTATCACATCATTCAGGTTCTCGAACGTGAAAACCGCGAAATGAATGATGATGAAATGCAGCGCGCCAAAGACAGCCGCTTTGAAGGCTATCTCGAAAATCTGCGCGAGGAAAAAGCCGACTCCTATGAGATCTTCAATACATGGGTCGACCATATTCCCAGCGAGCCCGTTTTCATACGGTCTTCGTAGCCCTTCGCAGGCTCGGAATAATCTATAACCTCAAAGCAAGGGCCGCTTTTCCAGCGGCGTTTGCATTTCTTATACCCTCACATTACGCATTGCTGGCATAATATGGCTAGGCTATAATGCGACATGATGAACGACCAACGGATCATACGACTCGAAGCACGCTTGGAGCAACTTGTCGAAGGCATGTTTGCTTATGTCTTTGGCAAACGCATCCAGGCATATGACATCGCTCTGCAACTGGCACGTGCGCTGGAAAGCGGTGTCGAACCCGCTGAGGGGGGCGACACACGCCCTATCGCGCCTAATCAATATACGATCGTTGTAAATCCTGATGTGCGCGCCCATATTCTGTATAAACACCCCAATCTGGCGCAAATCCTGAGCACGCAGATCACGGAGCTGGCGTCCAGCTTTGGCTACCGGCTTATGAGCAAACCTGTGGTGTATGTTCTGGCGGATGAAGATCTCGCCCCGGGCAAAGTCTATATTGAGGCCAGCCATCTGAGCGAAAGACATGAAACCACCGCAGTGATGCAGCCTATCAAAATTCCGATCAGGCATCAGCATTCACTAAACGCCCAGATCATCATCACGGGTGTAAAATCTATCCCCTTAACAGAATCCGTCGTCATGATCGGGCGAAGTCAGGAAAATCATATCATTCTGGAAGACCCGTATGTTTCACGGCATCACGCCCAGATCCGCCTGCGTTTTAATCACTATATGATCTTTGATGCCGACAGTCAGAGCGGTATTTACGTGAATGATGTCCGCGTTTGGGAACATCGTCTCCAGGCGGGTGATGTGATTCGTATCGGATCAACATCCATGGTCTATATGGATGATACCCCTGCCAGCGATCATCCTACGGGATCGTTAGATGCGGTAGAGTAACGCTGTGAATATTGAAACCCTGCTCTTTTTACTACGCCTCGCTTCTGGCGGCTTACTGCTGATATTTATGCTGGCTGTATTCGTTATCTTATGGCGGGATTATCGCAGCGCTGTTCAGGGCATAGAATCATCAAAACGCATTCAGGGACAGCTTATTGCCATGCGTGAGGTCGATGGCAATTACATCCTGACTGGCACGACTTATCCACTGTTGCCGCTGACCAGTATGGGAAGGTCGCCCACCAATGTGGTGCCTGTAGATGATAACTTCGCCAGCAGCGAGCATGCGGTTTTGGCTATGCGAAACGGCCAATGGTGGTTGGAAGATCGCCAAAGCCGCAATGGGACGACCCTGAACGAACTCCTCGTCAAGCAGGCTACCGTGATCACGAATGGCGACATTGTCGGTATTGGCAACATGCGTTACCGCATCGAATTGGAGAAATAAATATGGATTTGGGACTGCGCGGTGCCAGGGTTCTGGTGACCGCAGCCAGCAGCGGGCTGGGAGCGGCAACTGCCCGCCAATTCAGCCTTGAGGGCGCAAATGTCATCATCAACAGTCGAAATCTGGACAAGTTGCAGACCACTGCTAAAGAGATTAATGAGGTCAGCGGAAATGCGGTCTTTACCCTGGCAGCAGATGTCAGCAACCCGGAAACTGCCGCCAGAATGGTCAGGAATGCAGCAGAGATGATAGGCGGCCTGGATATAATCGTCACTAATGCCGGTGGTCCACCCGCTGGAAACTTTGATGATTTTGACATGGAAGCCTGGCACAAGGCCGCTGATTTAAATCTGTTCAGCGCCATCACGCTGATTCGCAGCGCATTGCCTTATCTGCGGCAGTCCAGACGCGCGGCGATTCTGACCGTGACCTCCATGTCGGCCAAGCAACCAGTCGACAACCTGATTTTATCGAATACGATTCGCCCTGCGGTGATCGGACTCACAAAAAGCCTCTCGCGAGAATTAGGCGAAGAAGGCATCCGGGTGAACAGCATTTTACCCGGCATCACCGATACCGAGCGCGTCACGGAACTGATGCAGTCCCGGGCCACAGCACACGGAACCTCGATAGACGAAGAGCGCGAAAAAGCTACCCAGGCCATACCCTTAAAGCGCATTGGGCAGGCTCAGGAGTTTGCCAATACGGCTGTATTTCTGTGCTCTCCGGCGGCAGGTTTTATCACCGGGGTTGCCTTGCAGGTGGATGGTGGTGAGGTTAAAAGCCTGCTATAACGGAAGCCTTCGAGGGCTGAAGCCCATCAGATTCAGGGCAAAATTACTTGTTGTTTCAAAGCACATAAAGCAGGAGAATTCACAGCATGAGTGAAACAGTCGAAATTGCCGTTATCGGAGGTTCTGGTCTGTACAATATGCCGGAAATTACGGGTAAAAGCGCGATTAAAGTAGACACTCCCTACGGTGAGCCAAGCGCGGATATTATGATCGGTACGCTCAGCGGCAAACGGGTCGCCTTTCTTCCCCGGCATGGCGCTGGGCATGTGTTCGCACCCAGCACAGTCCCCTATCGCGCCAATATTTATGCGCTCAAAAAAATTGGCGTGAAATTTATTATCGCGGTCAACGCCTGCGGCTCCCTGCTTGAAGCGTATGCTCCCGGCCATATCGTCATCCCTGACCAGCTTTACGACAACACCAAATCAGAACGCGGTGGCCGCTCATTCTTCGAATATGGACTGGTCGCCCATATTTCTGTGGCTGATCCTTTCTGCACCGAATTAAATCAACTGCTGTACGAAGCCGTGCAACAAGTGGGTGGCACTGTGCATGCGGGGGGCACATTTATTACGGTAGAAGGCCCCCGTTTTAGTACCAAAGGCGAAAGCAACATCTTCCGGCAATGGGGATGCAGCCTGATCGGCATGACGTCCAGCCCTGAAGCCTTTCTGGCGCGGGAGGCCGAAATCGCCTATTCGACTCTGGCGCATATCACCGACTATGATGTCTGGCACACCAGCGAAGAACCTGTCACGGCGGAAAAAGTGCTGTCGACCATGAGTGGTAACCTCAAGTCGGTTGAACAAGCGATTGCCTATGCAGTCGGCAAACTCGACACGACCCAACAGTATAACTGCCATAAGGTACTGGACGACGCCATCTTCGTGGATCGCACCAAGATACCAGCAGCCATTTTGGAAAATCTGGAACCCATCTTAAAAAGATATTTTGAAGATCATCCTTGAGTAGTCAGAGTCTTTCTCCCATCCATGAGCAGGTGCAACCTTCTCGCCAGCGCAATGTCGAGCGGATTTTACTCGTTATTGTCGGCGTCTTCCTGGGGGTCAATTTTGCGACTCTGGCGCTTGTTCGTGATTCCATTCAACCAAACCATTGGCTGCATTTTGCCATCTGGGTGGTATGTGCCATTTTCGGCCATTTCTGGCTGGAACGCCGCCTGCCCCGCCGCGATCCGCTGCTTTTTTCGCTGGCGATGTTTCTCAGCGGCTGGGGATTACTGCTGATTGATCGCCTCGCACAGCCCTTTGCTGACCGTCAAACCCTGTGGCTGGTTATCGGAACTTTAGTGATGCTGATAATCGCTACATTTCAACAGCCCTTGCGCTGGCTGCGCAGCTATCGCTATACCTTGCTCATTGTCGGATTGGGCTTACTCATCAGCACAATCGTGCTGGGGCGTAATCCATCAGGTCAGGCCGGTGCGCCTGCTCTCTGGCTAGGCTTTGAGCAGATTTACTTCCAGCCCTCGGAGCTGCTCAAAATTATTCTGGTCGCATTTCTGGCCAGTTACATGGCGGAACAACACCCTATCCTGCGTTCTGAGCAGTTGCGAGAGCATCCGCGCAGCCTGATGCTGTCATCACGTGTAGTCGGCCCTATCCTACTGATGTGGGGCATCTCTGTAGTCATTCTGATCTGGCAGCGTGATCTTGGTACAGCCAGTATCTTTTTCATTGTGTTCCTGTTGCTGCTGTATGTCGCCAGTGGTTCAAAAGTTATCCTGCTGGGTGGCCTTTTGCTCATCATCATTGCGGGCTTTGTCGCCTACAATCTGTTCAGCGTGGTGGCTTTACGGGTAGATGTCTGGCTTAATCCCTGGCCTGAAGCCGATGGTCGCGCCTATCAGATTGTACAGAGTCTGATGGCCTTTGCCGCTGGTGGGATCTGGGGGCAGGGTATTGGTCAGGGACTACCCAGCTATATTCCGGTTGTCCATTCAGACTTTGTATTTGCGGCTGTTGCCGAAGAATGGGGCTTAAACGGTATCATCGTCATCATTGTGAGCATTGCCACCCTGGTGATGCGTGGGCTGCGCATCGCCATCCGGCAAAGCAGTTATTCGTTCCGCGCATTATTGGCAGTTGGCCTCAGCATGCTTATCGCTGTTCAAAGCCTGATGATTATGGGCGGGGTGCTCAAGATTATTCCGTTGACGGGGGTAACGCTTCCCTTCCTGAGTTATGGAGGCAGTTCGCTCGTCATCAGTTTCATGATTATAGGGCTGTTACTGCGCCTGTCCACAGTTGAAGAAGGCGGCTATGCAGCTAAATCGTGAAATTAACCGCTTAATGGCAGGTATCCTGCTGATCTTTCTGATTGTAGCCTTTGCTGCGGCTTATTGGGCCATTGTCGGGCCGGGGACGATTCTGTTACGCGAGGATAACCCGCGTTTGGTGCAGGCAGAAGCCCGTTTAATTCGCGGAGATATTTTTGATCGCGCCGGCAATCTGCTGGTCACATCGGAGGGACAGACCGATCAGAGCCAACGCCGCGTTTATCTCTTCCCGGAAACCACCAGCCTGATCGGCTATTCGAGCCTGCGCTATGGTGTGGGTGGCTCAGAGGCCGCTTACGACGCTACGCTGCGTGGCGACAATCTAAATCTGGATGCTTCTTCAATAATTATCAATGACACCCTGCATCGCCCTCAGGAGGGTTCGGATATTCAACTCGCGCTGGATCTTGGCATGCAGCAGCAGATTGCTGAAGCGCTGGAAGGCTTGAAAGGCGCTGTGGTCATTATTGACGTCCCCAGCGGTGATATACTCACACTGCTTAGCCTGCCCAGCTATGATCCCAATACACTCGACTTAAACTGGGAACAGCTTGTCAGCAACCCGGATACGCCTTTTTTCAATCGCGCTTTGCAGGGTAGCTATCAACCCGGCGGCTTGCTGGAAACCCCGCTAATGGCCGCCGCCTTACTCAGCAATCAGCCCATAGACGAATTTATCACTCAGGCAACCGATCCAGTGCAATTGCCCGATCTGGAAGTGTCCTGCGCGGTTCGTTTACCGTTTGATGAATTATCGCTGCGTGAGGCGTACGCCTTCTCCTGCCCAAAGCCTTTTGCACAACTGGCGGAGAATATAGGCTCAGAAACAGTCGATGCGATTCTAAATACCTTTCGTTTCAATCAACCGCCCGAGATCGCCGATTTTCAATTCCAATCGACGGCGGAAGATACTCTATTAACGCCCCAGCCGCTGCCCGATGGGATTAATACAGATAATCTCACGGAGACGGCGCTTGGGCAGGGTAACCTGACCGTAACACCTTTAGAGATGGCGATGCTTGCCGCCGCCATCGTCAATGACGGCAACGCGCCCCAACCTAATATTCTGCTGGCGACCCGCGCGCCAGATAGTCAACTATGGTCAAATGTCCAGACTGTCAGGCCAACGATTCCCTATATGACTGAAAGCACCGCCCGCCAGCTACAGGACTTAATGCGTGAGACTGTCGCAGTCGGTGCAGCAGCCAACGCAGGCCGCGCAGGCATTGATATTGGTGGTCATGCGACTCTGGCCTATTCTGGTGACCAATCGCAGGCGTGGTTTATCGGCTTTGCGACGCTGGGAGGCAGACAGGGTATCGCGGTTGCGGTTGTGCTCGAAGACAGCACCGATCCCGGTCTTGCTGCGGATATTGGCGGTATCGCTTTAGAAGCAGCGCATGAGCGATTAACTCAGTCCAACTGAATTAACCGCCAGTCCACATGCGCCGACGCAAACCCAGCTTTTTTGACCATTTCGCGACAGTGCTGCCCAGATGCACATAGTATCCGCTTAAATGCTGGATATAAGCCGCAGATTGCAGAGCATCCAGAAAATCTTCGGGGTCGTTCTCAAATGGCCGGAGCTGCGTCATGGCGCGTCCATATTCTGGCCGAGTATGCGCGTCTGACCCGGCTGTCCCGTTAAGCTGATGCTCACGCGCAAATTCAATCGCTTTCAGGTTGTCATCCATAAACAGGCAGCGCGCGTTAAAGATTTCAATTGCATCCACTTTATCAATAATGCGCAGCAAATCTTCTTCTTCCCACGCGCCTTTGCGCAGGCGATCAAACGGGTGCGACACACTGATGACCGCGCCCTGATCGCGCAAACGTGTAATTGTTTCTTCAGGGGTTAACCCCGCAGGGATGGATTCGCGCACGAAATAGGCCAGAATTTCGCCCTGGGTGGTCATGATTTCTTCGCCCACGACAATCAATTCGGGCGCGATTTTCTGAAGTGCTAAGGCACCCTCCGCCGTGTTGTGATCGGTAATGGCAATACGATCCACACCACGCTTTTCACACAGACGGATAATCGTCTCAAATTGCGTCAGGCAATCTTTAGACCACAGAGTATGACTATGCAGGTCAACATTCCACAGTTTATCCATCATGCACGGCTCCCTTCGGTGCCAAACGCCTGTTTCTGTAAACCATCCTGTTCCATTTCAATAAGAGTCGCTTCCAGATCAGCCGAGAACAGCCGCTTGCGGAAGATCACCGCCACCGCCAAACCAACAAACACACGGAACCATTTGTGAAAGAACCCCTCGATCAAAGCTGCTGTGGCAGCAATAGTGGGTGTCATCAACGGGTTTTGTGGGCCAACAATAATCATCAGCATCGCACTGACGGAAATTTCAGTGACACCCGCGCCATTCGGCACCCCGCTCAATGCGCCAATGGCTGACGACAGACTGACGATCACCATAGCCTGCAAAAACAACAGCCAGGTTATTTCGATGCCAAAGCCCGACAGGATAATCACAAAACCGATGGCATCACCCAACGCAGCCACCATGCCAAAAAATGTGGTTGGAACCATATGGCGTGGCCTGAAAATCTCATAGCTGCTTTCGTAGAAGGCTACCAGCGGTTCATAAACACGGTGTACCAGCGGTAGCTTGTGAATCACATCCAGCACAAAATACGCTAATGGTCGAATTCGGATGGCGATTAAGCCAAATACCAGCAGCCCAGCAGAGACATAAATCAAAACGCGATAATCCCCAAGCTGCATAGCATCCGCAGCCAGAAACACCGCCATAAACGCCAGGATAATCACAGCCAATCCATCCACAACCCGCTCAGCAATCACCACCGGCGCTGATTTGGCAATCGGCACGCCCGTCTTGTTTTTGAGAATGACCGCTTTCAAGACCTCAGCCACTTTGCCGGGACTCACCGCCATCGTAAAGCCAGAGATAAACAGCACGATACTGTCAAACAGGGTGATTTTATCCTGCGCGTCAATTACACCCAGGAAATAATGCCATTCC
Organism: Aggregatilineales bacterium; assembly: GCA_038258185.1. Taxonomy (GTDB): domain Bacteria; phylum Chloroflexota; class Anaerolineae; order Aggregatilineales; family Phototrophicaceae; genus JAIOHN01. The sequence continues at coordinate 5,201 of JBBSQD010000046.1, read as the reverse complement.
AGAAATCGAAAAATCCATGAGACAAATTTCAGAAGAATCACCGGCACCAATAATGCCCAGGGATAAATCTGCAGATTTCGGATTAAATCATCCGTATTAACCAGCAAAAGCAGCCCAACATAAATCACAAAACCGATACCAAAGCCGATCAGAATACGGTTACGATATTTCGCCATACTTACTCCACGTGTCAAATGACCACTCAGAATCTCACTATATAAAGACCAGCTTTGCAAGGGGCTAAATAGAACAACTATCGCTAAGCCCCTGACTTACCGTTATAATGCCTGTCAGAACGGTGGGTAATCGTAAGCTAATTCACATGCAAAATTGCTCACCGTATGGCACACTCATTCTCTTATTGTAACGGGATGGTTGGAGATTTTAGCTTAATGACACAACAACCTTACACCAGACCAGAACCAGCGCAACAACCCTACGATGAAGGTATTGCGCCACCACCACGCATGTTATGGTTCGCAATTATTCTATTCACCTATCTGGTCATATCTGGTATTGCCGCGTTTATTGTCTATCAAACTCAACAGCGCCTGATTGCGCTCCTCCCTCTGGGGATTGTGTTGGTTCTCATCCTCATGGCGATCCTGGTTTTCAGCGCCATCGTATTTCGCAAATCGCTCCCACGCCATTTTGCGATCTGGCTCGCTGTCGGCTTAGGGATCATTATCGTTCTGGGCGGAGTGGGAAGCGTCTTCGTGTTTACCAATTATCTACGGCCAGAGTATCAACAGGTCGTGGTTGAAGAAGCGCCTTTTCTGCGCGCATTGCTACCGCCCACCCCACAGGGTGGTATACTGCCGACTGCCCTCCCCGGCAGCAATGGCGACATCTCACCGGATGATCTTTTAGGCGGCCTCCCCTTATTGGGTGAAACCCCGACCGCAGACTCAGCTTCAGAGGCAACCGAAGAAATCGAACCTACCGCCGAAGTGACCGAAGCAGCGGCGATTATTGAAGTCGAAGCAACAGCCACCCAGGCAGCGACCAATACGCCATTGCCCACCATCACGCCATCTTCACTTCCGCCGACTGCGACCATCGCCGCAACCGAAGTCGCGTCTAATGTGCAGGAACCCGATAATGCGCTTGCCGTGTCGATTCCCAGCCGGCCAGCGACGGAACTTCTGGGTGGCTTCACCTACGCCAAGCAGACATGGAACAATTGTGGCCCTGCGAATATCACGATGGCGCTCAGTTATTATGGCTGGCGCGATGATCAGACCGTAGCGGCGGCCTATCTCAAGCCAGACCGTGAAGACAAAAATGTGACTCCTGGTGAAATGGTCTCCTTCGTCAATGAGCGTTCCGGCGTACGCGCCATTACACGCATCGGTGGCGACCTCAATATGATTAAAAGCTTCATTGCCGCCAAATTCCCGGTCATCATTGAGGCTGGTGGAACGGTCTTTGAAGGTTATGACTGGCTGGGTCATTATCAGACCATCGTCGGTTATGATGATTTACAGGGGTTGTTTTACATCTACGATAGTTACCTGGGTGCGGGTGAAACTGGTGCCGGGCTTCAGGAAAGCTATGCTACGGTCAACGAAAACTGGAAGCACTTTAACCGCACGTTTATCGTGGTTTATGAACAGGAACGTGAGCTTGAAGTCCGCCGCATTTTAGGCGATCTGGCCGATCCCATGCAGGCCGCGGAAAAGGCTTTAGAAGTAGCCCAGGAAGAAGCCCGCACGAACCGGCAGGATGTTTTTGCCTGGTTTAATATCGGAACGGCCTACACACGGCTGGAACGTTATGAAGAAGCGGCAGCGGCCTATGATCAGGCATTGCGTATTGGTAAATTGCCGTGGCGCATTATGTGGTATCAGTTTGGTCCATTTGAAGCCTACTTTAACGTGGGGCGTTACGATGATGTGCTGGCTCTAGTCAATGCCAACCTCACCAACGGCGCACAATACGTTGAGGAAACCTATTACTGGCAAGGCCGCGTCTTTGAAGCCCAGGGCGACACCGCTGCTGCACTCAGCGCCTATAACCGCGCACTTCAGCACAATCCGCGTTATACGGCTGCCCAGACCGCGCGTGATGGACTTGCCTGATAAACTCCATTGATCACATCACGGGCGGAGATTAGTTGATCTCCGCCTGTTTATATCCATCACCACATCTGCATGAGGAAAACCACCTGTGGAAAACGCAGAACAAACAGACTCCCTCGCTAAAGACCCAAAAGCTGATATTGAAAGTCGCAACCGAAATATTGCCCGTTCGACACTGATCGTCATGATCGCGTTTGGCATTGCCAAAATCATCAGTCTGGCGCAAACGGTCATCATTGCGCGGGTTTTTGGCCTTAGTCAGGATTGGGATGCATTCGTCGCGGCGAACAGCATCCCAGAGCTGATTTTTACCCTGATCGCAGGTGGCGCACTGGCACATGCCTTTATCCCGGTGTTCGGCGGTTTTCTGGCGCGTGGGGATAAAGACGGCGCGTGGCGCACCGCGTCACATGTCATCAACACGATTTTTACGGCCACCTTTGTCGTAAGCGTAATCACCTTTTTTGCCGCACCCTGGCTGGTGGCTAACGTAGTTGCCCCCGGTTTCGATGCAGTGGCCCAATCCCAGACCGTGGAGTTAATGCGCATTCTGCTGGTCAGCACCCTGATCTTCTCGGTCAGCGGCATCTCGATGGGCATTCTGCAAAGTCATAATCATTTCCTGCTGCCCGCGCTGGCACCGATTATGTTTGATCTCGGTATCCTGTTTGGCGTATTGTTTTTAATCACGCCGCTAGGGGTCAATGGCGTGGCAGTCGGCGCGGTGTTGGGCGCAGCCATGCACTTTGGCATCCAGATACCCGGCTTAATCTACTTCCGCGCCCAATGGCGACCTCAGTTTGGCTTCAACGATCCGATTCTATGGCGCATTATCCGTTTGATGCTGCCGCGCATTGCCGGCTTAGGGGTCTTCAGTGTGAATTTCATTATTATGAATAATATCGCCTCACGCCTGGGGGTCGGGTCGGTCAGTGCTTTAAGCTGGGGCTGGCGCTTGATGCAGATCCCACAGACATTAATCGGCACAGCGATGGGCACGGTCATTTTTCCCACACTGGCCGCACTGAGCGAACTGGGTGATGAAGATGGCAAACGCGATGCCATGTCCGGGGCGCTGCGCTTTATCATGATCGCCAGCATTCCTTCGGCTGTTGGCTTAATTTTTGTGGGACAGCCTTTGATCAGATTACTGGAAGGTGGCGCTTTCGATGCGTCAGCCTCGGTGCTGGTGTATAATACACTGCGCTTTTTTGCGTTAGGCATCGTGGTGCACTCCGCGCTTGAAGTCGTCGCACGCAGCTTCTATGCCGACCAGGACACATTGACTCCCCTGTGGGCAGCACTGGGGGGTGCCGCCATTAATTTTGTACTCGCTTTTCTGCTGAGTGGCGTCACAGTCGTAGAGCAGAATGCCTTTGTCAATATTGCTGCCGCGCAGGCACCCTTTCTGAATTTACAATCCGTCTCTGGCAATGTCAGTGGCTTGGCACTCGCCAACACGCTCGGCACGGCTTTTGAGGTCATCACACTGTTGGTTATCCTGCGAGGACGCTGGCACGGCATTAATGAGAATCGACTCGCCAGCACAACGCTAAAAACACTGGCCTCCAGTCTGGTAATGGCGCTTGCCATCGTAGTGTTAAATCTGCTGTGGACAAGCGCGGGTTTAACGAACCGTGGGGCTGCATTTATTATTCTACAGGTCGCTATCGAAGTAGTGATTGGCGCGGCAGCGTTTGTCATCACAGCGCTGCTCTTACAAATGGATGAGCTACGCACCATTATCCCTCTGATTTTACGCCGCCAGAAACCGGCTGAGGTACTTGTATGACCATCGAAATCAAAGTCTTGAATTTAGGCATAGCGGCTACAAATTGCTATATCGTCGCCGACAGCGAAACGGGTAACGCGCTGGTGATTGATCCGGTAGATAATGCACCGCTCATTCTCGAAACTGCGCGCGAAGCCGGGTGGACAATCAAACTTATTCTGGCAACGCATGGGCATTTCGATCATGTCTTAGCCAGTAAAGGGTTGAAAGAGCTTACGGATGCGCCTTTTTATATCCATGAGCAAGGCCCCTACTGGCTGGACAGTTTACCCGAACAGGGCAAACGATTTACCGGTCAGGAATTTCCAGCAGCAGCCACGCCTGACCGCTTCCTGAAAGGCGATGGTGAAAGCATTGAGCTGGATAGTATTAAGCTCGAAACGATTTATACACCCGGCCATGCTCAGGATCATATTGCCTATTATTTAGCGGATCAGAAATTACTTTTCGGCGGAGATTGTATTTTTGCGGGCAGCATTGGCCGCACCGATCTGCCCTTTGGCGATTATGAAACACTGATGCGATCCATCTTTGAAAAGATTCTGCCACTGGGGGATGATGTGCGTATTTTACCGGGTCACATGCAACCCACGACTATCCAGCGAGAACGCCAGACCAACCCCTATCTTCTGGATTATGCTCAACAGCACAATTTATGATCCTGGGCGATATTTAAGGCTCATTTTGATAGCGATAAGTCTTAACCTTCCTGTAATAACCTGTTATTACAATCTCTATTTTCCTTTACGCCAGCCCCGTTTCACGCTATTCTCAACCTAAGAGGAGAGAATGTGATGAATGATCTATTGAACCAGTATTCCTACGTCGTCATTAGCGTAGCTGTGGTATTTGCCAGTGTACTTATCCTGCGCCGTTATCTCGCGGATCGTCGTATCATTGCCATAGCCGCGGTCAGTCTTATTTTCCTCAGTGTAACCGGTTTATTCCTGCTGCGTCCTGGAAACAGTGACGTAAGCGAAATCGCAGTGGCCGAAGCGACTATCCAGAATGGAAAACCCACTTTTCTCGAATTTTTCAGTAATTACTGCGCCGGTTGCATGGCGATTCGCCCGGTGGTTGATCAGATTGCGACAGGTCTGGGGGATGACTTCAACGTGCTTCGGGTAGATATTCACACCAATGTGGGCCGGACTTTGCGTGACCGCTATGATTTCAGTTATACGCCGGAATTTATCCTGTTTGATCGTGAGGGGCAGGAATTATGGCGCGGGCATACACCACCCTTTGATGACCAGATCAGCCAAGTCATAACCACCCAGTTCACACAGACGGAAAACCCATAATTCATGCACATTCTGATGATCTTT
>JBBSQD010000045.1:0-30082 GCA_038258185.1 Aggregatilineales bacterium | reverse complement strand
GTTGCCGCACCTCCGGATGCGGCGACGTGTTGATGGCTGCTTCAAGCGTCCCAAGTTGCTCGTCTGTCAGTGTGAAATCGATTCGTCTGCTCATGCCACAATATTTTATCTTGTTGGTCGTCTTTCGAACACTGGCTTAGTAAGTTCCTGCCAGCCGCCTAATGCCTGTAACAACTGCTCCCCTTCTAAACCGCTTTCTTTAGCAGCCTTGAGAGCAGCATATGTTGTCAGAAGCGTTTTGCTTCCATCATTCCCGATAAGTTCAATATAAATGTCTGCATTGGTCGAGACTGATTCAAGGCTCTCCCAGTTTTGCACAATAAAGTCTGAAAGCCTATTAAGCGTGTCATTCAAAAGTGTTTCACTGCTCACGGTGTCCATAGGGATTGCAAATCCCGTACGACTTCGCACCGCTACAAATGGCGGAAGAGACTCATCACTAGTTTGCTGTACACCATAGGACTCAATGCCAAGAGTGCCTTCAATGCCTGAACTATTCATCAATTCAGTCAATTCAGTTGCTTCGTCTCCGAAGAGAATAGTGACTATAGATGGCCCACACTTACCCACCGGGGTAGCCGGATTATCCGGCGCATCAGTCGGATCCAAATAACACGGACGGCCAGGAAATGGAATTTCAGTCAAATTTCTGAGCACATCGTTATAGATGATTTGGGCATAAAACGGAGTCATGGATGAAACGAATTCCGGATTTTCCGTGAATTTAGCAACGGCTGTATCTTCAAACGCCACCGTCAATTGTATATTTGCATCTGTGCTGGTCATGTCCGGTGCAGGGGATGTCTGTGTAAAGCTTTCTTCAGGGGTAGATGAAGAATTGCTTACCAGATACGTAAGAAGAAACCCGATAGCAGCGATTCCAATTAGTCCCACACTCAGATAGAGTTTTCTCGACATAAGTATTTGCTCTCAGCTAGTCGACTAAAGCCTGTTGTATCACACATGATTGATGAGCCGAATTATAGCAAACCCACACCTTAAGGCGGTTTAAAAGCACGGATTCGGCCTTTACGTGCCTTTAGCTTTGTGAAATTTTCCCCAATTGTTACAGATTCGGCGTGATTTCCAACCAAACCAACCGCAAGCCAATCCTCCTGCAAGTTGCCTTGCATGGCTGCAAGCCGCGTGCAAGCCATCATAATCATAATTTTGCTTAGGATGCTAAAGGAGAGAGATTATGGCTTTTTACACCGGGCCGCTGCCCAGCGCCCAAAACCCGGAATCGGGGGATGAAAACGAAACACAACCAGCCTTCAAAAATCAGCCGCGCACTATCCGGCTGCTAGTGGCTTCACTGCGGATCGAAAGTAACTGGATGAACGTGCAGGCGGTCAACGATCTGATCACGATTGGCGCACCGGCTGTCCCCTATCTGGTCAAGGCATTGCGGGATGACCATCCACAGGCATGGCGTCTGGCGTCGGTGGCGCTGGTCAAGATCGGCCAGCCCGCAGTCGATGCGCTCATCTACGCACTGGATGATGAAAATCAGCAGGTGCGCTTATTGGCCGCCGCTGCACTCTACAAAATGGGCGCACTGAAAAAAGGTGATCCCGGCTGGGAAAAAATGTGGTACGAGTACAGCAAACTGATCAACGAGCAGAAAGCCGCCAAAACCGGTGAATAACCCGGCAATATTTACCAGAATCCGGGCTCGAATTTAGCCCAGCGCGGGCGCAGTTCTCCCACCATGACAAAGACCCGCGTCGCAATTAAGGCTACGCCAAACCAGGGCAACGTCCGTGTCAGGCTGTAATTCCAGGCGATAAATAAGAGTGTCACCACCGTGACGCCAATCAGCAACCAGACTCCACCGCGCTTCAGGCGCCAGGTGGAGAGCAATGCTGCCAGCAGTACGGCGTTTAAGCCAAACTGAAGCAACGACTCCAGGAATGCCTGCCCCCCCCCGGCTGCTGTATCTCCAGTCCGCCCCGGCAGCCGGGTAATCAGCGCTACAAATCCCAGCGCAGTCGTAAAAATCGCCACGAAAATTTCAAACCCAAAATAGTACGTCAAAATATCACCGCGTTGTTTGCGCTTGTAGGCAGACGTTTGCAATAAGCGTTTTGAAAGCACCGTATCTCGTCGCAGACATTAAAGAATATTACATTTATATCAATTCTTTATCAATTAATCATACTGATGGTGAGATTAAACGGCAAATTCAAGCAGTTCGGTTTGCTCGAACGTGAATTTAATGCGTGAAAATGGGTTACCCCAAATACGAGATAACCCATTCATGCTCAGTCGTTCGTGTGACGCCTATTCCATCGCATCCAGCACGGCATCGGCTAATGCGTCAAGGTCAGTATCCACGCTGGCCGAAAGCGCGATAATAATCACGTCTTCTTCTGGCAGATAAACGCCGGTACTCACAAAACCCACGACGCCACCGGAATGTCCCCAGGCGGCGCCAAAATCCGTTTCCGAGCTGGACAATCCCAGGCTGTAACCACCCTCTTCACCGTCATCGGTAAAGTCCAGCAGTTCAGCCATCGACTCCGCACTGAGCAGCGTCTGGTCTTGCAGCAAAGCCTTATAAAACGTGGTCAGGTCGGCCACGTTGGAGATCAGCCCGCCATCCGCCAGACCCGCGCCGTCATTGAGGTCTGTCACATTTTCCGCCACGCCGTCTTCGTCAAAATCCTCATAGCCATCGACAAATTCACCGGGCAGCGTTTCGCTAATCTGGGTATACGTGTCGCTCAGGTTCAAGGGGTCGAGAATGCGCTCACGGATCAATGTATGCAGACCCTTGCCGGAAGCCCCTTCAAAAATCACCTGAAGCAGCAGGTAATTGGTGTTGGAATAGTAAAATTCTTCGTCCGGTGCAAACAGCGCCGGCAGATCATAGGCATACGTCAGCGCTTCCGCGGCTGTCCAGATATGCGCCGGGTCGTCCTCTAAGGCTGACCAGAATTCGTCGGTTTCCAGATAATCGGGAATGCCGCTGCGCATCGCCAGCAGTTGACGGATGGTCACTTCATCGGTGTTCACGATACTGTCGAGAATATCATCAGGCAGCCAGTCGCTGGCCGGGTCGTCCAGCTCGAAAAGACCGTCTTCGGCCAGCATCAAAGCGACTGTAGCCACAAATGTTTTTGACATGCTGCCAATGCGGAAGCGATCTTCAGGTGTCGCCACACGTGACCCGTCCGCCAGCCCGGTCGCTGCTGACCAGATACCATCCGGTGTCGTTACCTGGATAATCAGCGCGGGGCCATTCTCATCGCCGAATTCCTGAAGCACTTCGTCCAACACCTGCTGATCATCCTGCGCAGAAAGTGGCATTACACCCACCAATACAATCAAGATCACACTCAGAATAAAACGCATAGCACTCTCTTTCATTTGAACGGTATATAAACCTACTATCCATTAAACAATGTGGAGTGCTACACGACTCGTAAGACTTGATTCGCAATAATAGATAAATCGCCTGGAATCAAAATGATGTACCCGTTGAAGTTTTCAATCAATTGGGTACATCATCAGTTATATACAGCAAGTCAGCGCTTATTTACCCCGATTTTCGCGCCACCAGTCATGGAAAGACTGTTCCGCGAAGGGTGGGAAATCGCGGTAATCTGTCCAGCCGGACAGCGGCGGTGGCAGTTGGTCGATGTGATCCTTGCCGGTCATTGCAGTCAGCGCTTTGGTGGCTTGTCCGGCGAATTTATCACCGATTTCGTACAGCAGCGGATGCTGGAAGCCAAAAGACCAGGCTTTCATCCCCACCTGCCACACCGCATCCTGCTCGGCTTGCAGATCTCGGCGCAGACTCAACAGCATATCCGGGATGTTGATATCCACCGGACAGGCAGATTTACAGGCTCCGCACAGGCTGCTGGCAAACGGCAGCGGTGACGCGTTTTCCTTGCCCTTCAGCAGCGGCGTGATAATCGCGCCGATGGGGCCGGGATACACCCAGCCGTAACTGTGACCGCCAACCTGCTGATACACCGGGCAGGTATTGAGGCAGGCACCACAGCGGATGCAGGCCAGTGCTTCGGTATATTCGCTGGCGTAAATATCGCTGCGGCCATTATCGACCAGCACCAGATAAAAATGCTCCGCGCCATCCCCATCACCGGGACGCGAGGGGCCGTTAAACATATTGCAGTAAACCGTCATGCGCTGGCCGGTGGCACTGCGCGGCAGCAACTGCACCAGCGTGGCGAAATCCTCCCAGGTGGGCACGACTTTTTCGATGCCGACCACCGCGATATGCACGGGTGGCAGCCCGGTGGATAAGCGTCCGTTGCCTTCATTGGTGACAATGACGACCGTACCCGTTTCCGCGATCAGGAAATTTCCGCCGCTCATGCCAAAATCGGCTGTGAGATATTCCTGGCGCAGCAGCTTACGGGCGAACTTGGTCATCAACACCGGGTCTACCGGGTCAGGGATTTGCTCCATGCCCAGCTTTTCGACGAACAGATCACGGACTTTTTCCTTGGTCATATGCATGATGGGCATGACGATATGGCTGGGGTGACTCTCGTCAATCTGCACAATGTATTCGCCCAGATCGGTTTCCAGCATTTTGATACCCGCCGCTTCCAGCCGCGGCACGAGGTTAATTTCTTCCGTGACCATGCTCTTGCTTTTCACGCCGTTTTTACAGCCATGTTTCTTGCAGATATCAATCACATGCTGATTGGCTTCGTCGGCATCCGCCGCCCACAGGACATGTGCGCCGCGCGCCGTGAGCTTGCTTTCGAGTTTTTCCAGCAGATCCGGCAATTCGGACAGGGCGCGCAGTTTGGCACCGCGTGCCTGTTGCCGTAGTTCGTAGGCATCCGTCGTTTCGGCCATCGCCACCGTGCGGCCATGATTAGCGTTGCCCGTCGCACGATCCAGCGCGGTTTTCAGTTGAATATCTTCCAGGGCGATGGTGGCAGACTGCGTAAATTTATTAGCGGTAAGTTCCATAACAATAAGGCCTTTAACTAGATGCCGTGTTTATTTGTGTAATGTTAGCCACAAATCGCCGTCCCTGCCAATACCATAGTCTGCTGATTGGATTTATCTGGATGGCGGCCAGTGACTGCTGTGGCTCAAAATCATTTTATGCCGATCATATACTTCATTGTGTTCATTTTCTAAACATACCCCACTAAAATAGGGGGCTAATAGTTTGAAAATTTATATATTATTGTATTTACGTTAGCAATAAGATATAGATTGGTAGGTAATCATGCAGCTATATCATCACGTTTTTTTAAGTTATAGTCGCCAAGATTACCATGCAATGCTTCAGGTTCATAATTTTCTAGTTTACGAAGGTTTGCACGTTTGGGTAGACAAAAGAGGTATAGAACCTGGGGATCAATCTTGGAAATTAGAAATAGAAAATGGTATAAAGCATTCTGGTTGTCTAGTTATTTTACTTTCTCCTGATGCAGCAAAATCGAAGTGGGTTCGAGAAGAATTAGATTTTGCTCAAGCGCAAGGAAAAAAGGTTTTTCCGGTGCTTGTAAAGGGTGATGAAACCAATGCCATACCATTTGGTTTGACTACAACACAAAGAATTGATATGCGTTTAGGTCTCTCCGAGATTCCACCGATGATAAAGTCCATCCGCAGTCATCTTGGTATCCCAGAACCTCCGCCGCCTGCACCACCATCCACGAACATAAAAAGTACAAAAAAGGAACCATCCCCTAAAAACCAGAAAAGCTCATCACAGGATAGATCAATATTTTTAGGTATTTTCATCACCGGTTTACTTTTATATATCCTGTATTTGGGATTAAAACCAAATACTATCCAATTCCAATTACCGCAAATTCAATTACCACAAATCCAAATACCAGGAGTAATTAGTCGCGAAAAATCTGTGACTTATGAACAGGGTACTTTGAAAGTTCTAAACCAGCGCACAAATATCACCGGAAATGATTTATTACGCCGAACGAATATTAGAATCCAGCCATCGCCCAGCGGTATGTATTACTATGCTATCGAATTGGAGTTTGAGTGTCATTTGGCATATTGTGATATGCCGCCTGAAGCGGGTATGGTATTGACTTTCCCAAATGATGGGCAACCCGCCTACCCCTTGAACTATCTGTTTCTTCCCAATGAAAGTATATTGCAACCCGTAGGGTTTGGGGTGAAAACACGGGGCTGGATCATTTTTTCTATGGCTGAGATGCCCGAAAATCTGATTATTAATCCTGGAAACAATCTGGAGAAGCAACAGATTATGGTGCTCAATTAAACCTTACCATCACCCCTTTCTAATCCCTGTCTTATGAAGACATGATAATATAAACTGTAATTCAGTTTCTAGAACAATTACGCAGGAGGATATGGAATGAACAATCGAATTTATTACAGCAAAGAAGCGGAAATGGAAGCACAGCGGCAGAAAACAGCGGCTGTACTGGTTTTTATGGCGTTTGGCCTCAGCATCGGTGCGATTTTAGCGCTGCTGTTCGCCCCCAAGAGCGGTGAGCAGACTCGTGGTGAGATCGGCAGCGTCGTGGAAGATCGTTTCGGTAATGTCGAAAAAGAAGTTTCGACCCGTTTCGGCAAAGTCGAAAAAGAAATGGCCGACCTGGGCAAGCGCCTTGAAGAACGCCTGAACGAAATCCGCAAGTAGGTTAAACCCTCATACCCGCCCCTCTCCAGGCCAGTTTTGGAGAGGGGTGGAATTTCCCCATTAAAGCGGGGGTTAAAGCACTCCCTAAAAGAACGCCTTCGCCACACTCAGCACACCCTGGCTCCAGGGGACACGGTGCGACACGCCCGACTGATTTTCAAACTGATGCAGATTAGCCACATACCATTTGTAGTTGCGTACCAGCGCATCCTGGTTCGAGAATTTCGGCTCGTAGCCCAGCACACGTTCGGCTTTTTCAATCGACACAAACGAGTCTTTACTGGCTGTTTCATACACCCATTTATACAACGGGGACAGATTCAAGGCCTCTAACACCCGCAGCGTCCAGATCATCGGCTCTGCCGGGAAACCGCGCACCTTTTTGCCAAAGCCCGCATAATCCAGCACCGCCTGATAATCGGCCTTCATGGTCGTAAACACCTTCGCGCCGATATTAAACGTATCGCTGCTGATCTGCGGGTCAAGCGTGGCGCACAGATAAATCGCATCGCACAGGTCTTCCACATCCAGCAGTTGATAACGATTATCCCCGCTGCCGATCATCGGGAAGCCCTTGCCATCCTTGGCCCAATCGTAAAACAGGGCAAACACACCCAGACGCTCCGGCCCGATAAACGACTTGGGACGGATAATCGGCACGCACATGCCCTTCTTGCGATATTCCAGACAGACTTCCTCGGCCAGAATTTTGGCTTCGCCATAAGGGCCAACGCCCTCCAGCTGATCTTCCTCCACCAGCGGATGATGATCCGGGATGCCATAAACCGCCGTTGATGACACATGGATAAAACGCTCGGCCTTATGTTGAAACGCCGAGTCGATCACATTGCGGGTGCCTTCGATATCAGTCGTGAAAATATCTTCTTTGCTGTACAGCGGAAGTGCCGCAGCGGTGTGAATCACGATGTCGATGCCGCGCATGGCCTCATCAACCTTGTCACGGTCACGGATATCACCGCGAATTTCGGTGATCTGGCTGCGCTCCGGGTAATTGAAATCTTCCAGATCAATCGTGGTGACCTGATGACCCCGTTCCAGCAGATGGCGCACGAGGTTAATCCCCAGAAAACCGGCACCGCCGGTAATGAGAAACGATTTTTTTTCATCCATAACTACTTACTCCGTTCAGCTTTGCAAAGTGAATTTTGGTGATGTGCGTTTAAGCCCCATAAAAATTCGAGCCGGTTTTTGCTGAGGACAGGCATCTGACACCCGGCGCACTCAGGGACTATGCTTTAAGATCACCGAATTCTGAAACTTACCAGACTGGTTCGTGTAACATTACAATTATTTTGTTTGCCTATCTCTAAAATAATCCCCTATAATTTATGAGAGACTGTCAACTGGATATCAGGGAAAACTCGTGAATAAAATCCAGATCGAATCCACATCCTTATGCAGCTATATTCAGCATGATTCAGGTATCCATGAGTTTAAATATCTCGAGGCGACTCGGGAATCGTGGGATGCCTGCATGAAACTGCTCTATAAATTGTTGCAGCAAACCCCGAAAAATGACATGCTGCTTATCATCATCAATGCGGAAATGGGGTCAATTTCCTTAAATTATGCTTTTCACAAAGTCAGAGAATGGATAAAAATCACCCCAAATCCACCTTTAACACGCACGGTCATTCTCTATAAGGAGAATCGAATGCTGCGTATCGCTGAGGCGATGACCCGCTCACTCTATTCATCCAAAAGCGTGACCCGTTTCTTCCATGTGACCAAACGTCAGGAAGCAGTTGATTGGCTGCTGGCGCAATAAGCACGGCGCGTCAGATTTAACGGCGCTCCCGTGAAGTCGAAATATAGACCTCATTCGTATAGCAACAATTTGATGTAATCCGCATATTGCTGAAGCCATACGGCATCAAATACTGTGGCATGTTTCCCACAGTATTCACGGCTGGCAGTGCTGCCCCATTGGATAAAACCACAGAATTGGCCGTTGCACAGCCGGGGTTTTTGGCGGATGTGCGTCGCTGGCAAACTTCCATCCGCACCAACGCGCCTTCGGATGTATCCGCATCATAAAAGACGCGCATATGCGTACCGCCGGAAACTTCTTTCAGGCCACCGGTTCCGCGTCTTCCCCGGTTCTGAAGCTCCACCGGGGCGATCAGCGCGAAGGTGCACCAGGCGGCAGTGCAATTCGGGGCCGCGTCAAAATCATTGACATTCGGCAAATTGCGGAAGTCATTTTCCGTCATACTGGTGGTTTTCCAGTCCACAAACACCTGAAAACCTGTCCCCTGAATCAGAGTCATACGCGAGAACTGCGTAAAACTGCGCGCCAGTGGCACAAATGACTCGGTGGCTGGAATGATACCGATGCGCTGAGTGGCATAGCGATCCAGAAAGCCATAGGCTGCATTTCCCTGGGGCGTAAACTGACCGCTGCCGCTAACACTCCCGGCAACAGCCTGCGCCGGAGCAGATCGAACAATTAAAGCATCCGGGTTCTGACCGGCATATGCCTCAAGCTGGGAAGCACTGATGGTGCAGAACTGCGCCATCGAGCCATCCACTTCGGGCACAAAACTGGCATTGGTCAGCAGCGTGTAGGCGAGTACCTGGGTTTCACGGGCACAACCGGTCATGGCCGACCCGCCTGTCCAACCTGTAGGCCGCACACCAATTCCCAGACGAGCATTCGCCAGTAACTCAAGGTCGTGGCGGATATCAGTAGCGGTGATAAACGGTGCACCCGCCTGCGCGCCGAACCAGCCGAAAGGCCGTGTATCGACGCTGATCAAACGCGCCGCCAGCAGTTCCAGATCCAGCCGGATCAAAACCACCAGATGGGGATCATTAATTTCGAGGCTGCCGCTCCAGCCCAGGGGGCGTTCTGTACCCAGTTCGCGCTGCACCAGCAGTTCCAGGTCGGTACGAGCATCCACCAGCACCCGCAGGGCATCGGTTGCAATCGGGCTGATGGGTGCGACAGGGGTGACTGTCGGTTCAACGATAGGGGTAGGCAATTGATCTTGTGCGGCTGCGAGAATCCCAGAGCCAAGCAGCACAAACAGCATGAGTATCAGGCGTTTCACAGGTTACACCTCTCAGATGGTAAATGTACCAGAGACGCAACAGGCAGGTGAGAAAAACCACCTGTTCCGACACATGGCATTATACACCGGCCTGTTATTGACCGTGCCTCAAGAAACGGTGCCCGCGCTGATGCTTAATCCGCATGAATGCCGGCCAGCAATTCGCCAGCAAAGCGGCACAGCAGATTTAACAGCAGGACATCCTGGTCGGAGAACGGTTCATCGGCAGGTTGATTAAGCGCTTCCAGCACACCCAGTACGCGCCCCTGCCCGATCAATGGCGCAGCAACAATCGACTGCGTGCGGAACTTAAACGCGTCGTCAATCGATTCGGAGAAGCGCTCGTCACGGCGCACATCACGCACCAGCGCAGGTTTCTCATGCTTGACGACCCACCCGGCAATGCCTTCATCCGCCGGGATGCGGTAGCCCAGCAAACGCTCCGCCAGATCACCCCTGACCAGCATAAATTTTAATTCGTGGGTCTGATCATCCAGCAGCAGCAGTGAGCCTTCCGGCGCCTTGAGCAGATCCAGCGCATGATCGAAAGTATCGTGCAGCAGTGGCATCAACCGGTCATCAGTAGCGTGACGTGCCTCATCCACCAGATTATTCATGGTCTGCACAAAATCCTGCAACACATGCAGTTCTTTGAGCAGGCGATTATTTTCCGTCTGGAGTCGTGTATGTTCCCGTTGCAACACTGCAATCGTATTTGTCACCATCGCACACAGCCCTCATTAAACATTACCGCCTACCCTCTATTGTAGTCAGTTTCGTGATAGAGGTGCAGAAATGGCACGTGAGGCGGCCAAAAATCAACGATTTCCCTACTATCAGGCAACATATCCCAAATTCTGGCTTAACAAATCCCAAATGAATGCTTGACGTTGTAGGGATTTTATGATTATGATATAATGGTAACAGATTTAGGTAACGAACCACTTCTTCTTTTTCAGCAGAGCAACAACCGATCCACCAACCATCATCAAGCAGACAAACAAGCGGTTCCTGCTGACTTACTGTCACCATGTTATCCGCGTCGATATTATTTTCGCATAACGTTAATCTATACACATGAGTGGCTGCCAGTTCCATCGGCACAGCTCACCCCGGAGTTTCTACAAATTATGGACATTGCACAACTTGAACAAAAAAACCTGGATGAACTGCGCCAGATCGCTCGTGAAGCGGGTGTTTCCGGTTACAGTCGCCTTAAAAAGCAGGATTTAATTCTGTCGCTTCTGCGTAACGAAGCAGAAAAACGTGGCAACACGCTGCGTGGCGGGGTTCTGGAAATTGTCGATGATGGCATCGGGTTCTTACGGGCAGAGCATTATCTGCCCGGTCCCAATGACATCTACGTCAGCCAGACGCAAATCCGACGCTTTAATCTGCGTACCGGGGACATGGTCATCGGCCAGGTACGCGCCCCCAAAGACTCAGAGAAATACTATGGTCTGCTGCGGGTTGACGCGGTCAACAATCTTAACCCGGAAGAAGCAAAATTCCGCCCGCATTTTGAAGACCTGACCCCCATTTTCCCACTTGAACGTTTTAACCTTGAAACTAACCCGCGCATCCTTGCCACCCGTTTGCTCAATCTGATTGCACCGGTTGGTAAAGGTCAGCGTGGTTTGATCGTATCGCCGCCGAAAGCGGGTAAAACCAGTGTGCTGAAGGATATCGCCAACGCCATCAGCCGCAATTACCCCGAAGTGCATCTGATGATCGCGCTGATCGGTGAGCGTCCGGAAGAAGTCACCGACATGGATCGCTCAGTAGATGCCGAAGTGATCGCCTCGACATTTGATGATCCGGTACAGCATCACGTACGTGTGGCGGAAATGGCGCTGAACCGTGCCAAACGTCTGGTCGAGAGCAAGCGCGATGTGGTCATTCTGCTGGACAGCATCACCCGTCTGGCACGTGCTTACAATCTTGTCGTGCCTGCCAGTGGCCGTACGCTGACCGGTGGTCTTGACCCGGCGGCCATTCACCCACCCAAGCGCATTTTCGGTGCGGCGCGTAATGTTGAAGAAGGCGGCAGCCTGACCATCGTCGCGACCTGTCTGGTGAATACCGGCAGCCGTATGGATGACGTGATTTACGAAGAATTCAAGGGTACCGGCAACATGGAGCTGCATCTCAGCCGCCAGTTGCAGGAACGCCGTATATTCCCGGCTTTCGACATCGGCCAGTCCTCCACACGGCGTGAAGAACTGCTGCTGGGGCCGGACATGATCCAGCGCGTGTACACCCTGCGCCGGATGCTGGTACACCTGGGTGATGACTCCGACACGGGTATGATCGGCGCGTATGAGCAGATGCTCAATCAATTCCGCCAGACCGAAAGCAACGAGGAATTCCTCGACGCGCTGCCCGGTTCCAGCATCAGCGCCAGCTCGAACAACCATCGCTATTAAAGCCCACCCGTATTAAAATCCCGAATACCGCTTCTCAATATGAGGAGCGGTATTTTCTAATTTAACGGGATAACACCCACTTTACGATGCGAAAATCAAACCTGACCATCTGGATCGCTGCCGGGGTTTCCCTACTCCTGGCACTGGCGCTCGTGACCGATGCGCTGCCGTTTCTGCGCGGTGGCGAAATCTTCCGCTGGCAATGGCCTTACATCCCGGTGGCGCTGCAACGTGTCCTCCCTCTGATTCTGACGACCATACTCTATATCGGCGGCGCGGCTTTTTTGCTGGCGCGATTGCCACGCAAATGGCTGATGATCGCCTGGGCGCTGATCGGCGCGACGGTGATTCCGCTGGCGGCGCTGGCCGCGCGCAGTCATGACATCCCCTACGAATTATTCGTGCGTACCACGTCCGGCATTACCACCGGGCCGTATACTGCTGGTGCGGAGATCGACTGGAGCGCGGAACGCACCTGGCGCGACTGGCCTGCCGTGATGCTCGACTTTGACACGCGCAGCGGCCACATCGCGCTCAGCCCACCCGGCGCACCGATGGTCTACGGCCTGCTGAATGCGCTGCTGGAAAATACGCCAAGCATCAGCGAACGATTACAACGCGCCTATCTGCCGTGGCAGTGTCACAATTACCTGATGCTGGCCTACACCCCGGCGGAATGGGCTTCGGCCACATTTGGCATGCTGATGCCGCTGTGGGGCGCATTAACCGTACTGCCGCTGTATGCAGTCGGACGCCTGCTGACCAGCCGCGAATCCGCGCTGCGCATGATCCTGTGGTGGGCGCTGGTTCCGGCGCTGGTGATGTTCGTCCCTACCTGGAATACGGCTTATCCGCTGTTTAGCGTGATCGCGTTCTGGTTTCTGCTGAGCGCATTACACACACCATCCGGTCAACACAACTGGCAGATGCGCGTTAAGCTGCTTCTGGCGGGACTGGTCACCGGCCTGCTGACGTTTTTCAATATCTCGATGCTGCCGCTGGCCGGTTTATTCGGCTTTTATACGCTGCTGCATTACTGGCAGCACGAACGCTCTACAGCTCACTGGTCACGTCCGATTGTGATCGGCCTGTGGTTCGCGGCGGGAATGATCGCGCCGTGGGCACTCTATACGCTGCTGACTGGGGTCACGCCGCTGGCGATTCTCGATCTGGCGATGGGGCGGCATCTGGGACAGGAGCGGCCTTATCTGCCGTGGGTGTGGTTCCATCTGTGGGAGTGGGTGCTGTTTGCCGGAATCGGACTGGTCATTTTGTGGCTGATCGCTATCCGGCGCGGCACACAATCACAGCGCACGCTGGCCTTAGCCCTGCTGCTGACGATGCTGCTGCTGGCCTTGAGCGGGATTGCGCGGGGCGAAACCGGACGTGTCTGGCTATTTTTCACACCGTTTGTACTGCTGGCGGCACACAACGCCGCCTCTCTGCGCGATTGGTCGATTTTAACCGGCGCACAGGCGCTTTTGATGATCGCGCTGGTGGCCAGCATGCCGGTGATGGATGTGCTGGATATGACTCCGCCGCCGGATACGCCCCCCGTGCAAACCGTCACACGCGGCGCGGATGCCTGGTTTGGCGATGATCTGCATCTAATCGGCTGGGATGCGAACGCCAACAGCGCTTCAATCACGCTGGCGCTGAACTGGCAGGTGCGCGATCAGGTGACGACACCCTACTGGTTCGCCGCGCTGCTGGTTGATCCCAACGGCACCCCGGCCAGCGAGTCTATCGTCTGGCAACCGCTGGACACACGTTATCCCACTTCCTGCTGGCGACCTGACGCGATTATCAGCGATACAATCACGATTCCGCTGCCGGAAAATCCCACGGCTGGCGACTGGTGGCTGAGTCTGGTGGTTTTCCCTGATGCCGCTC
Organism: Aggregatilineales bacterium; assembly: GCA_038258185.1. Classification (GTDB taxonomy): domain Bacteria; phylum Chloroflexota; class Anaerolineae; order Aggregatilineales; family Phototrophicaceae; genus JAIOHN01. The sequence continues at coordinate 16,058 of JBBSQD010000045.1, read as the reverse complement.
AACCCAATAATCGTCTGCCTGTCCAGCAGACCGGCGCGGCAGAGGATACTCAGCTTGGGCTGGGGCCGGTGTTGGTGGAATAATGTTTGCCCTCACCCCCTGCCCCTGTGCGCAGCCTGCCTGTGGTACTCCCACTGCTTCGCGGGGAGAGGGGAGCAAGACTATCTCTGATTTACTCCCTTCCTCCGTTAACGGGGGAAGGGTCGGGGATGGGGGTCTAGAGAATTGGCAGGCTACGCAGGGGTGAGGGCAAAACCGTGCATAATCCGCCGAACTTGCGCTAAAATCCGCCCATGACCATCAACCGCACTGAGGGATATTATGCCGAAGCTCGACCTCTCCGACTATAACGCGACATCTGACCTGGCCCATGCCGAGACGTTACCGGCACGCTGGTACACCGACCCGGCATTTCTGGAAGCGGAAAAAGAGCAGATTTTCTGGAAGACGTGGCAGCCGGTCGGCCATTTAGAGGACGTGATGCGCCCCGGTGATTTCTTCACGTGCGAGGTGGTGGGTCAGCCATTGGTGGTGACGCGCGCGCAGGATGGTGGCTTACGCGCCTTTTACAACGTGTGCATGCATCGCGCGGGGCCGGTGGCGCTCGGTAAAGGTAATCGCAAAAGTATGCAGTGTCGCTATCACGGCTGGACGTATGGGCTGGACGGCAAGCTGATGAATGCGCCGGAATTTGAAGGCGTGGCCGACTGGCAGAAAGAGGCGGTCTGCCTGAAATCCGTGCAGGTTGAAGCGTGGGGGACGTGGGTGTTCGTCAATCTTGACCCCAGCGCCGCGCCGATGCACGACGTTTACGGCACCATCCACGACGAGATTCACGCGTCCGGCTTCGAGATCGACCACATGCGGCTGATCGAACGGCGCGATTATCTGATTGACTGCAACTGGAAAGTCTACGTCGATAATTATCTGGAAGGTTATCATTTGCCGATTGCACATCCCGGCCTGTTCCGTGAGCTGGATTATGACCAGTACCGGGTGGAGACGCAGCGCTACTATTCCAAGCAGCACGCGCCCATCCGTGCGGTGAAGGACGGTGAGCATTATGACCGGCGTTATGTCCGCACCAGCGAGAGCGAGGCCAACGCGCTCTACTACTGGATTTTCCCGAATGTGATGCTCAATGTGTATCTGGATAACACCTCGATCAATATCATTCTGCCGGTGGGTCACGACAAGACGCTGACCATTTTCGAGTGGTATTTTGAGCAACCGGGGACAGGTGCCGGTTGGGAGAGCATGCAGCAGATTATCGCCTTCAGCGACGAGATTCAGCAGGAGGATATTCAGATCTGCGAGACGGTGCAGAAGGGCCTCCAGTCGAAAGCTTATGATAAAGGCCGCTTCTCGGTCAAGCGCGAGAACGGCGTGCATCACTTTCAGAATCTGGTGCATGAGTTTCTGGCGGGGGAATAACGGGAAGATGTCAACACATAGTAGCAAAATATAGTGAGGCTTCTATCTCTTGCCTTCACAAACCTACAACGCTAATCTATGATCTGGTTACAAAACAAGCGTTCTAGGGATAAATTGCATGACAAAAGCTCATAAAATCTTCGATAGAGCAATAGCTGTTTTATATTTTCGCAATCTACAGCTTCTAGATTTAATCCCTGAAGATTTAATTTTTTCAGAATTTGAGTCAAATTTTCAATGTGAATACGATAGAGAAAAAAATAGTTTTTCAATTGAAATAGATGACACAAAACTTGGCATAAAATTTAACGAACCTTTACCAGATTCTATTCATCCCACAGAGGAAGATATTGAAGAATTAAAAAAACATATTGATATAGATAAGGTTGCAGGTGAAAAACTACTACACGAGTGGAAAAAACACGCACCAGAACTTTTGAAAAAAGAAAGAAAAGTTTTTTCGGATTTTCTCGGTGAGTTATCCGAAATTTGGAGAGAGCCTCTCGAACTTTTAGAAATTCTATTAAGCACAACGCTAGATAAAGGTATTGAATACAATGAAGTTTACTGTAAAACTCAAGTCGAAGAGAGCCAGATAATATTTCACGTCGTTAATAAAATGTTTGGACGAATTTGCCAAGTCGGTAAAGAAATTCATGTTTTATTATCTCATGGGTTTGCAGATGGGGCAGAAGCAAGATGGAGAACCTTATATGAACTCGTGGTAGTTGCTAGTTTTATTATGCGAAATGATTCAGATGTATCGAAGCGCTACATTGCGCACGAAGTATATGATACGCATAAAGCCATGAAATCTTACCACGATAAATGGTTAGAAGAAGGAATAGAGAAAGTCACAAAAAATGAATTGGAAGAAATTAAGTCACAACTCGATGATTATATAAAAGTATTTGGTAAAAATTTTAATTCCGATTATGGGTGGGCAGCAAAGGCGCTTGGAAAAACAGAGAAACGTAAGATCACATTTAGCGATATCGAACAGTCAGTGAAGTATGATTATTTACGACCACTTTATCAAGAAGCGAACAGCAACATTCATGCTACATCTAGAGGTGCTGTTATTCGTCTAGGGTTACCTAACCCTACCGATGGCATTTTAGTAAGTTACAGTTTATTTGGTATAAGTGAAATTATAGTTAATACTTCTTTTTTAATTGTTGCATTCTTAGAGAACATGTTAATAGCTGATCCAGTTATTCAAAACAGAGTGCATATTGAGGCAGTTTATATGCTTCTTGATGAAATACGAGACACATCATTTCTTGTTGAAAAAACTCTAATTGGAAAAACAGAAGATCCTCAAGAACCTGAACAATCCGAAAAGCCGCCTGAAGGCGACTGAAAACAATCCCCTTCAGGGGGTTTTCTTAATCTAGCCGGACGGCTTTAGCCTCCGGCAAGCGCAGCGTTCCCCTCACCCTAAATCCCTCTCCCACAAGGGGCGAGGGACTTAAAAATACTTGCTCCCCTCGCCCCTTGTGGGAGAGGGGCCGGGGGTGAGGGGATTTACAGGCCTTTACACCGCGTAATACAGCCGGGCGGCGATGCCATCGCCTTCACGATTGAGCTTCATAGCGGCGGCGCTGTGAACCAGCTCGACCTGGCTGTTCAGCTCCAGCACACGGCGCAGCAATTCATTGGCCGCGTCCACATCGCCATCTTGCGGCGGCCAGCTCAGCAGCAGCAAATCCACCTGCTGCATGGTCAGCGCGGTATCGACCGCTTCACGTCCCAGCGCACCACGTCCACCGGATTTAGCGAAATCAATCACTTCATTGACCAGATCCATCTCCTGATCGCGTTCGTAATTCAGCGCGTCCTGCTGGATTTGGGTGAAAATCTCGCTGGGGCTGGAGCGCATCGCCATGCCCTTCACGGTCACGACCTGCTGACGCAACTGCTCGTCCATTTCGTTGTGTACCGCATGGGCGGATTTTTCGCTTCCCGCCAGAATAATGCGCTGAATGTCTTCATTCTCGGCTAAGCGCTGCGTGGCCTCGACCACATCCCGGTAAAAGCGCGCGCGATGCTCATCAATCATATCTTCAAAATCATCGCGATTGCTGCCCTGTGTCAGCAGGTGTCCACCCGCAACCGCAGAACTGGACGGCATCAGCGTCTTCTGGCCGAAATCGTAGGTATCCAGGTCAATTTCCATGCCTTCTTCAAAATCCGTCTGGCCCAGGTAGCTGCGATAGAAATGGGCTTCTTCCTGGTCCACCATCACCACCAGATACGGCTCGTATTCGTCCATCTGCCAGATCAACGGCGCGACCAGCGGTGCGCCAAACTCCGCGCGATTTTCGACATTCACAGGCAGTTCATAGACCTGCTCATTGTCCGACGTAACAAATAAAACCAGCCCCTTGCTCTGCGGCTGATAATCCTCGAAATAGGCTTCGACCCGCTCGTGAATCGCTGTCCAGACTTCGCGACGGTCATCGCTGACATTTTCTTCAAGATGCTTCAACGCATTTTTTAAGGCAATACGCCACGCCGGATTATCCGCCTGATTTTCACGGACGGCGTTATCCACGTTCAGATACAGTGAGAAAGTCTCATCCGTACCCAGTAATGTCTTTACGTCCTGTAAATTCATCATTCGCGTTTCTCCTCATCAATCATAATGGATTTCACCACAGATTTTCGTGGCTTGATTATCATTAAATTGTACATTACGAACATAAGAGGAACATTGATAGCCTATTTGGGCTTGATGAGACGGGAAACGCAATAATCTTTTAACCCCCTCTAAATCTCCCCCGAATTCAGGGGAGACTTTGTAGCCGCCGTTTTCGACTCCCTCCCTGAATTCGGGCTGCGTCAGCGTCCCTGTGGGAGAGGGCTGGGGAGGGGTCATTAAAAATCAATTCCAGCTTAGTTATTTTGAAGCGACTACGGTGCACTGAATACATATTTTCAGGGTGAGATTTATGAATAGGCATGCGATTTTTCGCGACCCTCATACAAAAAAAGACACCCAGAAGGGTGTCCATAGAATGCGTTTATGGGGTTGAGAAAACGTTATGCGGGGTGCGGTTCGTAGGCTTCCATCTGCCGCAGCGGTTCAAACCACGGCTGACCAAACTGGGCATGAGTCTCCACGCGGTACGGCAGTTCATAGACATGGTCGGTATAAGGCGTGGTAAACAGCACCAGCCCCTTACTCCTTGGCGTAAAGTTGTCCAGAAAATCGACCGCGCGGTCACGGGCTGCCGCCCATACTTCACGCTCCGCATCGGGCAGATTGTGTTCGATACGAAACAGCGCGCGCTTCAGCGCCTTGCGCCACAGGGGATTCTCCGCCTGATTTTCATGCAGGGCGCTATCCACATTGAGATACAGCGATAAGGTTTCATCGGCGCTCAACTGCTTTTTGATGTCACGCAGATTTATCATCGGTCATTCTCCTCATTCGTGATGGCATCCAGCGCAATAAAACAGCACTCAATGCTGTATTACATTATCCATTACGTATATGAGAGAAAGATTGATGTTTTATTTGGGCTTGGTGAGACGCGGCATGCGGAACCCCTCGCCATAAGCGGTGTGTCCCTGCCCGATGACGATAAACGCGTGCGGATCAACCGCGAACACCAGCGAGCGCAGTTCGTTGATTTCGGGTCGCATCACCGTCACAAACAACACCTTACGCTCACGACCGGTGTACATGCCTTCGCCATCCCAGCCGGTCACGCCACGCTGCAAGCGCTCGATAATCACGTCAGCCACCTCTCGCGGCTGGTCGGTGACAATCGTCGCGGTACGGATGGTGCTGGGGCCTTCGAGGATATAATCCGAGGCCAGCCCTTCGATAAAAATCGCCACCAGCGCATACAGCGCCCCTTCCCAGCCAAATACCAGTCCAGCCAGCACGACCACGCCGCTGTCAGTGTACAGATAGGTATTGTTGAGCGAAGTCCCCAGCCGATTTTGCAGAATCCGCGCGATGGTCGATGTACCGCCTAACGTCCCGCCGACGCGATACACCAGCCCCCCCGCTATCCCGCCGACAATGCCGCCAAACACCGCGTTAAGCAACCGGTCATCGGTAATGCCCACCGCCGGGAAAAATGGTGCGGTCAGGTCAATCGCCAGCGAGTAAATCACCAGAAAATAAGTGGTTCGCGCCACCACCCGCCAGCCACCCAGCATGCGATAGGCCAGAATCTGAATCGGGATATTCCCCACCAGAATCACCAGACCGACCGGCAGGCCAAACAGCGAATTGAGAATCACGCCAATGCCCGAAATGCCGCTGGGTGCGACCTCCGCCGAAATGTAAAATAAGTTGACCGCGATGGCATAAATCAACGCGCCAATCGTCAGCACAATCAAGCGCCCAAACACAGCGATCCAGTTGGTATCCATATCGGCTTCTGTCACGTTTTCCGCCCCTTCAACCTGCTGTCCGGTCAGGATTTTAAATGAGTATTTCAGGACAGGCGCTAATCTTATCCAGCTAAGAGGTACATTTCAAAACAGGAATCAGCCAGTATCTTACCCCTAACCCCGGCCTTACAGGCCACCCCTATCCCCGAATTCGGGGATAGGGGATAGGGGTCTGAACAGGTGATGGTTTCAGTTTTAGCGTAACGTTTTACCTTCAAGCCAATAAACTCTTATCCACACTGAACTTAGGCTCCAAGCCTCAAATCAGGTATTATCGCAGGCTTAGTAAATATACAGGAGCCGCCTCTCACTATGAATGAACAGCTTCCGCCCCGTTTGCTCATCGTCGCCGCATTGATTTTACTGGCGACCCCCTGCGCGCTCGTGGGACTGGTCGGCCTCTTTCCAGAGCAAACGTCCGATACCGATCTGACAGGTATCCTTTTGCCGGTGATCGTGATCGCGCAAGTAGCTTTTTTATTCTGGTATTACCGGCGTAATCGTGTTTAAGGTTGAGATCCATGACACCCGACATCAAAATCAGACATCAGCATCGCAAAAACCTGATGATGCGCGCTACCCGCAACGGCATCGAAGTCTACGTCCCCACATGGGTTAAAAAAGACAGCCGCAGGGTACGCCAGTTTATCCAGGAGGGACTGACCAAACTGGAGGGCAAGATCCCGGAAACCCCCGCTGAGCAGACCAGCGCCGACGAAATCCGCGCGATGGCGAGTGATTGGGCAGCAAAAATGGATTTGTACCCCAAACGCATCACGCTGCGTCCCATGCAACGCAAATGGGGGTCATGTTCCAGCCGCGAGAATATCACGCTCAATACCGCGCTGACCTGGCTGCCGCGGCATCTGGCGGAATATGTCGTCGTCCATGAGTTGGTGCATCTGAGGGTGTTTAATCATGGCCCGCAGTTCAAAGCGCAGATGAGCCAGTATCTGCCCAACTGGGAAGCCTGCGAAAAGGAACTCAATGAGTTTCACATCTGAGGGTCGAAGCGTAAATTATTCCGGTTCATCCAGCGCCGCGAAGTAATCCAGCAGCAGGCGATGCAGGAAGATATAACTCCCGCCTACCCGCCGCATAAAAATCAGATCGCAGGCGAAGTCCAGAAAACGCGCATAATTCCACGGCATGGCGCCACTCAGCCACAGCATCAGACGCAGTAAGCCATGTCGCAGCACGGCAAAGCCTCCGAAAAACAGCCCGAAAGCCATGCCTAACGCTAGTCCTGCCAGCAGACCGAACAGCAATTCAAATGTCATTTGAGTGGTAAACAGCAACCGCACATATTCGACATCCAGCTCAAAGATAAGAATCCCCGCCAGCCGCAGTGTAAATGTGCCAGCGATCACCCCGGCCAGCCCAATCGGCACGCCAATCCGCAGCGCGTTTAAAGCCGAGCGTCGGATACCCTGATTCGGCAGCGTCCGCAGTTCGACTTCGTCGCTATAGAGGCCACCCGCCATGCTGCCGACCAGTCCAAAGGCCAGCGCCCCGCCGAGCATCACGGGTAGCAGCGGAAGCGGGGACGGATTTACCAGCACGATCATGCCGCCGACCAGTGACCCTATGCCCAGTCCGGAGCCGGTGCCTTTCAATGCGGAGCGCCATGACCAGCCCAACACTTCAACAATGCGCACCTGCGCCCCCGGTGTCCGATAGGCAATATCGGCAATCGGCCCAACGATCATGCCCGTCAGCGCCGTGATTCCGACTGCTGTCAGCAACGCCATCCCCACTTGACCGGTAATCAGGAACGGAATCGCCAGCGGAATGCCCACTGGTAAACCTACCACCATCCACGCCAACAGCAGATAGGCAGAGCGCCATGCGCGGTTGGGCAGCCACGCAGGCTGCAAACGCTCGATCAGAAACACCGTTTGTGCCTGCGTTTTCATCTGCCCTGCCAGCCATGAGAGCCAGTGCAGAGTCTTATCACGCGGATAGCGGTCACTATTGCGCCGCGTAAACATGCGTGCGATATACGCCTCAAACAGCCGCCGCTGGCCTTCACTGGTGGAAGTCGCCAGGGGGAGCATCTGCGCACTGGCACCCCGATAAGCCAGCATAATGATGCTGAGCATCAACGGGGTTTGCGCCAATTCCTGCAAAGTCGCGTCCGCCTGCAAAGCCGAGCGCAGCACGGATAGTTCCGCACCCGCCTGCGCCAGATAGGCATCGACCTGCGCGAAGGTCAGCGGTTGCAGCAGCACCGCCCCCTGGAGCTTTAGGCGTTTGTTGAGCGCGTCATAATCCTTGACACGGCTGCACACGACCAGCGGCACCAATCCATGCTGGCGGCGAAAATCGTTAATCGCATCGACACAGGCTGACCGATGCGCACTAGCCACTTCATCCAACCCGTCCAGCAGCGGCAAAATCTGCTCGTGAGTCACCCATTCCGTGCCCACATGGCGCGGCACCTGATAACGCGCATTCAATTCGCTGACCATCCACTCGGCCACCGACTGCCGCTGATCCGCCCACGAAGACAGGTTGAACACCACCGGCAGCGGCGCATTGCTGTCAGCCTGCGCCGCTTCGATCAGATCGCGTGCCAATTCGAGCATGGTCGTGGTTTTGCCCGCGCCGGGTTCGCCCAGAATCAGCAGCTCACCGCCGACATCCGCAAAAATGCGGCTGACGCTGACCTGGGCTTCCAGCCGATAATCCGGATAATCGGCATGTTGCAGCACCATCTCCCATGGACGTTCCACTGCTTCCGGGCGGCCTTCCATGCCCAGCTCGATCAGCGCCGCGCCATGCAGTGAGCTTTCCAGCACGCCTTTAATCCAGAATGTTTTGACTTTTTCCAGCATGCGCAGACGGTTACGGTTGGCGCTATGAGTCGGTTTGAGGGGTTGCTGCGCGGTAAGCGGTGCATCGTCATCATCAATTTTCAACGGTTGGCTGAGTGCCTCGCGCAGTGCGCCAAAGCTCTCCCCGGCTGTAAAATCGAGATAATTGATGCTGACATAACGATGCGGAATCTCGCAGGGGCGCAGCAGCACCAGCAGCAGCGGCTTGCCATTCGTCAGCGCCCAGTCCCACTCATTTTTGACATTGCGCGAGGCGACACTTTCCGCGGTCATCACACCGATGACAGCGTCGCACTCGCGCAGACCATCGTCAATCGCGTCCGGCCAATACGCCCCCTGCGCGATATTGTCATAATCCAGCCAGGTGTCATGCTGCCAGCGTCGCAGTTCGTCGCGCAGCCGCCGCGCAAAATCGACATCATCATGCGAATAACTGATAAACAGATTCATAAAACGGGCTGCAATCTCTCGTTTCAAACACCACATTCATTATATGCGTGTCTGTGCCCTGAGACGAATAGCCTGTAATTAAGAAGCTATAGGGCTGGTCGTAATCGCCAATATCATCATGCCATGTCACAAAACCCAGTACAATCTCGTCTTACCTCTGCAATGAGATGAAACCGAGCGTTTGAAAGGCAACGCTGTGCAGACTGATCCATTTGAAGAATACCGTTCGCTGTTGTTCGCGATGGCTTACCGCATGCTGGGCAGCGCGATGGAAGCGGAAGACATCGTACAGGAAGCGTATCTGCGCTATCGTGCCACACCGCCGGAGTCGATTCGCACACTCAAGAGTTTTCTGACGACCATTGTGCATCATTTGTGCCTTGACCATCTGAAAACTGCACAGGTACGCCGCGAAAGTTATGTCGGCCCGTGGCTGCCAGAGCCAGTCATTACGGGTGATGGTGCAGCACTGCTGTCCCCGCTGCGCCAGATTATTGATCGCGAGTCGATTTCAATGGCTTTTCTGGTGCTGCTCGAAAGTCTGTCCCCGCTGGAACGGGCTGTATTTCTGCTGCGAGAAGTTTTTGACTACGAGTATGCTGAAATCGCCCAGATCACCGGACGCGACGAAGCGGCCTGCCGCCAGCTGTTCAGCCGTGCAAAAAAGCACATCAGCGAGCATCGTCCGCGCTTTCCCGCCTCACCGGAAGCTCACGCGGAAATGATTGGTCGTTTCATGGAAGCCTGTGTTGCCGGAGATATGGGCGGCCTCATGAACCTGTTAACCGAGGATGTGACGGTCTGGTCGGATGGCGGCGGTAAAGTCCCAGGAGCGGCGCGTAATCCGGTTCAGGGGCGCGACAAGGTGGCACGAAGCGTGATCGCCTTTGTGAAGCAAACGCCAGAAGGCACAACCGTCAAAGTGATCGAGGTCAATGGCCTTCCCGCGCTGCTGGTACAGGTCAAAGGGCAAATCGTGAGTGTGCTCACGCTGGAAGTAGAGGGTGATTTCATCCGTGCTGTGCGCGCCATCGCTAACCCTGACAAGCTGGGACATCTCAATCTGCCGCCAACGTCAGGTCAGGATTGGCGGCTAGGATCATGAGTCGCCTGCACCGGCTCAGACGCAGTATACAAACAGACAGATTGATTAATGAAAGGGATAGATCGCATCATGAATAACGGAATCACAATCATTCAGGTTTTACTGGCCATCTTCGCCGGTTCGGCTGGGTTGCTCAGGTTCGCTACACCTTATGACAGATTCGTCAAACTGCCCTTCCAGAGCTGGGCGAATGAGTTTAAGCCGTGGCATGTTAAGGTGATCGGTGCCCTTGAAATAGGTGCTGCGATTGGCATTATCCTGCCGCTGTTCGTACCATCGCTGACGGTGCTCACAGCGCTGGCAGCGGTCGGGCTGGCGCTGGTGATGGCTGGCGCAATGGCGACGCATCTGCGCCGGTTGGAGTATCCCAACATGGTCGGAAACCTGATCTGGCTTGGGTTGGCGCTGTTCCTTGCCTACGGCACGCTGGTTGGGTTTGTGGTCTAGGCTGCCAATACTTTTCTCTACCGTTATTTTCCCCTCTATCCCCAGCCCTTTCTCCCACATTGGGGAGAAAGGGGGTAACTACGGGCTTCACCAGGGTTCTCTGTGTAATCACTGACCGCTTATAGCCAAAACAAAAGAGCGCCTTAGTGGCGCTCTTTTGAAAAGGTCTTGTGATCAACCGCGCTTAAAAATGACCGTTGCGGCGGCGATTGTTATTAGTAGGCCCCAGTCCCATCGGCGCACGTTTATGCGCGGTCAGGAAGTCGTCCTTGGCTTCAATCTGATTCACCAGCGTATCCAGCGAATCCTGGAGCAGTTGCAGCGGCAAACCCTCCATATCCTGATAAGCGGCGATGGTCAGCGCATACAGCGCCACTTCACGCACAAAAGCCCCCGGCTTACCCAGCAGTTCCGGTACAATGTCGCGGTGTTCGTCGCGCCATTCTTCGCCCAGGTAAGCCCGCAGCATGCGCTCGGCATCTTCCTCGTCGATCAGTTCCGGCACGATGAAAATCCGATCCACACGCCCCGGACGTTTCATGACGCGATTGTCAATAATCTCCGGGTGATTGGTGGTGGCGATCAGGATGGTGCCTTTGGGATTATTCGGTGTTTCCGACCCGTCCAGCACATTCAAAAGCTGCGCCTTGGAATCATCGTCCAGGTAAGCATCGAGTTCTTCGACAATCACAATCGTCGGTGCGTCGGCACTGGCGGCCATATCCAGCGCCTGATGAATCTTCCAGAACTGTGCGCCGTGGTGATTGGAACCCGAAACATAGACGATAAAGCGTCCCTGCGCCTGGGCGCGTCGGGCAATTGCGGAACAGAGCATTGTCTTGCCGGTGCCGGGAACGCCAGCCAATAGCAGCTTGCGGAAGGGATTGATATTCAGGCGCTGGTAGATCGCCACGCCTTTTTCAAAGAACGAGTCGATGTCCTGAAGAATGCCCTCTTTCAGTTCTGCCGGCAGATGCACATCTTCCCACTCGACACGAGCATCAAAGGTCACGTCCTTACCGCCGACGATGTAGACCTTATCGCGGTAAGCAATGGCCGAGCGCGAAATCCGGCTGCATTCACTTTCGAATTTCAGCCAGTTCTCGATATATTCTTCGGGCACGCAGGCAATCGTCATCATGTCCACGCCCACATTATCATCATCCGTCCAGGCGGCCACCACCAGCGATTCAAAGGCACGGCCATCCGGCGCGGAAAATTTAAACAGCAGCGCACCGGTGCGGTATGTCGGCTTGTTTTCCAGATAGGTGGTGAAGGTGGAGATAATCGAACAGGGATATTCTTCGTATCCGTCGTAAACAAACTCATCGCCAACCGGGAACTGGTCTTCAAGATGACCGAGCGCGGTCAGGTTACAGCATGCCGATTTCGAGAGCACCATAGCCACAGGTTGAGTCTGCTGCGGGATATAGTTTTCATCAATCCACTGGCAGAGCTTTTCGTGTACAGCGGTGGCATTGGTGGTTTGCATAAGTAACCGTCTCCCATCGTTAAATCTGATTTCGTGTTTCATACGTGGTGTCATACGCCATTTTCAAACTATAAATGTCGTTAATTGGTGGTCAGGTCATTGGACTATCATTATTGTAACGTGCTGCATCAAGCATTGGAAAGCCCCATATTTAGGGGCGCTTTAGGGTGTATGGCCGCAGAAGATTACAAAATACTACCACATATTATAAACATGCAGAGAAGTATAGTTTATCACACCTTTGCATATCAGCGTGTAAAAAACTCATAATTTAAGCTGGATAGCGCACCAGGGCTTTTCTAACCAGCCCCGCACCTGCGCTTCATCAAAAACAAACTATACTTAAATCGAAATGTGATTTTGCAGGAGCAAAGTATGAATCAATTACCCGTGCGGGATATTGTGCTGTACAAACATGGCGTGGGTTTCTTCGTCCGTGAAGGCACCGTGACTGGCGAGCAGGTCACGCTGAATTTTCTACAGGACGAGATCAACGATGTGCTCAAAAGCCTGTCCGTGTTTGATCGCGGCGGCGGGCAGGTATTGGGTATCCATTACCAGACCCCGGTTAACAGTGTGCAACAACTCGCCAGAAGTTCGATCCAGCTTGACCCCAACAGCACCCTGGCGGATTTACTGCGCCAGTTACGGGGCAGGCGGGTCATCCTCAATGTGCAGACGAATGCCCAGGAATTTGTCGATTTTACGGGCCGCTTGCTGGGGCTGGATGAATGGGAAAACGAGCATGGACGCCAACCGCGTGTGGTGTCGCTGTTAGAGGACAGCGGGCAAATCCGCGCCTTTCGCTTCAGTGACCTGCGCGGCATCCAGGTTGAGGATGCCATGGCGCAGCGTGACCTCAGCTATTTTCTGGATAGCAGCCTGGACGAAGATCATCGCCGCAGCATCCACGTCAGCCTCAGCCCCGGTGAGCATCAGCTGGTGATGTTTTACGTCGCTCCCAGCCCAACCTGGCGCGTCAGTTACCGGCTGGTGGCCGAATATGATGCCGAAGCCAAAACCGGCAAAGCGCTGCTGCAAGGCTGGGGTCTGTTCGATAATCGGCTGGAAGAAGACCTTAAAAATATCCGCGTGACGCTGGTCGCTGGCAGGCCGATTTCGTTTATATATGACCTGTTCTCGTCATATATCCCCAAGCGCCCGAAGGTGCAGGATATTGTTCACGACGCTCCAGCGCCGATTGCGTTCAGTGCCGGACGATCACAGAGCTATGAACGCGCCGAGATGGATGAAGCGCGTGGCGGGAGCGCACCGCGACAATTTCTCGCAAAAATGTCCATAGACGATGCCAGCAGTTCGCTCAACATCCAGCAGGAAACCAAAGACTCCGGCGAGTTGTTTCAGTATATTGTCACTACGCCGGTTTCAGTTAAACGTGGTGAATCGGCGCTGGTGCCGATCATCAGCAGCGAGTTGCAATACACGCGTGAGCTGCTGTACAACGGCGCGAAACTGCCGGATTATCCGGTGGCCGCGCTGCGTCTGACCAACGCCACTGGCCTCACGCTGGAACGCGGCCCGGTCACGCTGGTCGAAGATGGCGATTACAAAGGCGAGGCCATCATCCCCTTCACCAAGCCTGATAACCCGCTTTATCTGGCCTTCGCGGTGGAGTTGGGTATTAAAGTGACCGAGCGCCACACCTCAAGCCAGCAGACTTCCGGCCTGCACATCCAAAAATCGCTGCTGATGTACGAGGAATATCTGGTCGAGCAGATCAATTACGCGCTGGAAAACACCACTGATAAACCGCAAACGGTCACCATCGAAGTGACGCGGCGCAACGGTTGGGAGCTTTTCGGCACACGGGTGGCGGATGTCGAAACCAGCGAGGAAGTACGCTGGCATATCGACATCGCCCCACATAGCACCGGCCTGTTCACCCGCAAAGAGCGCTACCGCACCTACCGCGAAGAACGGCTGGAAGACCTGAGTTATCAGAAATTGCAGCAGTTTCTGGAAAACCAATGGCTCGATCAATCCATCATCGGCAATGTGTCGGTCCTGCTGGATAATCACAACAGCATTATCCAGGCGCAGAAACAGCGCGAAGAACTGAACGCCGAGCGCAAGCAGATTTACGAGCAGCAGGAACAACTGCGCGCCAACCTGGGCGCATTGAGTAACGGCACACAGGAAGCCAGTTTGCGCCAGCGTCTGCTGAACCAGCTTGAAATCAGCCAGAATCGCCTGGAAGAAATTGATAAGCAGGTGGCGGAGATTAAGCAGCGTATAAGCGAGGCCGAAAAACGCATCCAGCAGATTATCACTAAACTGAATGATAAAGCGGAGAAAAGCTCATGACCGCCGAAGAAAATGTCCGGGCATTATGGGCGGCGTTTGACCGCTTTGATTTTCAGGCTGCCGCGCCGCTGCTGCATGACGATTTTGTCTGTGAATGGCCGCAGTCGCAGGAACGCATTCGTGGGCGCGATAATTTTATCGCCGTGAACGCACACTATCCCGGTCAATGGCGCTGTTCCGTCCGCACGCTGATTGTTAGTGGCGATGCAGTCGTGACCGAAACCGATGTCAGCGATGGTGAGGTGAATTTTGTCGCGGTGTCTTTCTTCACATTGGCTGAGGATAAAATCGTGCATCTGCGCGAATACTGGCCGGAGCCCTACGCCGCGCAGGATTGGCGCAAACAATGGGTCGAGTCCATATGAGGCGGTGCTATAATGAGCAGCAAAATCATCACGGAGAAATAGTGCTGCATGATGCACTGGAAAACCTGTCTTATCTATCCTGCCCGTTATGTGGCTCAAACAGTTATGAGCTTGTTCGTACTTGGTGGCCTGCTGCTCACCGGCTGCGGGGCGACTGCCGTGCAGATTATCCCCACCGACCCGCCGACTGAAACCGCCACGCCGACGATCACGCTCACGGCAACCCCGGCGCGCGATATCACGCCGACACTCACCCCCACGTCGATTCCGGTGTCACCTACCGGCGGGCCATCACCGACTTCGATTTTCGGGTCAACCAGTACGCCGCCGGTCATTCTGCCCACACCGACGCGGGTGCTGAACCCCAACGCGCCGCGCATCGAGTATTTTACGTCGGACGTGGTGGCGGTGGCCCCCGGTGAAGCGCTGAATCTGTTCTGGTCAACGCGTAACGTCAACGGCGCGACCATCTACCGCGTCGATAGCAGCGGCCAGCGCAGCCAGTTATGGAATGTCCCGGCAGACGGCAGCCTGCCGATTGCCACGCGGCGCAGTGATCGCGGTCAGGTGGATTTTGTGCTGACCGTGGGGGATGGTGCAGCCGTGGTCGAACAGGAATTATCGGTGCCGCTGTCGTGTCCCGATCAATGGTTCTTTATCCCTGCGCCGGAAGAATGCCCGACAGGCCCGTCCGAAATCAGCATCCTCAAAGAAGAGCGTTTCGAGCGCGGACGGATGCTTTATATCACCGAGAATAATCAGGTGTATGCCCTGTTCAATGATGGCCTTGAACCGGCCTGGATCTCATTTGAGAATCGCTACAATCCCGCCGTTCACCCGGAACTCGAAGCCAGTTTCCAGCCACCACCCGGTTTTTATCAGCCGATTGGCGTGCTCGGTTTTGCATGGCGCGGGCGTGATATCGTGCGTAATCGGCTCGGATTAGGGCTGGAGCCGGAGGTTGATTACGAAGGCGCGACCCAAACCGCCACTACCAGCGGCGGCAATCCAGTGCTGTATTTCACCAGTGGCGATGGCACTGTGCTGCAACTGCTGCCCAACGGCGCGGCCTGGCAGATTATTACCACGCCCTAAGCCAGCCGCGTTGAGAATGCGCTATAATAAAGACGAAAATGGGGCGGCCACTAAGGGTCGCCTCTGTCGTAACAGGCACCTGTTTTATTGGAGAC
>JBBSQD010000044.1:0-30710 GCA_038258185.1 Aggregatilineales bacterium | reverse complement strand
TGCGATGAACAGGCTGTCACCGCCAATAGAAAAAGGGAGACAAAAAATAATATTGGTCGCGTGTTCGGTCGGTTTGTTATCATGCCCAGAATATTATCACACCAACGCACGACTATCTATAAGCAAATCGCTACAAAATGATTGAGTCTGGCCTGCCACCTGTGCTATAATAGAGAACAAGTGTTCAATATTTGACAAGCTGGCATTGCGTCCTTAGAATGTGAACACGCAAAATAAGATCAGCAACCTGCAATTTTGAAGGAAAATCTATGAATAACGGTTTCGTGCGCCAGGTGAATATTGGCGAAGAAATGCGCAGCGCTTACCTGGATTATGCCATGAGCGTGATTGTCTCACGTGCGCTGCCCGACGCACGCGATGGACTTAAACCGGTGCATCGGCGCATTCTTTACGCCATGCACGATATGGGTATGCGATCCGACACGCAGTATAAAAAGAGCGCGCGTATCGTCGGTGAAGTGCTGGGTAAATATCACCCGCATGGTGATAGCGCCGTCTATGAAACGATGGTGCGTCTCGCGCAGGAATTTTCCATGCGCTATATGCTTATCGACGGTCAGGGCAACTTCGGCAGTGTCGATGGCGATGGCGCGGCAGCCATGCGGTATACCGAAGCACGGATGGCACAGATCGGCGAAGAACTGCTGGTCGATATTGATAAGAACACCGTCGACTTTACCGATAATTTTGACGGCAGCCTGACCGAACCCGCAGTGCTTCCGGCCAGCACGCCCAATCTGCTGGTCAATGGCTCGTCCGGCATCGCGGTTGGCATGTCCACCAATATCCCGCCGCATAACCTGGGCGAAGTCTGCAACGCGCTGAACTATATGCTGGAAAACTGGGATCGGCTGGAAGAAGTCGATGTCAATGACTTGATGCAATTTATCAAAGGGCCGGATTTCCCCACAGGCGGTCTGGTTTATCGTCACCGTGACGGCCTGCAAAACGAAGAAGATACGCTGGTCAATGCCTACGCCACCGGACGCGGCAAAATCACCATCCGCGCGCGTGTGCATATCGAAAATATGGGACGCGGCAAATCGCGCATTATCGTCAGCGAACTCCCCTACCAGACCAATAAATCCGCACTTGCAGAGCGTATCGCCTCGCTGGTGCGCGATGGCAAACTGGAAGGGCTGGCCGACCTGCGCGATGAGTCCGACCGGCAGGGCATCCGCCTGGTGATTGAACTGCAACGCGGTGTCGATCCCGAAAAGGTGCTGACCGAATTATTCCGTCTCACCCCGCTACAGGATACCTTCAGCATCATTATGCTGGCCCTGGTCGATAACGAACCGCGCATCCTGACGCTGAAGCAGGCGCTGCGCGTTTACCTTAACCATCGCATGGAAGTGGTACGCCGCCGCAGCGAGTACGAGCTGGAAAAAGCGCGTGACCGCGCCCACATTTTGGAAGGCTTACTGAAAGCACTCGATAATCTGGATGAGGCCATCGCCATTATCCGCAAATCGCGCACGGTCGAAACCGCCCGTGCCAATCTGCAGAAAGCACTCACCATTACCGAGCGTCAGTCTCAGGCCATTCTTGACATGCAGTTGCGCCGATTGGCCGCGCTGGAACGCAAGAAAATCGAGGATGAGCATAAAGAGAAAATCCGGCTGATTAAATATCTGGAAGACCTGCTGAAAAACCCGCAGAAAATGCGTGAGGTGATTGGCGAAGAACTGGAAACAATCAAGCAGGCTTACAGTGACCCGCGCCGGACAATCATCGTCGATGACACCGCTACAGCGACCACCAGCACCCTGCTCGTCCCGGAAGAAATCAGTTGGGTTACGCTGACGGTTGATGGCAAACTGGGACGCAGTTATCAGGACGAGCCGCCCAAAATCACCACGGATGTCAAAAATCCGCCGCGCTTTATCCTGCATGCCAGCACCACGCAGACGCTGTATCTGTTTACAACCAAAGGTCAGTGTGCCACCCTGCCCGTTCAGCAGATACCCCAGGTCAATGACCCGGCAGACGGCGCCGCTTTTAACACCCTCAGCGCCCTCAGCGCCAGTGACGAGATCGCGGCTGTGATGAGCATCCCGCCCGATATGGAAAATGGCTTCCTGTTCCTCGCATCGGAGGATGCCCAGGTCAAGCGACTGCGTATTGAAGACCTGCCCGGTTTATCATCCAATGCCTTCACAGTGATGAATGTCAACGGCAGCAAATTAGGCTGGGTGATGCTCACCAATGGTCAGGAAGAGATCATTCTCGCTACATCACAGGGGCAGACGATCCGCTTCAAAGAGGATGATGTACGCCCCACCGGCTTACCCTCCGGCGGCATGCGCGGCATTAAACTGGCGGAACAGCGTGACCGCATTGTTGGCGTGGTGATCGCGGTTGAAAATCAATATCTGTGGTCGATCACCGACAACGGCGTGGCAAAAATTTCACCGATTACCGAGTATCCCGTTCAGGGACGTGCCGGTGCCGGGGTGATTAATATGCGCCTGCCGCAGGACAGCACCGAAGTCGCGGCGGTCACTATCGGACGGCAGGATGATAACATCGTCGTGCTGACCAGCAAACATAAGCCCAAATATATGCGCGTCGCTTTAGCCAATAAAGTCCCGCGTGGACGCCCTGGCGGGGATTACGTGATTTCGATGCGCGGCACCAACGAGGTCGTCAGCAGCGTCGTGACCTATCAGGACATCATCAGCGCCCCTGAACCAGCCGGCTAAGCGCCGCATCATAAATCGCGGCCATATTCGACCAGTCATAGCGCTGCATGGCCTGTTGCAAGGGGCGGGTTTCGACATGAAATTCGCCCCGCAAATGCCTTAGCAATAACGGCAGCAGCGCCTCCCCTTTATACAAACATTGATCGTGAAATTCCACAGGAAGCAGGTCGGGATAATTTAAGCGCCGAGGCAGCAGCGGCACACAGCCACAATAGATTGCCTCCGCCACAGCGATGCCGAAAAAATCATGATAAGCTGTGCTGACGACATAATCTGCTTCCCACAACAGCCGCGCATAAGTGGCGAAATCCGCCGCGTAACCGTAGTGCTCCACCCGATCCCCCAACCATTCACGCGCTTCCTCAAATTCTGTGGGATTCTGACGAAAATTTTCGCCCAGCAGCGCCACCCGAAACGGAATTTCCTGCTCAATTAAGCCACGCAACGCCCGAAAAAAATTGCGCGGATTTTTATCCTCTTCCCAGCGGTGATTCCACAGCAGCAACGGTGGCTGATCCTCAGATGCTAACGAAGGCTGATAGGCATCGAACCGTCGCAGATCCAGCCCCAGCGCCAAAACCGACGACTTGTCGCGGATAGCGTCCACCGTCTGCAATTCCTGATAATCGGCAAAATGCTTCAGCATCCGCGGCAGTTCATCCAGAAAGGCTGCGCGGTGATAGACGCTGTTAAAGTACACCGCATCCGCCGCAAGCGCGCTGGTGTAATTGATGAATCCGTATTGCCAGCCATGTTTTTGACGGCTGTTCTGCGGATAAGTCAGTTGATTCTCGTGAAAATAGACTGCGGTGGGGATATGGGTTGTGCGCGTCAAAGCGCGAAAAGTGGCGAGGTCAAACATATCGGAGGCCAGAATCACGTCAGGTGTAAACTGGCCTGCATGGAACAGCCGCGCCAGCGAGACGGCACCGCCCTGCATGCGCCATTTCCAGAACTGCGCGGGTAACGTCAGCAGTTCAATCGTATGCTGTGACCCACGCTGATAGCCATCCGCCCAGGCGCGATGGCTACCACCATAATAAGGTTCTATCAGCAGAACCGATAGCGACATCAGGTGCTATTACGATTAATCGCTCTGAATCCCCAGCGCCAGTTCCTCAATATACTTGGCCGGGGAGACATTAAATTTTTCCTCCAGCTCATCACGCAGTCGCTCATAAACCAGCAGCGCATCCTGCGGCATGTTCATTTTGCGATACAGTAACATCGCATTGTAGGCGCTGTCCTCGCGGTGCGGAGTAGTTTTGAAGGCACGCAGATACAGGCCGAGTGCTTCAGCATCGTTGCCATCTTTTTCGACCATCCGTGCCAGCGTGATCAGCGCATCCGCATACTGACGTTCCAGGTCTTCCCGCCGCACATCCACCCAGTCCAGTTCAAATTTGCCCAGGAAATAATTACGATACAGGCTGATGGCCTGACGCAGCATCTTAGCAGCTTCATCCGGGGGTTTAATGCCGCTGTTCTGCACAATTTCCGAAAAATGCACCACATCGTAACTCAGCTCGATTTTGGGGGAAACGTGGTAAAAGCCTGACCAGTAACTGGTCAGATCCACCCCCAGCACTTCGCTGATTTTACGCTTGGTCACATGAAAGACATTCGTCGCTTCTCGGATCGTCAGCGTCGACCAGAACGTCTCGAAAATGTCGTTGCGGGTGGTCATGCCTTTATCCACAAGGAAGAAAAAGAGCGAACGTGGCAGCAGCCCGTCCCACTCGTCAATCGGCTCGCCATTCAACTGCACCCAGCCAGCCCCCAAAGCGCGGACTTCCAACAGCGCCTTTTCCTCATCATCGTAATGCGCATAATCCCACAGCATGAGATCATCAGAAACCGGCACAAAACGGGTGATTTCGCGCAGGTCAGGCATAGCGGCAATACTGCGCAACGGCTTGCGGCTGAACACAACCACGCGCCCCTTTTTGACTGAAGCGATAACCTGAGACAGAAGCCCATCAAAGGCTTTCGCTTCACCGCGATCACATTCATCCAGAATCAGGGTCTGCAAATCCCCTAAATCTGTTTTCTCAATCTGTAATTGAGCGGCGTCATTTAACTGCTGGTTCATCTGTTCGGACGTTAATGTCTGCCCTGAAAAGCGCACATAAACAACACTTGAGTCGGCGATAAATTCTTTGAGAAGAACATGTTGTTGGATGAAATTGGGGTGGATGACAATCAGGCGGATTTTAGGGTCCAGATGACGTAATTGCTCAAGTGCTAATCCATGCTGCAAGCTGAACATTAATGTTAGCTCCTTCTTAGCTAGCTGCGTCCCTGAATTTATGAAAAGACACGGTGCCTAGTTATGAGATTACAAGACAAGGTAATTTTATTTCGGTTTGTATATTATAATGTAAAAGTAATTGTCTTGCAAATGATTCATGGAAGAAGGGGTTAGCCAGCTTATATTTTTCTATAAGCTGGCCGGTTTTAAGACATATGACGGCGGCGGGCTTCAACCACATCCGCGACACTATGCAGACGGTTGAGGATGCGCGTAAGCTGCTCTGCACCCCTGATTTCAATGGTCAGTTGCAGCGTGGCGATGTTCTGATTGGTCGCCACATTCAAAGTCGACATATTGACTTTTTCCTCAGCGATGATGGTGCTGATATCGCGCATCAGACCTTCGCGGTCATACGCTACAATCTCGACCGGAACCTCATAGCGCTGCTCTTCCAGCACGGATTGCCATGCCACTTCCACCAGGCGCTCTGGCTCAACATTGCCGTTGACGATATTGGTGCAGTCGCTGCGATGCACCGTCACACCGCGCCCACGGGTGATATAACCGATAATTTCGTCACCCTGCATCGGGCTGCAACACTTTGCCAGATTGGTCAGCAGGCCGCCCATGCCCAGAATATGAATACCATTATCTTCAGTCAACCGCAGCGGCGTGGATCGTGGCCGCAGTTGAAGCATTTGATTACTTTCCTCAAGCAACTGCGCATTCTTACGCTCGTTCTCAAGGATATGATTGGCAATCTGCGAGCTGTTGATATCCCCCGCACCCACCGCCACCATAAAGTCTTCGACACGATCAAAATTAAACAGCGCACCCACCGCATCAAAAGTGATCGTATCAATCACTCCGAGACGCTTTAACTCACGTTCCAGCATTTCCCGGCCACTTGCCAGATGCTTCTCGCGATTCTGTCTGCGGAACCAGTAGCCAATTTTGGAGCGTGCGCGTGTGGTCTGCACAAAGCCCAGGCTGGGATTCAGCCAGTCGAGGCTGGGGCCGCCCCGTTTGGAGGTGATAATCTCGACCTGGTCACTGGTTTTCAGCCTATAGTTCAGGCTCACCAGGCGGCCATTGACCCGCGCCCCACGGCAGCGATGCCCGATTTCGGTATGCACGTGGTAAGCAAAATCAATCGGCGTGGAGCCCACCGGTAGGTCATAAATATCGCCTTTGGGTGTATAGGCATAGACACGATCCTGAAAGACTTCACTTTTCATGGTGTTGACGAAGGATTCCGCGTCGTCATTGACATCATGCCGGAATTCCATCAGGCGTCGCAGATAATTCAGTCGGCGTTCAAAATCCTCATCGCGGATTTTTTTCTTGCCTTCTTTATAGCGCCAATGCGCGGCAATACCATATTCAGCATGTTCGTGCATATCCCACGTGCGGATCTGCACTTCCAGCGTTTTACCACCAGATTCAACCACAGATGTATGCAAACTCTGGTAAAAATTGTCCTTCGGCGAGGCAATATAATCATCAAATTCGCCGGGAATGGGTCGCCACAGATTATGAACCACCCCCAACACCTGATAACACTGCGGGATATTGTCCACAATCACCCGTACCGCCCGCACATCAAAAATCTGGTTAAACGGCAGATTTTTGCGTTCCATCTTGTTATAGATACTGTAAATGTGCTTGGGTCGCCCGCTGATATAGACATTGCTCATCTGATTGCTGGCAAGCTCCGTCCGCAGAATGTTGGTGACCGACTGCATAAACGCCTCACGGTCAGCGCGGCGCTCATCAATGCTGGCGGCAATCTGCTTATAGGAGTCTGGCAACAGATAGCGAAAACTCAGGTCTTCCAGTTCCCATTTCAATTGCCAGATTCCCAAACGGTTCGCCAGCGGGGCGAAAATATCGCGGGTTTCACGCGCCGTGGCGACCTGCTTTTCACGCGGCATAAAGCCCAGTGTGCGCATGTTGTGCAGCCGATCCGCCAGCTTAACCAGCACGACACGCACATCGTCGCCCATTGCCAGAAACATCTTGCGGATATATTCCAGATCGCGGTCATTATCGCGGCTGCGACGGCCATTTTCGATTGTTTTGGTCGGCAGTTTTTCCAGTTTGGTCACACCATCCACAATGGTGGCGATACTATGACCAAATTCGTCAGTAATTTCTTCCAGAGATACGCTGGTATCTTCCAGCAAATCATGCATCAGCGCCGCCGCGACTGCTTCGGCGTCCAGCTTCATATCGGCCAGAATCTGCGCGACTGCTTCGCAATGCGTAAAATACGGCTCACCAGAACGGCGAACCTGCCCCGCATGGCCGGTTTCGGCTTTGTGATAAGCGCGCTCTATGAGTGAACTGTCATTAGGTGTCAGGTCGGGGAGGCTGTTTAAAAGGGTTTGCAGGCTCATCAATTCCACCCGCTACTTGTTTAGAAGAATATGTAACATATTATCGCACATTCTCCATTAGTAAAACGAAAATTTCTCGCAGGATACATGTTATAATCACTCGCTCATGGTCAAAGTTATCGATAATGAGGTGTCGTTTTGACGGAATTGTTAAATGTTGACCTCGCTGTCCAGCGGATTCTGGACATTTTTGCCACTTTACCCACTGAAGACGTTTCGATTAATTACGCATCAGGCCGTATTCTAGCGCAAGATATCATTGCCAGCATTAATCTACCGCCATTTGCCAACTCCAGCATGGATGGATATGCCCTCCGTGCGGCAGATGCCACCTCAGCCCATACTGAATCACCGGCTGTTTTAACCGTGACGATGGACATACCCGCCGGGACTGCGCCACAGGGCAGCATCAGCCGCGGACAGGCCGCGCGCATCATGACCGGCGCCCCTGTCCCCGATGGCGCGGATGCGGTCATCCCTGTTGAAGATACCGATAGCGAATGGACAGCCGGGGATGATATCGTCCTAGCCAGCTCGGTCAGCCTGTTTCAGGCGGTGAAAGTCGGCGACAATATCCGCCCGGTCGGTGAGGATATTCACATCGGCCAGCAGGTGCTGAGTGCTGGCACGACTCTGCGCCCACAGGACATCGGGGTTTTAGTGGCGCTGGGATACGTTAATATTCCGGTCATTCGCCAGCCGCGGGTGGCGATTATCAGCACAGGTGATGAACTGGTCGATGCGGGTGAACCGCTGACACCCGGTAAAATCCGCGATGTTAACGGCTATACCATTGCTGGAATGGTCGGCACTTACGGTGGCATTCCAACCCGCCTGCCGATTGCCAAAGATACCCTTGAGGCGGTACGCGGGGTTTTTCGAGATGCGCTTGCACTGCAACCGGACATTATCATCAGTTCGGCTGGTGTATCCGTCGGCACCTATGATGTGGTACGCGCTGTGTTGGACGAACTCGGTGAGGTCAATTTCTGGCGGGTGAACCTGCGCCCCGGCAAACCGCTGGCTTTTGGTCAGGTACAGGGTGTTCCATTTTTCGGGCTGCCCGGCAATCCGGTTTCGGCACTGGTCACCTTTGATGTGTTTGTGCGCCCTGCCCTGCTCAAGCTGCAGGCACGATCAGAACAGGCTATGAGCGGCAGCGCCCTCACAGCGGAAGACATCAACTCTGATGGCAGACGCAGTTATCTGCGCGTCCGGCTCATTGAGGAAGACGGCCAGTTAGTCGCCCATACGACCGGCACCCAAAGCTCTGGGGCATTGATGTCGATGGTGCTGGCTGATGCTTTACTCATCGTACCGGAAGATGTAACATTCATCCCGCGTGGCACAAAATTACAGGTGCGCTTATTGCGCAACCCGGGTCTATAAGTGAGGTCGTTTATGTCTACAAACGTTGTTCCATCCCAGACAGATTCCCAAAGCCGGCAGCGTGATTATCTGCGTGTATTCAGTATCGTACTGGTGTGTGTGGGGCTGTTTATCAGTGGCTATATCAGTTATACCAAAATCGTCGATACCGAGATGGTCTGCGTCGAAGGTGGAGCGTTCAATTGCGGGGTCGTCACCAGCAGTGTTTATTCACGCTTCGCCGGCATCGACATCGCCTATCTGGGCTTTTTCATGTATGCCACAGTCGGCGCGTTGCTGCTGCTCGAACCGCGCATCCCGTTTTTACAGGTTTACGGCCCCATGCTGATTTTTGGCATCGCGCTGTTCGCCTGGTTATTTTCGATGTGGCTGGTATATGTGCAGTTTTTCCTGCTGCAGGCGCTGTGTCCGTGGTGTCTGTCGCACGAAACCAACATGACCATACTGTTCATTGTCACGTCGCTGCGTCTGCGGCGCGCACTGATGACCAGCTAAAGCTGCAAAGTTCAAATAACCCTATAGGAAGAAAGCCTGCCGTTGCTGGCAGGCTTTTTACTTCTTAAGAAGTAGCGAAATTTACTTCGCCTGGGTGCGCAGGGTACGGGCGATAATATCGTCCAGTTCCTGCTGCTTTTTGTCAGATTTGCGTTGTTTGGCTTCAGCCGCTTTGGAAGACTGACCTTCCTGCTGTTCCATGGCGCGACGCAGTGCCAGTTCCATTGCCGTGGGCAGTGGTTCGTTGGACTCGTCATCGTCCATGATCACATTGGTCTCAATCGCTTCTTTCATAGTGAGATCAATCTGACGTTTCTTGCGGTTGATTTTGAGAATGCGGGCTTCGACTTCCTGCCCCACGCTGACCACGTCTGATGGCGACTTCACGAAGCCATCGGTCAGTTCGGAGACATGCACCA
This sequence comes from Aggregatilineales bacterium, assembly GCA_038258185.1. Taxonomy (GTDB): domain Bacteria; phylum Chloroflexota; class Anaerolineae; order Aggregatilineales; family Phototrophicaceae; genus JAIOHN01. The sequence continues at coordinate 21,028 of JBBSQD010000044.1, read as the reverse complement.
TGCCCGGACGCTCTGCACCAATATCAACGAACACGCCGAAGCTCTCCAGCCGAACGACTGTGCCTTTGACGGTATCGCCTTCTTTAAGATTGTCCCAATTAACCGCCGGGGGTTTCACCAGCGATAAAGCGACACGGTTATCTTTCTTATCCACTTTGAGGATAAAAGCGGTGATCTCGTCACCCGCCTTAACGACATCTTCAACGTTACGAACATCCGCTTTGCCCAACTGCGAAATATGCAGCAAAGCATCCCGACCAATGCCAATATCGACAAATGCGCCGTAAAGTTCAATGCGTTTAACCGTGCCGCGCAGTTCCATACCTTGAGTCAGGTCATCCACCGAACTCGGTTTAGAAATTGTTGTTTCTGCGCTCATATTGCCTTGCTCCTTATCGTCCATAACGCTCATTTCGTAATACTTTTTCGTTATCTGCTACCTGTATTATAAAACAGATGCAGTGATTTACCCTTCGGGTGTCGGTGTCAAAGTGATACTTGGGGTCACTTCAAACGGGCCATCGTTGTAAGTGGCAAAGGGTTGATACCCTTCCCACGCATGCAGTTCAGTCGTCTGGATCAGCAATTCCATCTCGGAGTCAACCAGATAAAGCACACCGATAATCTCGCTGGTTGCGCTAAGCGCCCCGGTTGTAGCGCCTTCTACAAAGACATACACCACCATGGGTACATCCGGGTAGACCACACTGGCAATCGCCTGATCATCTGTAAACTCGCTGCCAATTAAATAGGTCGGGTCACCATGCGCCTCAATCAACTCACCCAGGGTCATCGTGGGTGCGGTGCGTAAAAAGATGAGATTCACGGTTTCGCCATCCTGAGAGGCGATCTGGCAGCACTGGTTATCACCTTGTTGCCATGCAGCCTGCTTGGCATTGCTTTCTTCGTCTACCTGCTCTTGAACATTTGTAAATTCAGGGTCATCTTCAAGGATAGTGAAAGCATCACGCCAACTGGTTTCGCCGGGGGTAATACCACGAAAGCAAGGTGCCGCACAGGGTTCGCCCGTGACGAGACTGCGGTCATTCAGCAGCGTATCATCGCGCAGGTTCGGCGGGGGCGCACAAGCGGCAACCAGCAAAACCAGCAAAACCAGCAATAGTGTGACGGGGAAAAGTCGTTTCATATAAAGACAGCGCAAGCCGACAACCGCCTCTTTTGGCAGCCGGCAGATCAATGCGCCTTTCTCCTTTCAGGTATCCCGAAAATTGGCAGCAGATGGAAACAAAGCCACAATTAGTAATTAGTTTATTTGACCCAAAGCTCACTTGCCTGTCCGCAAAAAACTTCAGTTGCACAAAAGCCAGGGGTTTTTCCTGCAATGGGGAAACCAGCAACTAGTTTCCCCGATATTGTATCTCATTTTAGTTTTCGTTCAACCGTGAGAACGACAGGTTATAGGTTCCTGTTGTGCCACCATATTGCAAGCCGAAGTGGGTGGCAATGATAATATATTGTCCATCCTGTGGCAAGGTAAATTCGCTGATGAGCGAATCGGTATTATCTCCCGGCACCACATCATCGTTAAATGCCAGTTGCAGGCCATTAGAATCCAGCAGGAACAGGGTCGTATCCAGATTTCCGGCGGTACGTGTCAGGTTAATCGTCACCACGTCATTCGCCTGCCCAGTGAAGGTATACAGGTCGAACTTGTTGTCCGGGGTGATACTGCCGTTAATCGTCTGCCCTGCCGTGATCGTCAGCGCGTTTGGCAGTTCCGGCACATAATCAATCGCCAGCGAATTCAGACGATCACGCGTGCCGATAAAACCACCGGATGCCGCTGTCACCTGCCGGTTGACATCAATCGTGAAACTGGTGACATACCATTCATTCGGTGTCGGGTTGGCGGTATCGCTATAAATCGTCTGGCCGTCCACGCGGGCAGTCAGCGTGAAATTGACCGGGCGCGTATCGGTACACTGATTGCGATAAATCACCTCGACTTCATACAGACCGGGCACAAGATTACCTTCCGGCCAGTAGACATACGACAGCGGGCTGGTCTGCGAAGCGGTACAGTTCACGTTACCGGATGCCGCCAGACTACCGCCGCTGGGGGCTGTCGGGGTATCGGCAAAAACCGAGTCGCCGCGTGGGTCACGCACCAGCAGCTGAATATCAGCATTGGTATTCCACAACAGGCTGACTTCAATCGCACCACGTGGCAGACCCAGATCAAGCAATTCCTGCGGCAGATCACCGCTGGGGCCGGTCACGGACAATTGATAACCGCCTTCAGTACCGCCCACGTCTTTACCATAACGGGTGGCGATAATCGTGTAGGTGCTGTCCGAAATCAGGCGCCGGTTCAGAATCTGCGAATTGGTGATCCCATCGCCAATGTCGTCGCTGGTGTCGATAATCACCCCATTCGCATCCAGCAACAGCAGCAGCGTATCGAGACTGCCGGAGGTCGCATTCAGGTTGATGGTGATAATCTCATTGGCAAGACCCTCGAAAGAGTATGCCTGATAATAACTGGGGCTGGTGATAATCCCCTCGACGGGCACATCACGCGTGATCGGCACCGCGTTGGCGATAAATTCAGCAGCAGGCAGTGGCAGCACGGCAGTATCAGTATACAGGCCAGACGCGCCCTCAACGATGGTGCCGTCCGCTTCAATGACCACGCTGCTCAGATAAGTTTCCTGAGGCAGCAGCGTGCCGCTGATGCTGTCGATCACTTCATCATCCAGCGTAACCGTAATCGAAAAGTCAACCGGTTCGGTAGTCGGGCAGTCTTCCAGAGGCTGATAATAGATCAGCAGCTCGTAACTTCCTGTCGGGATTGCCCCGGCAGGCCATGCAGCGCTTTCGGTCGGGTTATCAAACGTGGCAGTATTACACACGCTGTTGACGTTGACATCGAACACGCCACCGCTGTTCACCTGTGGGGTCGCAAAACGCAGACTACCCCCCACCGGGTCGCGGATTTCCAGATCAAGATTGGCGGTGGTATCCCACGTCAGGTTGACATTCAGGCCACTGGCTGTGAGGATTTCACCGGGGGCGAAAACCGCCTGTGGAACTGATGTGGGTGCGATTGATTCTGTTGGTGTGACTTCAACAGTGGCCTCCGGCTCGGCTGTCGCTTCCGGCTCAACCGTGCTGGTTTCTTCAGGTGCGGCTACAGTGGGCACCACGGCGACCCCCACGCCAACCGGCGTGATCGTCGCCTCAGCGACTGAGGCCGCATCATCAGTTTCCAGCGTCAGTGTAAACTGGCTGTTCGGCGGCAGTGTCACACCAATGGCGGACAGCACCGTGACATAATAGGTGCCGGTCTGCGGTAAGATCACCGCATCCAGCGCAGTCTCGCCAGCAGTGACAAAATCCTGCGCCACCGGCTCACCATCGGCGTCACTGAGGAGCAGGGCTAAACCCAGCCCATTCGCACTGGAAACGGACAGCGTAACTACCTGCCCTTCCGTACCATCAAAGCGATACAACTGGGCGACATTATCTGTATCCAGCACACCGCTGGTTGGGGTATTGGGAATCAGGGTTCGGGTATTATCCTGTGCCAGAACAAATGAGGCTGCCATCAAAAGCAGGCCGACCGGCAACAAGCGTAGTATCTTTTTCCAAGCAAATCCAAACATGGATGCTTCCTCCTGTAAAATTTTCAGCCGTGAGAGTTTAACCGATGACACACCAGTCAACCATCCACCATCCCACCTATTCCCCTGCGTTTTCCACAGGTTGGGCGGTCGCGGGTATCACCAGCGTCAACTCGACATAACTGGTCGTACCCTCATAGACATCAATAAACTTGCTTACCCGCTCACCGCGGATATTGGCAATCACCTCATAACGTCCTACCGGGACATCCCCCACCGCGAAATTCTCATTCCAGACCGGGTCAGGATTCACATCCAGCCCGTTATCCAGAAAAATATAGGTGGTGGTCGTATCAAACACCAGACCATTCGCCCAGCGCTTAATCGTCACATCGGCATCATTCACCATGTCGCCAAACGAATCCACAACCTGCCCGGCGATCACGCCGTGACCTACATAGGGCACCATCCACAAAACCGGATTGTACGTGGCGCGATAGCGGTCTTCCTCGACACGGACTTCAAAATGCACATGCGGGCCGCTGACACGTCCGGTTTCGCCCACAAGGCCGATCACATCACCGACATTAACATAGGCGCCGCGCTCAACCAGAACCGACGACAGATGCGCATAAATCGTCCATAATCCCTGACCACGATACCCGAAGTCATGCTGAATAGCCACTGCAGTTCCATAAGCCGGGGAATTCTGAAAGGCACCATCCCCCGCCCAGATGACAGTCCCTGAGCCTGCCGCACGCACCGTTTCGCCAACCGGGTTCGGCATGTCAATTCCCGTATGAATCGGCCAGGTATTTTCTTCATTTGGCCCATCAGAGCCATAGGGATAATAAAACAGGCCGTAATTGGTCGCGTTAGAATCCACCGGACGCTGAAACCAGTAATGATCGCGGCCATAGGGGTCACGTGATAGCGGCGGTAGTAGCGGCGGCGGATTCCATTCTGAAGGCGCCCGTGTGACCGATTGCTCCGTCACCGGAATTTCGGTCGAAATCAGCGCCGCAGTCGGCGGTGGCCGTGTCGGTGAAGCGGCTGGCGGAATGGTCGGCGTGGCAAAACCTTCAATCTGCCCCGGTTCCAGCAAAATGATATCGGTATCACCATCATTCGGGACGGTGGGTGGGATAAATGGCTCAGTCGGGATAGCGATGGTCGGCAATGGCGTGCTGTTCTCGCCAAAACCCGCGCTCAAAATCGACTGCCACGAATTCGTATCTTCAGTCGGCTGGATCTCCGTCGGCATGACTGACTGTGCCGTTGGTTCCGGTTGTGCGTTACGCATCACCACAAACACAAATCCAGCCAGCGCCAACGAAATCAGGAACAATGCAGGCAAGCTGCTTTGGCCCCCGCGCATCAGCTACCCTCTCCGGTTTCAATTGTCGGCGGTGGTGGCAGCAGCGGCTGGATGGTTTCCTGTGGCGGACTGGTTGGCGGCGGTGCCGCGACAGTCGGGGTCGCCTGGGGTTCCGGGCTGCCTTCCTGCTGCGCCGGGATCGTCGTCGCCCGTGGTGCAAATCCGCCCAGTTCGCCTTCGCTGTACAGTTCACGCATGGCCTCATACCAGTTCAGGCCATCCGGTTTATAGAACATCCAGTAATTGGTGCTGTTAAAATTCGCCCGCCAGTCTGTCCCGGCAGGCAGACGCTGCCAGCCATAATCTGCCGCCAGTTGCGTCAGGTCGACGTAGTAACCGCTGGGCACGGACTGGCGCAGACGACCACCCTGATTATAAGCATCGACATCACCCTGATTACGGCTGATGAAATCCCACGGCATCTGGCGCAGCGGCTCACCCAACTGACCATCCTGGGCATTTTCCGCCACACGGATATACACGCGCCAATAGGTGTTAATATCCTCATCTTCGCGCACCACCTCAATCGGCGGCGGGAAACCGGCAATATTATTGCGATTAATGGCAAAGCCGCGACCAGTCATGTGCCAGTTGCGACGTTCCTCACCGGGCTGCGGCAGGCGGTCTAAACCCCAGAAGGCATCTTCCAGTTCGCCCAGAAAATCGACCCCCACATCATCATTGACGTGTTCGCGCAGGCCGCTAAACGAGTCATTGACGCGATCACTTAACGCCGCAATCTGCGTATCAATATTCACCAGACTTTGCAGTTTATAGGGCGGATCAGTCTCGGCGCGTTCTTCCTGCTCAACAAACAGCGCTTCAGGAATCGCTGAGTTCACACCACCACTGTTGACCAGCGCCGCTGGTAACGGGGACGCTGTCCAGTTGGGGCTGATAGCGCGTTGACCCACGGGAATGACCAACGTGGCGACTCCCTGCTGCGCGAACGGAATCGCGACCAGTTGGGTACCATCGAACGAATCGACACTGACGATCAGGCTGCTGCCATCCGGTGACCATGTCGGTGAACTGCCACGTCCCAACACCTGCGCCTGCGCTTCAGGGTCACTTGCCAGTTTGACAAAGACCTTTTCGACCCCTTCATCCAGCGCGCTGTAAGCCAGCAGGCTGCCGTCCGGTGACCATGTAGGATGATCTTCATTACGCGTCGGTGAGTTGGTAATGTTGACTGCTGCTTCATCACGCGGATCATCCAGCGAAATCACATAAATATCCTGATTACCATCCCGCCACGAGACAAACGCAATCCGCCGGCCATCCGGTGACCACACCGGGGCGAAATCCGGTTCGGGGTGCGCGGTCAAACGCTCGACCTGTGAACCATCCACACGCATCAGATACACATCGAGGTTATCACCCTGATAACTTTCATACACCAGCCATTGATTATCAGGACTCCAGTTCGGTGTGCCCTGATACGACAAATCAAATGTCATGCGCGACGAGTTGCCGGACTGAAGATCATAAATATAAATTTCCCAGTTGCCATCCTGCCGCGAAGCATAGGCTAACTGACGGCCATCCGGTGACCATGCCGGGTCACGGTCATCTACGCTGCTGGCGATCAGGCGCATGGGTGTGCGTTCACCCACACTGACCACCCAGATATCATCCTGCGCTTTTTCGCGCACAGTATAGGCCAGACTACCCCGCGCCTCTAAAATCGACGGAATCGGCGTGGCTGTCGGCACTGGCGTCGGTAAGCCAACCGCCGCGTTGGGAGTGGTGTCATCATCCGGCGTGGACTGTAAATTCACATTGTTATTGAATTGCACCGGGGCATTTAATGTCGGAGTCTGTGCCGCCGGGTTAGTTGCCCACAACACCACGCCGATCAAAGCGGCCAGCAGGGCGACAATCACACCGCTGAGAACCCGATTCTGCGACTTCAGCGGATCTTCGACCAGTCCGGCATCCAGCTCAGCACGGGCGGCACGCCGCGCCATCGCTGTGTTGGTGCTTTCACCGGCATATTGCGATGCGGTGCCAAACATCCGCTGGAAGAAAAACAGCAGCCTTAGACCAATCGCCCCCAGCGCGCGCAATACCGCCAATAGCAGCAGCCCCACACGGCGCAGAATCGACCAGATGACCGCCAGCACAGTGCCGATCAAACCGCCAATCACCAACCGCCGCACCACAGCGGCGTTATTCAAAACAGCACCAGTAGCCGCACTGGTGGTTTTTAAAATCACAAGCCCAAATTTATCAGTTAAGCGATAAGCGCGTACAAGCATTCCACAACAACCCTAACCTGATAACGTAGATTGAATTTTACTGGTAAATCAAGCGTACAGCAAAGCTCAATTCGCCAATTGCCTCAAATCGCAAGCTGGTGTAATGTTATGGATAGTCCAATTCAGAGTAGAATCCACATTTGTCATGAGGAGATTTAAGCTATGCAGCACCGCCGGCTAAGTCCTGTATTTATTGTTTCAGCTTTGCTCAGTTTAATCGTAATGTTCGCAGCACTGCCAGCCTCAGCCCAGGACACCACCCACATTGTCCAACCCGGCGAAAACCTGTATCGCATCAGCCTGAGCTATAATGTCACTATTTCCGCGCTGGCGCAGGCCAATAATATCTCCAACACGGCGCAGATTTATGTCGGCCAGCAGCTGATTATCCCTGATTTAACCCAGGCGGTTGAAAGCAACCTGTTCGCGCCGGAACCGACTTATCATGTCATTCAACCCGGCGAAACCCTGCAAACCATTGCCAATCAGTATGGCTTAACGGTGCAGCAGTTGGCGCAGATTAATAATATCGCCAACCCGAACCTGATTAACCGCGGCCAGACGCTGACCGTATTTGCCGCGCCTCCGATTACGGAAACGCTAAACACTGAAAACCCGCTGCAAAATGTCGCGCCGGAAATTGCCGCCCCGTCAATGCTGGATGCCACCATGTACACCGTTCAACCCGGCGAAACGCTGGCCGACATTGCCGTGCGTTTTGGCATTAGCTGGCCGGCTATTGTCCAGGCCAACAGCATTGACAACCCCAATAATGTCATCCCCGGTCAAATGCTGATTATTCCGTCCCCCGCCAGCATCGCTGATCTGGGGATTATCAACCCCAGCCAGATATTTGACGCGCCGGAAGCCACTGTGACATTCGGCAAACAAATCATCGTCAGCATCAGCAAATCGCGGATTTATGCCTACGAAAATGGTGAGATGATTCGCACCACTTTGGTGTCCACCGGACTGCCAGCAACTCCCACCGTACTTGGCAATTTCACTGTTGAGCGCAAATACGCTTCTCAGATCATGAGCGGCCCGGATTATTACCTGCCCAATGTGGAATGGATTTCGTACTTTTATTCTGGCTATGCTATTCACGGCACCTACTGGCACAATAATTTCGGCCAGCCCATGAGCCACGGTTGTGTGAACCTGACCAACGAAGAAGCCAAATGGTTCTACGATTTCGCCCCGGTCGGCACACCGGTCACCGTTATCGCCTGATCGGAACATCTTAAACAATAAAACAAAACGGGACACTCGACAGTGTCCCGTTTTTATGCTTGATACTGACTTCAGCAGATTTAGTCGGCCAGGAAAGCGGCCATTTCCGCCAGACGGGTCGCAAAACCCATTTCATTGTCATACCATGTAGCAACCGATACCAGCGTGTCGTTCATCACCTGAATGAGCGGCAGGTCAATAATCGAGGAGTGCGGATCACCGATAATCCGTGACGAACTCCACTCCCCTTCCAGCACACCCATCACACCTTTGAGCGGCGCTTCTTTCGCAGCAGCACGAAATACTTCTTTGACTTCATCTGCTGTGGTGGCGCGTCCCAGCACCGCGTTGACCTCGGCAATACTGCCGGTGCGCGTGGGCACACGGTAAGCCTTACCGGTGAATTTCAGGTCGGGCCAGATGAACAGCAGTGCTTTTGCCGCACCGCTGGATGAGGGAATAATATTCTCGGCAGCCGCCCACGAGTCGCGGCGATCTTTCATCGGTTGGTCGGTCAGCGCCTGTGTGTTGGTGTAGGAGTGTACCGTCGAGAAAAAGCCGGATTCAAGGCCGAAATTTTCACGCAGCAGTTTCACGACGGGTGCGAGCGCATTCGTCGTGCAGCTTGCCATACTGATGATGTGATGCTTATCCGGGTCGTAGTGATCGCGGTTAATGCCAGCTAACAGCACCACATCGCAATCATCCAGCGACTTGCTGGCAGCGCTCACCAGCACACGCTTCGCGCCACGGTCAAGATGCGGCTGTGCCCCGGCACGTGTCGTCGCGCGTCCGGTACAATCGACGACGACATCCACACCCAGCGCGCCCCAATCCGGCAGCGATTCGCTGGAATTGAAATAAGGGATTTCCCGCCCGCCAATCACGAAACCGTCAGCATTTGATTCGACAGTTTCCGGCCAGCGGCCATAATTAGAATCGACCTCAAATACCGCCGCGAAAGAGGCGGGATCACGAATATCGGATACAGATGCAGGCGTGAACAGATTGTTTTTCAGGGCTACTCTAAGTGTAGAGCGGCCAATGCGACCAAAACCATGAATAGCGACTTTACCCATTTTCGTATTCCTTCTATGACTAATATTGTGGATAAGGTACTACTGCTTAGAAGTGATGATAAATTACTGGATTAAGCCTGTTCGCCCACCAGTCCCAATGCTTCCGCATGGGCCTGCATGGCGCTTAATACCGTTTGAATGTGATCATCCAGTGCGACACCGAGTTGTTCGGCAGCGTGTTCAATTTCCAGGCGATGAACCGGCGCGGCAAAAGCCTTGTCTTTCCACTTTTTCTTAACGGATTTCAGGCTCACATCAAGGATGCTTTTTGAAGGTCTTACCAGTGCTACTGCGGTGATAAATCCGGTCAGTTCATCGACTGCTACCAGCGTTTTTTCCATCTGCGATTCCGGTTTGACGCCGGTAATTTCCTCCGCATGGGCGAGAATGGCGCGAATGATCGGCTCATCCACACCGCGCTCGCTCAGAATTTTAGACCCCACCACCGGGTGCCCTTCTATGCTCACATCGGGATTCTGCTCATAATCGAAATCATGCAGCAAACCCACATTTCCCCACAGTTCGGCATCCTCGCCAAAACGCTCGGCATAGGCACGCATAGCAAATTCAACGGACAGCATGTGCCGTTTGAGCGATTCGCTCTCGGTAAATTCATTGACCCAGGCCCAGGCCTGTTCACGTTCCAGCATCACAAGTCCTTTCCGACTTACTCCCCGCACACCTGAACTTCACGCGGGGCGTTGGTTTCAAAGACGTTCACAGTAATTTCAAACGGATCACCGATCAAAATCTGTCCGGGTGTCCGCAATTCCCAGATACCGGTATACAGGCCGCCTGTGCGTGGCGTGACACCCTGGAAGCATATCGCCAGTTCCTGGCCGGGGTTGATGCGTTCGCGCAGGAAAATCGGGCGGGCATCAAAATCTTCATCGCGCACAAATACAAATGATGTGTTGCGCTCCCATGAGCAGTTGCCGGAATTTAACAGGCGGATTTCCCGTTCATAAGGTGTATTGGCACTGTAGAAATCACCATCAATCGGGTTCTGATCCACCACCAGATAATCAAAATCACAGGCCGCGGTGGTCGCTGTCTGGATATCGAGCAACTGAGTCGCCTGCAGCAGTGTCAACGTCACATCCGGCGTCGAGGTTAGCGTCACCGTCGGCGTACTGGTGGTAGTGGGTGTATTAGTTGTGGTAGGTGTATTCGTCGCCGTGGCAGTATGTGTCGGTGTTAAGGTATCAGTGGGTGTATCCGTCGGCGTGTTGGTGACTGTTGGCGATGGGGTAGCCGTGGGTGTAGCCGTCAGAGTCGCCGTTGGTGTATCCGATGGCGTTAAAGTGGCCGTTTCGGTCGGCGTCAGTGTGGGGGTATCGGTTGGTGTACTGGTCAGGGTGGCCGTTGGGCTGGCCGTTGGCGTATCGGTCACGCCGCCCAGAAAGGCGACCTGCGGGAAAATGCCATTGTTCATGCCCATAACATAGCCGCCAAACAGGATAATCGCCGCCCCAATGCCTCCCAATAACCATAACGGAATGCGACGGCGCGGTGGTGCAGCACTCCCGGTACGGACAACCCTGCCAGAAGAAGCGGCGTTTATATCACGACCAGCCGCCGGAATCACATTGCGGGTGCCACCGGTATTGACTATGGCCTGTCGGGGAGTCAGCGCTTCCCCACGTTCAAAATGTTCCAGGTCTTCGATCAGTTCGTTGGCGCTCTGATAGCGTTCTTCGACGTCTTTAGCCAGCAAACGCATAACCAGCTCGTCGATCACTTCAGGATATTCAGGATGATCAGCGCGCACAGAGGGGGTTGGTTCATTCAGGTGTTTCAGGATAATGGCTAACGGAGCTTCGGCATCGTAGGGCAGTTTGCTCGTCAGCAACTGGTAAAAAATCACCCCAAGGGAATACAGATCAGAGCGTTCATCACCCGCCTCGCCCAGACCTTGTTCCGGGGCCATATAGGCTGGTGTGCCCACCATACCGCCGCTGGCAGTAAACTGGATGCCCGTAACAATCTTTGCGATACCAAAATCAGTCAACACAACCCGCTCATCCTGATCAATCATCAGGTTGGCCGGTTTTACATCGCGGTGAATCATGTTGCGACTGTGGGCATACGCTAACGCCCCCGCCGCCTCACGGATAATCCGCAGGATTTCTTCTAATGGCAGCAGGTTACCGCCCTCACCCATTTCCAGCAGGCGATCCTTCAGTGTCGGCCCTTCGATCAATTCCATGACCATGTAATAGCTTTCGCCATCCGGGTCAAAATCGAAGTCATAGACCTGAACAATATTCGGATGTTTCAGGCGGGCGACATTCTGCGCTTCCCGCAGAAAGCGCTCCTTAAATTCAGGATCGTCCGCCAGAAACGCGTGCAGAACCTTGATCGCGACATAACGATCAAGGTTAGCATGGTAACCTTTGTAAACTTCCGCCATACCACCGCGCCCCAGACGCTCGTGGATGTCGTATTTTCCTAGCTTTCGGTTAGACACAGGTAGCGTAAACGCCTTATGATGGATGCAGACTCAACAAAATTGCATTTTTCTAACTTCAGCGTTCAGTATACTCGATGTATATAAGCATCGCTACTGACACTGCACATTTCTTTACTTCTTAATAACTCTTGAAACAGGCCAGAAAAAATATCAATCGGTGGGGTGTGCCAGCCACGCACACCCCACTCTTTATAGGCTTTCAGGCAGCGATCAACCGCCGCCCGAAATGCCCTGAATGCCGCCCTCGGTCATCTGACGGGCATCCAGCGCTTTTGATGCTTCTTCTTCAGTCATATATCCCAGGTCAACCACAATTTCCTTAATGCTGCGGTTTTCTGCCAGGGACTTCTTCGCCACTTCGGCACCCTTCAGATAACCTATAATCGGGTTCAGCGCGGTCACCAGAATCGGGTTCAGCGCCAGCCAGCTTTCGGCCTTCTCTTTGTTGATAATCAGGCCAGAAACACACTTATCCGTGAAGGCATTGACCGAGCCAATCATGACGTGCATCATCTCAAACAGATTGTGCGCGATAATCGGCATCATCACGTTTAATTCCAACTGCCCTGCCTGCGCGGACAGCATCACGGTCAGATCATTACCCATGACATGGAACATCGCCATATTGAGCATTTCGGCCATGACCGGGTTCACCTTACCGGGCATAATCGAGGAACCGGGCTGCACTGTCGGACAGGTGATTTCCGCCAGACCCGTCGTCGGGCCGCTGGAAAGCAGACGGATGTCATTGGCGATGCGGGTCAAGTCCTGAGCGACCGTCCGCAGCGCGCTGGAGAAGAAGGTCGCGTCCTGGTGCGACTGCATCGACTCAAACAGATCGTTTGATTCGTAAACGGTAATTCCGGTCAATTCGGTAATCTTCTGGATCATTCGGGCATGATATTCCGGGTGGGCGTTCAGGCCGGTACCGGTCGCTGTGCCGCCAATTCCTAAACGGCGCACACCTTCCGCCGCCATTTTGACCTTCTCAATATCGCGTTCGATAGCCGTGGCATAAGCGCCAAATTCCTGCCCCAGACGGACCGGCACCGCGTCCTGCAAATGCGTACGGCCACTTTTAACGACTTCATCAGACTCAGCCGCTTTGGCGCGGAAGGCCGTGGCGCAGTTCTGCAAAGCAGCGATGAGTTCATCCAGCCGCCACAACACACCCAGGCGAATCGCAGTCGGGATAGTGTCATTGGTACTTTGCGCCATGTTCACATGATCGTTAGGATTGATGGGCTTGGATTTATCGCCCAGCCCATAACCCAGAATCTCGTTGGCGCGGTTCGACATGACCTCATTGATATTCATGTTATGGCTGGTTCCCGCCCCCGCCTGGAACGGATCGACCACAAACTGATCGAGCATCTTTCCAGCAATAATTTCATCACCTGCCTGGATAATGGCATCGGCGACCTGCGGTTCCAGCAAGCCCAGGTCTTTATGCACGGCGGCTGCTGAACGCTTAATGACCGCCATGCTCCAGACAAATGCCGGATAGGGGCGCATACCTGTAATCGGGAAATTTTCAACCGCACGCTGGGTCTGCGCGGCATAGTAAGCATTGGCTGGAACTTTAACCTCGCCCAGTGAGTCTTTTTCAATGCGGAACTCTGACATTCCTAACTCCTTTAGCACGCCGAAGCGGCGTGATCGTTCAAATCAAAAAATCAGTACCCAAATAAAAAAGGCGCTACGATTGTAACGCCTTTTTGCGTGTTTGTGAAATGAAAAACTAACCCTGGACGGCGGCGTACCGTTTAGAAACTTCCGACCAGTTCACCACATTCCAGAAAGCCTTGATGTAGTCCGGGCGGCGGTTCTGGTAATTGAGGTAATAAGCATGTTCCCAGACATCCAGGCCGAGGATGGGAGTCTTGCCTTCCATCAGCGGGGTATCCTGGTTCGGGGACGAAGTGACTTCGAGGCTGCCGTCGGTATTAGCGACCAACCATGCCCAACCGGAGCCAAAACGCTTGGCAGCGGCATCAGCAAATTTTGTCTTGAATTCGTCCATGCTGCCGAATGATTTGGTAATCGCGGCGCTCAGTTCTGCACTGGCATCACCACCATTGGCTGCCAGAATAGTCCAGAACAGGCTGTGATTGGCAAAACCACCACCGTTGTTACGAACCGCAGTGCGGATCGACTCGGGGAGGCTGTCCAGACCGGCCAGCAGTTCTTCAATCGACTTGCTTTGCAGGTCGCTGTGACCTTCAAGAGCAGCATTCAGGTTACTGGTGTAAGCGGCATGATGCTTGTCATGGTGAATTTCCATTGTACGGGCATCGATGTTGGGTTCCAGCGCGTCAAAAGCGTATGGCAGAGCGGGAAGTTCAAAAGCCATAATTTGTCTCCTTGTTTTATGGTTTTATATAAACAGGTTGATAATAACACACACCTCATTAAGAAACGATGAACCTAGTCTATGATTACAGTAAGAATGACAAAAAACACGACTTTCGTACAGGTCTGCAATGGTCTTTTGACCCAGACAGGTGCAAATGATAGGATAGCACTTGTCGCAATAAAGTAAGGCTCTATGATCCAGACCCCAACATTGAAGATCGTTTCGTGGCAGGTTTATGCGATTCTGGCTGCTGGAATCCTGGCCGTATCGCTGTCCGCCGTGTTCATCCGCCTCGCTCAGGCAGAGGGCATCCCGTCGCTGCTGATCGCCGCTTTTCGGCTGACACTGGCCGCCGCGTTATTGACTCCCATCACCCTGCGCCGACATCAGGCCGCGTTACGCGGTTTATCGCGCAGTGATTTTCTGCTGATCTTCCTGTCCGGGTTGTTCCTGGCGCTGCATTTCATCCTGTGGACGAGTTCGCTGGAATATACCAGTGTCTTAATCAGTGTCGTGCTGGTGACGACCACGCCCTTATGGAGCGCTTTGCTGGAACTCATCTTTTTGCGGGCGCGCATCTCACGATTAACGCTGATTGGTTTACTGATCGCCATTGCCGGTGGCATCATCATCAGCCTGCCTGCTGCCGATGAAACGCTGCGGCTGGGCAATAATCCACTGTTTGGCGGTCTGCTGGCGGTCACAGGTGCGATTGCGATGGCGGTCTATCTGGTGATTGGCCGCAAAGTCCGCGAGAATCTCCCTTTGCTGCCCTACATCTGGCTGGTCTACAGCAGCGCCGCAGTGTTCGCACTATTCGCTGTTCTGCTGACCAGCACACCCATCACCGGTTACAGCAACCAGGGCTATCTGTGGATGATACTCGTATCCCTGTTTCCACAGCTTATCGGACACACATCCTTTAACTATGCGCTGGAATATCTTTCCGCGACATTTATCGGAATCGTGACTCAGTCTGAGCCGGTTGGCAGCGCGATTTTCGCATTTTTCATTTTCCAGGAAATCCCCCGGCCATCCCAGATTTTCGGCAGTCTCATTATCCTGGGCGGGGTGATTTTAGCCAGTCTGGGACAAGGCAAACAATCCGACGAACCATCATCATCCTAAACGAAACATGAGGTTTTATGGCGGCTGTTCAACCAATCGAATACCCCTCTGTTAAATGGCGACCCTATATCATGCTGGGAATCGGCGTTTTCGTTGGTTCGATTGGCATTATCTTTATTCGCAATGCCCAGACGGAAGTCCCGACGATCGCTATCGCTGCGATGCGTTTCGTCTTAACCAGCATTCTGCTCACGCCGCTGGTGCTCAACCGCTATCAGGATCAACTGCGCCAGCTCACCGCTAAAGATTTTATCTTCACGGCGCTGGCCGGGGTCATGTTCGCTTTGGGGATGACCACCCGCTTTGAATCGCTCAATTACACGACAGTGCTGATTTCCGGTGTCATCGGTGGCTCGATGCCGCTCTGGGTCGCGCTGATCGAAAAAAGCGTCCTCAAGACCACCTTACACCGCAATGTCTGGATCGGCCTCGCTTTAGCCTTAGCCGGTACCACCGTCATTTCGATCAATGCCCTCACCGATGCCGCCGCACTCGGCAGTCAGCCGCTTATCGGCCTTTTGCTGGCGCTCAGCAGTGCCTTTGGCTCCGCGGCCTATTTTACACTTGGGCGCTCGGTCAGGCCACGGGTTTCACTGCTGCCTTATATCTGGCTGTTATGCATTTTTGCGGCGATCACCTCGCTGTTGATCACCGCAGTGACCAGCACCCAACTGGGCGGATACAGCCTTGAGAGTTACTTCTGGATTTTGCTGATTACGCTGGGGCCGCAGTTGACGGTGCAATCGTCGGTGAATTACGCGCTGGCCTATTTTTCCGCGACGGTCGTCGGGCTGGTCATGCAGTTGACCATCGTCGGTAATGCCGTGGCTGCACTCATTGTGTACCATCAGGTGCCGCTGCCCCCTCAGTTAATCGGCAGCGCCATTATTCTGGCCGGGGTGACCCTGGCTAATCTCCGAAAACGTACATAAGGACACCTATGGCTAAAGTACAGCTCGCCGTTCCCGCTTTCACCGAAGACCGCTGGACTCCTTATGTGATGGTTCTGATTGGCATCATCATCGGCGCGTCAGCCCCCATTTGCGTCCGACTGGCCCAGGCGGAAAACGTCCCCTCGCTGATGATCGCCTTTTCCCGACTGGCGCTCTCGTCTCTGGTGCTGACCCCCTTTGCCCTCAAGCATTATCCGCACGAAATTCGCAATCTCAGCCGGCAGGATGTGACCTATACGGCCATCGCTGGTTTGATGCTGGCCGCACATTTTGCGACTCTTTTCACCGCTTTTCAAAACGCCAGCATTCTGATTGCCGGGGTGATCGCGGGATCAAGTCCGTTATGGGTCGCACTGATGGAAGTGTTTGTGCTCAAAGTCCGCCTGAGCCGCGTGGTCTGGATTGGCCTGTTTCTGGCCTTGTCAGGTGGCCTGGTGATTGGACTGGGGGGCGGCAGCCTGAGCGCCAGCGCGGAACATAATCTGATCATTGGGGCGGGGCTGGCGTTATTCAGCGCGATCTTTGCCGCCGTCTATCTGATCGCAGGCCGCCGGGTGCGCACCCACATGCCGCTGCTGCTTTTCCTGTGGCTGGTGTACAGCTCTGCCGCCGTCGGCGCGTTGATCGTCGTCATTTTCACCGGCACATCACTGGTCCGTTACAGCCTGGAGGGGTATTTCTGGCTGGTCATGCTGACTATCGGCGCGCAGTTGATCGCCCAGTCGGCCTTTAATTATTCGCTGGCCTATCTGTCCGCCACGTTTATCAGCATTTCGGGGCAAGCGGTCACTGTCGTCGCTTCGATTGGCGCATTTTTAATCTTCAGCGAAGTGCCGCGCCCCTTGCAACTGGTGGGCAGCGTCGTCCTGATTATTGGCGTGATTCTGGCGAGTATCGGTCAAAGCCGCCCGGTCATCAGCCCTGACGCCGTGTTACGGAAATCCCCAGATAACTAGACGCACCCGGCCAGAAATCAAATGACGGCACATCTTCCGGCAGCATCACCGGTTGCAGCAGCCTCTCAAGGGTGCCGTCCTGCGCCATTTCCTGCAATTTGTATTCCACCAGCAGATGAAAATCAATGTCGTTCTGCGGCACACCCAGCGCTACATACTCGCGGGAATACCACGGGTCACAATTAGGGCAACGGGTCGTCAGGCGCAGTTCTTCGGGGCGTGCCTGAACATGCGGAATCAGCTTGAGACTGTCGCCAAAAGCCACATCGGCATTTTCGTCTTCGATGATATAACTCGGCACATCCTGTTCGCGGATCATCGTATAAATATTGACACTGGTGTTCACGCTCTCCGCCAGATCATTGACGATAGTCGCCGACCCCGGCTCACTGGCAAAAACACCCACCCAGCGCCCGCCACGCAGATCGTTGAAACTTTCGTAGGGGCTGTTCTCCTCCACCAGCAGACGATCTCCGTGGAAGAAATACGGCGTGGTGAAATCAATCTGTTCCGCCAATGCCCAATCGGGTTTAATGCCTACCGCCAGATCAGCCGCGCCGCTGGCAACCAGTTCCGCAGCGTTACCAGCCGTGTCCGGCAGATATTCCGGTATGGCTCCCCAGCGTGACAACACTTCCTGAATCACCTGACGATTGAGCGCATATAAGCGTTTTTCGCTCTCTGGCGCGTCCTCAGCCGGTTCTGCAGGCAACCCGGCCACACGGATAGGTTCATTGGACTGAATGCGCGGAATCACGTACTGGGCCGGATAGCGGATTTCACTCGAAAACTGTTCCAGCGGGGGCAGTTCGTCGCCCAGGCCTTCATAGACAAACACCAGTCCGGCAGGATAACCTGAGCCGGGGAAATTCGCCTGATAGATTTCGTTTAAGCGGCCATTGGTCGCCAGTAATTGCAGCGTCCGGTTGACCAGATTACGCAGGCCCACATCCTGCCGACGCATCGCTATGGCATAAGGTTGCGCCTGAACCGGCTCTTCCAGAATTTTCACCACGCCCGGTTGCAGAATCGCCCGTAAGCGGATCCCACTGCTGACCAGTCCGTCAACCTCCCCAGCGACCACACCTACCAGCCCCTGATCAAGAGTCAGATATTCCGTCACGCTGATATTGTTATTGGCGCGATTCTGCCAGTCCTGCACGGCATCGACTGAAGGCGTGCCGATCACCACACCGATTTTGCGATTCGCCATTTCGGCCAGAGTGGTTGCGCCATCATCGTTGCGCACCATCACCGACTGGCTGCCCTGATAGTACGTCTGGCTGAATTCGACTTCACTGTCCATCTTACGGGTATGAATCTGCGCGGCAGCTAACAAATCAACCGTGCCACTTTGCAGCATGTCCAGCGCGGTCTGGCGCGTCACCTGCACAAATTCCGCTTCGACACCCCACAGATCAGCCATACTCCGCGCCAGATCGGCATCGAAACCGGCTACATCGCCGCGAATATTGAGCAGGCCAAACGGCACCTCATTAAACAGAATGCCCACACGCACTTTGCCATCCGCGCGCATCCGTGCCACGGCAGACTCCGAAACCAGCGCATCAGTCATGGCGCTCGGTTGAACCGGCACCAGAGTCGGCGGCACCAGGGTGGGCACAAACTGTTCACCATCCTGCGAAACCGTCATCGGCACAGCGGCCACTAAACCTGCTAACAATAAAGCAGCGCATAAAAAACGTTTCATCAGCATTTACCTGTAAATATTGTGTTGGTGGATGTAGTCCAGCACCGGGTCTGGCACCAGATAGCGTACACTGTGCCCGACGCGAATACGATTGATAATCTCGCTGGATGAAATTTCCAGCACTGGCGCATCAATCATTTCGACCCGTTCACTCAGGCCGGGGAGTTTATCTTCATGAAGTCCCGGTTGTATATCATCACCCGGACGGCGCATCACGGCCAGTTTGCACAACTGAAGCAATTCCTCAGGCCGGTTCCATTTGGGCAGGTCACGCAGCGAGTCCCCGCCCATCACGAAGAAAAAGTCCGCACCGGGGTGCTGGTCACGCAGAATTTTAATCATGTCCACGGAATAATGCGGGCCGGGGCGGTCAATATCCAGCCGCGAAAGATCAAAACGGGGGTTATCTTCCAGCGCAATCTCAACCATCGCCAGCCGGTGCGCTACTGAGGTCTTCTGCCGATCCTGCTTGTGCGGCGGGTCTGCCGCCGGCACAAACAGGAGTTTGGTTAAAGCTAAAGCCTCGGCGGTATATTCGCCGAGGATGAGGTGTCCAATGTGAGGCGGATCAAAAGTGCCGCCGAGTATGCCTATCCGTTGCATGGGAAACGGCGTTTACTCCGTCCACTCCAGCTCAAAGTCACCGATGAAGACCGTATCGCCCACCGAGACACCGGCTTTTTCCAGCGCATCCGAAACACCTAAAGTCTCCAGGATATTCTGGAAGCGCAGCACGGCCTCGTCATAATCCCAATAGGTCATGGCCGCCGCACGTTCAATCCGTTTACCCGTCACATGGAAGCTGCCATCGTCCTCACGCTTGATGACAAACGGGAATTCTTCCTCTGGCAGTTCGTAGAGCGGGACTTCTTCGTTCACGGTTGGGATTTCATCCGGCAGCGATTCAATCGTCTCGCGCAGTTTATTTTTCAACAGGTCAACCTGGCTTTGCGTCGCAGCGGAAATAGCGATGGGTTTCACACCACGCTTTTTCAACGCTTTTTCAATCTCCGGCCATTTCGCCTGAGCTTCCGGCAAATCCATCTTATTGAACACGACAATCTGCGGCTTCTCACCCAGCTTTTCGTCATACAGCGCCAGCTCGACATTGATCTGGTTATAATCCGCCAGCGGATCTTCACTTGCGCCATTCAGCAGATGCACAATCACGCGGGTGCGCTGGACATGGCGCAAAAACGCATGCCCCAGACCAACCCCCATATGTGCGCCTTCAATCAAACCGGGGATATCAGCCACCACCACATCGCGATCATCAAAGATAATCACACCCAGATTCGGCTCCAGTGTGGTAAACGGATAATCCGCGATTTTTGGCTTCGCATTACTGATCACCGATAGCAGGGTCGATTTACCGGCGTTGGGCACACCGACCAGACCCACATCCGCGATCAGTTTTAATTCCAGCTTCAGCCAGCGTTCCACACTGGGTTCGCCCTTTTCGGCAAAGCGCGGTGCCTGATGTGACGCATTGGCAAATCGGGCATTGCCCTTGCCACCACGGCCACCTTTAGCCACAATCGCCTGCTCATCGGCCGACATTCCGGTCGAGACGACGATCGGCCGCGGGGTCGGGGTCGGGGTCGGCTTCAGAATGGGTCTCGGGGTCGGAGTCGGGGTCGTCGGCCTGGGGGCGAGAGGGACAGCGGTGGGGGGAGTCACCAGGAACTGAGGGTTCCAGGAACGGCCGCGATGGATGACGACGGGTTCACCTTTCACCTCGCGGACCACCACCAGGCGGACGTCCGAGGCCCGGTAGGTCCCGACTCCTTCAACGACGACCGTTCCGGTGACCCCGCGACGGGTCGCCATCGCCAGGACGTCGATCACGATCGGCGCCTTGGGAGAGACACCGACGACCGAGAGGACGCCGCGGCTGAGCTGCGCCGTGACCCCGA
>JBBSQD010000043.1:0-30721 GCA_038258185.1 Aggregatilineales bacterium | reverse complement strand
TCGCTGGATTCGATCCTCGCGCAGACTTTTACCGATTTTGAACTCATCATTGTCGATAACGCCTCGACCGACAGCACCCCGGACATCTGCCGCGAATACTTAGCGCGGGACTCACGCATTCGCTACTATCGCAACGCGCGTAATCTCGGTGTGTCGCGCAATTTTAACCGCGCCTTCGAGCTTTCCACCGCGGACTATTTTAAGTGGTGCACCCACGATGATCTCTATTCACCGGACTACGTCGAAAAATGTGTCGATGTGCTGGACGCGAATCCTGATGTGGTGTTGTGCTATGCCAAAGCCCGTGGCATTGATGAACATGGCGACGAAACCTACTACTATACCTACCAACTGCGCACAGACTCGGAAAAAGTCAGCGAACGCTTTGATGATTTACTGGCGCACGAGCATCCGGTTTTTCAGAATTTCGGCCTGATCCGGTCTGCCGCTATCCGCAACACCCCGCTGCACGAGCATTACGCCACATCCGACCGCATTTTTATCGCGCGATTGGCGCTTCAGGGGCGCTTCCATCGCCTGCCGGAATACCTGCATCATGACCGGCATTACCCCGGAACATCGGTGCGCCGCTATCGCAATATCCACAGTATCACCGCCAATTACTTTAATCCCCACTGGCCGGAAGATAAAGTCTTTCTGCCGGCATGGATGCAACTCGGCGGTTATCTCCGCGCGCTCAGCGATTATCCCATGCCATTGGCGGAACGCATCGCCTGTTTTAAGGTGATTGGCCGCTGGATTAAAAAGTACAACGATAAGCTGCGCCGCGATATTCGTTATGCGCTCAAAAAGCCGCTTGGCCCACTGTATTATCGCCTGCGTCCGAGCCGCACCGCACAATAAAAGAGCGGAGTCTTTTACGCTCCGCTCGAAAATTATTCGCTGACAATCAGCAGATCATGCTCCGCTAAAACTTCCGCTGCGTTGCGGATTAACTCGTAGCGCATCCCTGACCGCGCCGCCATATCGAGCAGATCATGCTCACCATCTGCCAGATTCAACACCCACAAAATCGCCATCTGGTCAATGACTTTGTCGGACTGGCCACCAATCGCGCCATACAGTCCGCGCTTCCCTAGTTGCGGCTCACATTTGGGATTGGTATTGATATAAGAGTGATTTGTCTCCAGCACATCCACCACCGCCAGCAGTTTGTTCAGCGAGTCCTGTAGATACGGCTCCTGCACGAAGTCCAGATTATCCGCCGAGGTGTGATATTCTGGGAACTGTCCATGCTGCGAGCGCATGAAACAGCCGACCGGCAAATTAAATCCTGGTGAGCAGTATTGGCGCTCATCATAGCCGTAGGGGAAAAAGTCGATGATGGTATGTGGCTCACCGCTGTCGTGAAAAATCTGTTGCACGGCGCGGTCAATATCGGCTGTATCCCGGCGACTTTTCTTGTAGGTCACGCCGCCGGGATCACCCACGCAGGTCACGACCAGCCCATGTTTGATGCGCGGTGTCACGGCTTCGTTTAATGCCAGCCATGTGATTGACCCGATGGTGCCGGGGATGAAAATAAAGCGGTAGGTATAACGCCGTTTTGCCATCTGGCCGAGCTGCTGTGCCAAGTAAGTCGCCACCGCAATGCCGGACAGATTGTCATTCGCCAGTGACGGATGACACGAGTGGCACGAAATCAGCACTTCCTCATCGGTTTCTCCCGGCAGAATATACTCGCCATACGTCAGACTGCCGGGTTCCAGTGTCGAGTCGATCATCACCTCGTACTCGCCATCTTCCAGCGCCAGCAACTGATTGTGCGGCAGGCAGAAGCCCCAGGTTTCCTTGTAGTATGAGGTGCGATAGGGGATCGCGTCGGGATAATCCGGTGCGCTCAGCAGATGCGGCTTGAGGTCTGCAAGTGACAGCTTTTCATGTACTGGCACGCTGTAATTCAACACATGCAGATTATGCACCTGAAAATCGATAATCTTCTCGCCCTGCGGATTTTTCACCCACGCATCGCGGATATTCCATTCTTTCGGCACTGTCCAATCGAACACTTCCGTGCCGCTGGGGACTTCGTGCATCTCCAGCGGGATAATCTGCTGAATGCGGCGCATCGTCGTGCGGAAACCCTCGCCCGTAATACTGCGGCAGATAGGATACAACTCACTGATGAGTTCGTGCATGGTCTGGGTCATTTGTGTGGACATATCTTCCCATTTCTGGTTGGGGCTAAGGTAATCACTTTGCGTTTTCAACCGCATTGCTGCTGTTTGCTGATAATCGGCACAGTCGCGTAACCGTCCCCAGACAAAATTGACATGGGTATTAATGCGGGCAAAAGGGGAGTAACTTAATTTACAAGCCAACATTTGTTGAAATTATCAGAGTTATCAAAGTGGCTTGTGGTGACTCTATAGGGATTTGTTCCATCGGCATTCATGACATAGACTTGAAAACCTAACCCCTCCCGATCTGAACTGAAACTAATTATGCTGCCATCCGGAGACCATTTTGGATACAGATTATTCCCCATATCTTCAGTGATCTGAACCAGATTAGTCCCATCTGATTGAATCGTATAAATGTTTGATGTACCGTCTCGATCTGAAACAAAGGCAATCGTTTCGCTGGTTGGCGACCAGGATGGCGCTCTATCATAGGCGGAGGATTGCGTGATTAGCGTTTCATTTCCCAAATTAATGTCGATTATTCCCAAACCACTGGTGTCATTTTCGGAATAGGAAAAAGCGATTCTTTGTCCATCTGCTGACCAGGCAGGATATGAGTCCCAGGAATTATTTTGAGTTAACTTAGTTATGTTGGTTCCATCAGTATTTGCAGTGAAAATTTCGTTGTTGTTCGCACCAAAAGCTTTTGCTATACCAGTAAATGCGATTTTACTGCCATCTGGAGAATAAGCAGGTGAATCAAACAAACCCAATGCTGTATCCATCAGGCTCACTAAATTTTCACCGTCATAATCAATTTGGTGTAATCCACTTGCCGCAAAAATAATGTGTGTACCATCAGGTGAGCAATCTGCCCCATCCACATTTCGAGCCTGAAGGCTGCCCATGACATTGGTTAGAGAGTGAAAATCTGTGCCAGCTAAGTTGATACGATACAAATCATTACTATCACTTACCCAATTTGACGTAAAAACAATTTCTGGTGCAGGCATATTACTTGCGAACGCGTTCAAGTTAGAAAGAGCTATGAAACTTAAACCAAGAAAGGCTAGGATAAAGATTTTAGGGTTCATACATTGTCTCATTGGTAAACTTTGAAAAATTAAGATGAATTAGAGCGTGTCAATCATTTTGTGAGTATGCTCAAAATTTGTGCGCGCCAGCAGCTACGAAAATGACGTATATCAGCCCGGAATTACGCCAACAGGTTGTCGATAGAGCGCGCATATTGCCGGTTATGTCTTTAAGCCTGCCAGGTGCTGATGCAGGTCTTTGATAGCCGCTTCGGGAATCTCATGGCCGGTATTTTCATAGACCTGCAAACTCGCTGTGAAGCCGGACGCGACCAGCCATGCCGCCGCTTCCTTTGCCGAATCCACACTCACAATAGGATCATCTGCGCCCTGTTTCATGAATACTTTCGGCAGCACCTGCGCGGGATAGTTAAAGTTCGCCGGACGCATCGGCTCGGAGAGTCTGCCTGCGCAGGGAATGGCGAGATCGAATGTGTCAGGGTGATAAGCGGCCAGCGCCAGTGTGAGATCACCGCCTTGCGACATGCCGGTTACCGCGATGGGTGCTGCATATTCCGCCTTAAGTGCGTTCAAAAACAGCGCGATGTAAGCCGCTTCTTCGCGAATGGCCGGTGCCTGATCGGCTTCCGAAAGATCATAAAATCCCAACTCACCGGTAAACCACGAATAACCGCCAAATTCATGCCCGGACGGATGCCGTCCCTGAAGAAAGATCGCACGCAGGGGCTGGGTGTAATTCGCAAACAGAAACTTCATAGCCTGCGCGCCGCCAGTCATCCAGTGCAGCGCCAGCGCGAACGGTGTGGCAGGCTGCACATCACCGATGGTCATTTCCCAGTAGGTCATGCCATTGAGCGTTTTCTCAGTTAGCGCATTCATGGTTTACTCCTTTGCGGTGATTAATTCTGGCAAGTGAGTATAGTGTATATCCGGTTTAATTCTCGATCAACGGCCATGCCGCGTCCTTCTCCGATATTTCGCTGACCGGCAGCGGCCAGCTCAACCCCAGCGCCGGGTCATCATAGCGCAGGCCGGTATCTACCCCCGGCTGATAATAATCGCTCATCTGATACAACATTTCGGTGTCATCTTCCAACGTCTGAAAACCATGTGCAAAATTCTTCGGCACATATAACGCCCGTCGATTATCACCGGTCAGCTCAACACTGATGTGTTGCATATAAGTAGGGGAGTCCGGACGCACGTCGATAATCTGATCCACCAGCGCCCCACGAATCACGCGCACCAGTTTGGCCTCGGCATGTGGCGCTTTAAGAAAGTGCATCCCGCGCACCGTGCCTTTATAGATGTTGTAGGAAAAATTGAACTGCGCCAGTGGTGGCTCAATGCCATGTTCCTGGAATTCGCGCGGGTCAAAAATTCGGGCGAAAAAGCCGCGATTATCACTGATCGGCTCAATATCGAGGATGAACGCCCCTGCCAGCCTGGTTTCAGTAAATTTCAATATGAACTCCTTCAGTTAATGTTAAAAGCGTTTATGTTGACCATTGTACGCCTGTCACCTAAAAATAAAAAAACAGGCTGGACATCTGCAACCTGTCCGGCCTGTTTAAACGTTGACGTTAGTCCGCTTCTCCGCACCAGCGCCACGTGTCATCTTCCTGTGTGACGCGATAGGTCGATAAGGGAAGGCTTCTGTCCTCTGTGCCATAGGTGACGACGATTGACCCGGTGCAGGTGACTGTATCGGTACCTTCCACGCGGCTGCAGGCGGGTTCGTCCAGCCGCGCATCCACATTGGCGAAGGAAGCCGCTTCGACTGATAGATTGCCTTCCAGCGCACTACACAGCAGCGGACTCATGGCTTCCCGATCTCCAGCGACTTTTGCGGTCAGGTAATTTTCGACCGCCTCGGCTGGATTGCTGTCGCTTTCAGTTGCACAGGCGGCTAATGCGATCAGCCCGCATAAGAGCAAAACGCTTAAAACTAATGGATGACGCCTCATTTACTGCACCGCCCGGCGCATGGCATCCAGTGTTTGCAGCGCTGTGAGGTTGCGCTGTACCCAGCCTTTTTCCAGATTAACAGGGTTAGAAAAGTCATTCTGCCCAAATGTGAGGTGAAAGCCATCCGTCAGGCCATGTTCAGGCAGTGATGCAGTCGCCGAATAGACATTCCACAGCGGCACATCATATTCCCGCGCCACCTTGATGATCGCACTATTGACGCTCCAATCGCCCTCAGTGTTGTTGGACTTGGTGCTGACGATAGGGACAACGCCATTTTCAATCCAGAAATCGAGGATATTGCGCAGATGTATTTCATAGTCAGACGCCGGGCTGCCGCGCCACATCTCCATGCTGATGACAACGAAGGCCGGTTGCCAGACGCGGTACTCACATTGCTGGGGCGATTCACCCGCATGGCAGGTTTCGCCCGCCCAGGTGGGATCAAGCACCGAGGCGATGGTGTATCCACCGGATACGCTCAGGCTTTGCCGTCCCCAGGAGCCCGCGAAATAATCAATGGTCGATTGCAGCGGCTCATAATCACCCAGCGTATAACTGCCGCTGTCGAAATCAGCCAAAAAGAAAGGCAGCACACTCTGGCAGTCGCCCACTTTGGAGAAGCGATTGCCGTGATTACCCAGTTCGACCCCGTGCCGGTAAATCTCCCAGGCGCGTCCGGTCATGCCGGGAACAGCCGGGGCAGAGGTGTGAAGCTGATTGATGATGTCGTATGCCTGAGCAGCGGCCTGCATCCGTTCGTCGCTGACGGGCAGTGCGCTGATGCTCACGCCTTCACCCATCGCCACCAGTGACGCGAATATCCAGCCACGCTGACTGCTGTCACCCGTATGCGCCAAGAGCCAGGTGCTTTCTGTATTGCGCGCTTCCAGCACAATCGGCGTGGCATTAGGCAGGGTGCCGATAATCGGATGTTCCTGACCACCACCCGCTCGGATATTGATATTATTGCGGGTGATTGCGGTCGGCTCACCCTGGGCCAGGGCACCTGACGCCACCAAAAACAGGATGAACAAAATTGGTAATAAGTACCTTCGCTGGGTGTGAATCATGCTATTTCCCCTCTATATGATGGATAGTACATCAAAGTCTTCTCTAAGAATGACTCCAGACTGTAATGCGAGTCAACGAAGGTTGGGGAACCGTAGGATAAGCGTGGTGTGGAGGTTAAAAGTACAGATGGGGCAGGCTGAATTCAGTCCTGTTTTGCGGTTGTTTCCCCCTCTCTGCTACAAGCAACAGGCTGGAAAATTTCCAGCCTGTTACGGGTCTTTTTTACGGATAAACCTGCACGGTGGGGATGGGGACGACAAATTGGCCACCCCATTCGCGGACGTGCGCCATCTGATTCATGATTTCATCTTTGAGGTTCCACGGCAAAATCAGCACATAATCCGGCTTTGTCTCGGCAATTCTGTCTGGATGCTCAATCGGGATATGTGTCCCCGGCAGGAAATGTCCCTGTTTGTGTGGGCTGCGGTCGACGGTGTATTCCAGCAGATCGGTGCGGATGCCGCAGTAATTCAGCAGAGTGTTGCCTTTGCCCGGTGCGCCATAACCGACAATCGTTTTTCCGGCGTTGCGCGCTTCGATCATAAATTGCAGCAGGTTGCGTTTGGTCTGCATCACCTGTTCACCGAAAGAACGGTAAGCGGCCAGATCGTTATAGCCTGCCGCGATCTCGCGTTCGCGCAGTTCGTTGACATTGTCACTGACTGGCACAGCCTCATTCTCGGTATGACGGGCGTAAATCCGCAGTGAGCCGCCATGTGTGGACAGTTCGTCCACGTCAAAAATGGTCAGGCCATGTGCGGCGAAAATCTGCTCGACGGTATACAGCGAGAAATACGAGAAATGCTCGTGATAAATGGTGTCGAATTGATTCTGGGCCATCAGGCGCAGCAGATGCGGAAATTCCATCGTAATCCGCCCGCCAGCCTTCAGCAGAATTTTCATCCCGGCCACCAGATCATTCACATCGGGTACGTGCGCCAGTACGTTATTGCCGATAATCAGATCAGCCTGTTTGCCATCTTCCGCCAATGCATGAGCCGTTTCCCGCCCGAAGAAACGCACGACTGTCGGGATGCCTTTTTGCACCGCGACCTCGGCGACATTTGCCGCGGGCTCCACGCCTAACGCCGGGATGCCTTTTTCTACAAAGTACTGCAACAGATACCCATCGTTACTGGCGATCTCAATCACCTGGCTGCTGCTGTCCAGCGCAAAACGTTCGCCGGCCATCTGCACGTAATTCTGGGCATGCCGCAGCCACGAATCCGAATAGGACGAAAAATAGGAATAGTCACTGAAAATCTCGTCCGGGCTGACATATTCCTGCAACTGCACCAGAAAGCATTTTTCACAGACCCACACATGCAGGGGATAAAACGCTTCCATCTCATTCAGTTGTTCTGGCCCGAGAATATTGTTGCATGGTGGCGACATCCCCAGGTCAACCAGCGTATGTTGCAGCTTTGTCCCACAAAAGCGACACTGACCGCTGGCTTTATCCTCAGCCTTGGCTGCGGTTGATTGCGAAGTGGCTATCATTAGTCGTTTCTCCCGCCGTCCGCAAACGCTTTTTCAGTAATCTCGCTGCTGAAGAATTGCTGATACCATGCAATTGTTTTTTCCAGGCTGGTGTCGATAGTATAAAGCGGCTCCCAGTCCAGCATCGCACGGGCTTTTTCCGCACTTAAATATTGATGCGGGATTTCGTTGGTCGCTTCATTGCGTACATCTGGCCGCAACGATGAGCCCATCATCTCCAGAACTTTCTCGACCAGTTCCAGTACCGTCACCTGAATCTCATTGGAAAAATTGAACGCCTGGCCTCGTAATTCAGGGTTGGCGGCCAGTTTTTCCGCCAGCAGCGTATAGGCCGCTGCGCCATTTTCGACGTAGAAATAATCACGCACATACTGACCATCCGACCGGATGACCGGGCTTTGATCGCGCAGAATCGAGCGAATCGTGCCGGGGATAATGCGATTCCAGTTGAGGTCGCCGCCGCCATAGAAATTGCCACAGCGGGTAATCACCACGGGCAGATCATACGAAATGGCATATGTCTGAGCGATCAGATCCGCACACGATTTGCTGACATCATACGGATGGGTGCCCTGCAACGGGGTGGTTTCGTCATAGGGCAGGGTATCGCATTCACCATAGGCTTTATCCGACGACGCGATCACGATTTGCTTGACGCGCGGGCTGCGGCGACAGGCTTCTAACAGCGCCCAGGTGCCGCCAATATTGGTCTCGAAAGTTGAGACCGGGTTCCGGTTGGCAATACCGACGATGGTCTGTGCAGCCAGGTGCATCACCGTATCAATCTCATATTCACCCAGTGCGCGTTCTAAAACCGCCTGATCACGGATGTCGCCGCGGACAACCCGGACTTTATCTAATGTCCCGGATCGTACGAGTTCACTCTGCGGCACCCAGTCGCGTACCAGACAGACCACATCTGCACCCATGTCAACCAGTCGTTTTACCAACCAACTACCCACTAAGCCAGTGGCGCCGGTGACTAATGTCGGTCGGTCTTGCCAGAAATGCTGATTATCCATTAAGTCTTTAACTCCATACTTTCCAGGGAGGATTCCCAGTTTGCCATAATGTTTCCAGGTTGAGTTTATCGCGTAATGTATCCATACACTGCCAGTAATCATCATGCCGGTAGGCCATCAGTTGACCCGCCTCCGACAACCGTTCCAGCGGTTCTTTTTCCCAGTATGCCAGATCATCATCGACATAATCCAATGCTTCCGGCTCGACCACGAAAAAGCCGCCATTGATCCAGCCTTCATGGGTTTGATTCTTCTCGGAGAAATCAGCGACACAATCGCCATTCAGCCCCAGGTGACCAAAACGGGCCACAGGCCGTACAGCAGTCAGGGTGACCAGCTTGCCATGTGATTTGTGGAATTCCAGCAGTTTGCACAGGTCAATATTCGACACACCATCGCCATAGGTCAGCATGAATGTGCCATCTTTGACATACTTGTGTAACCGCTTGACGCGTCCGCCGGTCATCGTGCCCTGACCGGTATCAATCAGGTCAACCATCCAGTCCGGTTTGTAACCATCGTGGATCGTCGTTTCGCCCGTGGCCATATTCACAGTCAGGTCACTGTGCAGCGCCAGATAATCCACCATGAATTTCTTAATGACTTCACCTTTGTAACCGAGGGCGAGAATAAAATTCTTAAAGTCATAATGTGCATAGTGCATCATAATATGCCAGAGAATGGGTTGGCCCCCAATCTCGACCATTGGCTTGGGCTTGACTTCAGTTTCTTCTGCTAACCGGGTGCCCAGCCCCCCCGCAAGAATAACGACCTTCATAACCACTCCCAAATCCGATTTAAACTATTTCACTCTGGATTATGTGGACTTGGCCTTACACATTGCTAACAATTCTGATCAGCATAGCATGCAGGTGCCGGAAGGCGAAAAGGTGTGCTGACTTTCTCATTTATTACTAAAATTGAAAATTAGGCTTCTGTAAGTTAGCATGTCACTATAATACAACATAGCAAACTGATCTGTTTTGTACGAAGTGCTATACTCTTTGTATCTTATTGCTTGACGATAAAGAGGAAATACTATGCGACAAAAAGCATTTATTTTTTTGGGATTATGTGCTGTCCTGATGTTATTCGGAGTTGGTTTTGCGCCGTTACCCGTCGCTGCTGACCCGCTTTTACAGGATGTTCCTCGCCTGGATGGTTATAAAATTTACTTTACGGAGGAAAATGGCGAAGTCAGCCGTTTTGACCGTTCCGCTTTTGGTCTTTCACGTTTCGCGGGTTTGGTCAGCCGTCTCGGCGCGACCCTGGAAACGATGGAATGGCGCTCCGGTTTCCCGGATGATGCCGATCTGGTGATTATCGCCGGCCCTGCGTCGGACTTTAATGCCGACCAGACCGCGCGGCTGTGGAGTTATATGAACGACGGCGGCAAAGTGCTGTTCCTGCTCGACCCGGTCACGCTTGACCGTAACCGCGGGGTAGGGGTGCAGATCCAGAGTGGCATCACCCAATTGCTGTGGTCGGATATGGGCGTACGCGGCCTGAACGATATTGTCCTGACTGAAGGTTTTCCATCGCTACCTCCTTTAGCGCCGGTAGAAGAAGAAGCCCCGGCAGTGGTCGCCGAAGCCACTGAAGAAGTGAGTGAAGAAGCGACTGCCGAGGCTACCAGTGAAGCGACACCAGAAGTAACTGCTGAGGCCATTAGTGAAGCGACTGAAGAAGCCGCCCCTGCGGTGGAAACACTGCCAGAACCGGTCATCAATTTTATCACTGAAGAACTGGCTGATGCCCATCCGATTACTGATGGAATCAGCGAACTGGCGTTTTTTGGCGCACGCTCGATTGAAATTGATCTGTCCATGCGCGAATTCCCGGTGACACCGCTGGTGTTCTCCAACATCGACTTTTACGGTGAGAACAATCTGCTTGATTACTACAATGCCGACCTCGCGCTGTATAACATCGGCGAGGATACCGCCCCCGGCTTCCTGCCATTAGCCACCGCCTATGAGAATCCCGATAGTGGTCTGCGCTTTGTCATCGTCGGCGATCGTGATTTTGCGACCAATGGCTTTGGCCTGCAAAGTTCACCCTCCAATACTGACTCATTCAGCCATGCCGATAATATCCGCTTCCTCCTCAACAGCATTACCTGGTTGCTGGATACGGATAGTATCGAAGTCTCGTTCCCCACACCCGGCCCGACAGCAACCGCGACACTGGCACCCACACCGGGTACTGACGCTGGCCCGCTGACAGACTCGGATATTGCATTGACTCTGAGTGTGAGC
Organism: Aggregatilineales bacterium; assembly: GCA_038258185.1. GTDB lineage: Bacteria > Chloroflexota > Anaerolineae > Aggregatilineales > Phototrophicaceae > JAIOHN01. The sequence continues at coordinate 19,700 of JBBSQD010000043.1, read as the reverse complement.
AATGAACGTCCGGTTGAGGGCGAACTGATCCTGTATGAATTGACGATTGTGAATAACGGGCCAGACCCGGCCATCAATATCAACCTCACACCGTCATTGCCCAATGGCCTCAGTTTTGTGCTGGCTTCCGGCGGTATTTATGACAGCGCCACGGGCGTCTGGACATATGAATTCCTGGATGTCGAAGAAGGCATTACCCTGCGGATGCTGGCCCAGGTTCGTCGCGGTACAGTCGGCACATCCCTGACGAACACTTTCTCGATAACGGGTTCAGAATCGAATGATCCTGATCTGAGCAACAACGAAGCGTCAATCGATGTCGTAGTGACATCGGTCGTCTTGCAAGAGGAATAACTCATGCGCCGTAAACTCCTGTTAACGGTACTCTTGCTGCTGGTTTTACTGGTGAGTGGTCTGGTTCCTGCCCTGGGGCAGGACCAACCGCTTGTGGTGTTTGTTCTCAACCCTGACCTGGAAGCCGCGTCGGTGTTCAGTGCTGGCCCGGAAGGCATCAGCGCGCTGGATGAGATTTTCAAATCGCTGGGGGCACAGACCCAGGTGGTCAATCTGATCTCGCCCATCCCCGCGGAAGCCGATGTCATCGTGCTGGTGGGGCCACAGCAGCGGATGAATATCCTGTCGGTTGCTCGTATCTGGGCGCATCTGGCGCGCGGTAAGCATCTTTTGCTGGCGCTTGACCCACTGGGCTATGGCGGCAACGACTCGGAAAATTTCCGCAGTGGTTTGCTCAATCTGGTCGCCAATGTCTACGGCCTGATCACAAATGATTCGTTCGTGGTCGAGGCTGGTTTTACCAAAAATTCGATTGGGCTACTCTCTGGCGCTTTTTCCATGACTCAGCCCGATGTCGTCCGTCACCCGATTGTGGCACCGCTGATCGATTACGATCTGCCGGTCACCGTCTGGGCCGCTCGGTCATTGCAGGTGGAACCTATCGGCATCAATAGTATTGCCATTCCGCTGCTGCAAACCCACACTGCCTATGGTGAGGTCAATCCCGACATTTTCCTGCTGGAAGATGCTGCACCGCTGGAAACGAACGTCGAAAATGATCTTCAGGGCGTGCTGAATATTGCTGGCATCGGCCAGAATACTTTTGGCGGCTCACGCATTGCCATTCTTGGCGACAGCCAGATGCTGCAAAATGGTTATGGTTTGTCCAGCATTGCGGGTTCGGCTTTACCTCGGCACATCGGCAATGTCATTTTTGCGCAGCGGCTGGCAGCGTGGTTGATCGGCCTGCCGGAAAGTGAATGGCCGGGACTGCCCGAAGGTCAGACCTGGATCGCGCTGGATGGTCAAAGCGCAGACTGGTCAGCAGATTTGCCGGTGATCGCGGAAGAGCGCAATCAGAGTGTCCCCGCTGGGATGGACATTCAACGCCTGATCGCCTTCCAGAATGATTCGTATCTGTACATGCTTGCCGGGACCATTGGCAGACCTGCTGCTGACACGCTGGTGGAAATCACACTGGACAATGGTCTGGTGCTCGATCTGACCTCGGAGCAGGTAAACAGTGTCACGCCGTTGGGGCGTCAGGCTGTTCTGGATGCTGATCTGGCGATAGGGCAGGTGCTGGAAATGCGTATCCCGCTGCGTTTAATCGAGGCGGACGCGCAGATCGAGTCGGTTTGCCTGTTAGATAACAGCGATCCCAGCGCGCCGGAACAGCAGGACTGCACCACCGATACCGTCGAAATCACCAGCGTGACGGATCGTGAGCCGTTTGATCTGCGTTTTTACAGCGGCCCATTGGCGACGGTGACCAGCATTCGCGCTGTTCGCCTCAGCGCACAACCGGATAGCACCAGCCCGGCGGGTGACTCCGTGACGGTGGGGCAGGTCTTCAACGTGACCGGACGCAACGCGACCAGCGACTGGTTGCAGGTTCGCACTGCGTCTGCCGAAGGTTGGCTGCCAGCCTCGCTGGTCATCATCAATACGGATGTGTCGCTCCTGCCCATTGTTCAATCCTGATATAAGACTTCGCCCTGTAGATACGCATCTGCAGGGCGTTTTTTACTCAGTCATCTAAGATGGCATTTACAGAAAATTCTATCCAAGAGGGGAGATGATTGGTGCGTAGAATCATCAATGTTTTGCTCATCGTGCTGCTGGGCTTGATCGTTTCCGGTAGTGCTCTTTTTTCCGCCGCGGCCCAGGATGAGGTTGACCAGATTTTTCAGGAATTTCCTCGCTTAGATGGCTACAAAATCTACTTCAGTGAAAACAATGGCGAAGCCAGTCGTTTTGATCGTTCCGGCGAAGGTCTATCCCGTTTGGCGGGGTTACTGTGGCAGCTTGGCGCCACTATGGAAACACTCGACTGGCGCACTGGCATCCCGGAAGATGCCGATCTGATTATCATCGCCGGGCCAAATGGTGATCTCAGTGCCGATGCTACCGCCCGTTTATGGTCCTATCTCGATGCCAATGGCAAACTGCTGCTGCTGGCCGACCCGGTGATCGGTTCAGGCCGTTCGCAGCAGGGCCTCAGCGATGATTCAACCCTGCTCAATCTGTTGTGGACAGAGGTTGGTATTCGCGCGGGGAGTGGCGCAGTGGTGAGCTTACCGTCTGCTGAGGACTTGCCGCTGATCGAAAATCTGACCACGGACGATCTCGATGCCGTTCATCCGGTCATCACGGACATTGCCTCACAACTGGCCTTTTTCCTGGCGCGTCCGGTGGATGTCGATTCCGGCATTCAGCGCTTTACCAATACGTCGCTGATCTTCTCACCGTCCGGCTTTTACGGTGAGGCGAATTATAATGACTATCTCTCAACCGGAGCGATAGCCTTTAACGTCGGCACCGATACACCTCGCGGACGCATACCGCTGGCCGCTTCTGCCGAAAGCCGTACATCGGATACGCGCATTGTGCTGATTGGCGACCGCAATTTTGTGACGAATGCCGGTGGCTGGCAGACTTCTCCGCCGCGCAGCGCATCGTTTCTCTATACCGCCAATTTGCGCTTTATTCTGAACAGCATCAACTGGTTGCTGGATGTCGATAGCACCGTACCTGCCGAGCTTTTACTGGCGACTCCCGGCCCCACCGCTACCCCGACCATTACGCCGACACCTTTGATGGTCAACGCGGATTTGCAGATGGTTATGACCGCGAACAAGCCTGAACTGGCTGTCAATGATGCGGTGATTTATCGCATAACCGTCACCAACAACGGGCCTGAAATGGCGCTTAATGTCAATGTGGCGCTGCAACTGCCGGAGAATGCGACTTATGTTTCGTCATCTTCCGACACCCGCGTTGGCTATAATGACCGCTTTAATTACTGGGACTTGGAAGAAATGACTCCCGGCCAGACCGGCACACTTTCGGTGGTCGTGCTGCTGGATCAATCTCCACCCGGCTCGACAGTCACACTGGGGGCGAGCCTGACATCAGATGGTCTGGTAGACCCTGAACCGGACGACAATGACGCGAGCTTAGCTGTGAGCATTATTGACCCCGGTGATGTGGAGAATTAACCCATGAAGCGAGCATATTGGCTCCTGCTGGGCTTGCTGCTCTCGCTACCGGTCACGACTCTGGCACAGACGGATAATCGTCCGGTTGTCGCTTTCGTGCTGGAGCGTGATCTTCAAACGGCCTCACTGGCGGATGAAGGGCCGGACGGAGTCAGCCGCCTGGCTGGCATTTTCCGTGACCTGGGTTCGCAGACCCGTTTCGTCCGCCTTAGCGATCCGTTACCAGAGGATATTCAGGTGTTAGTGCTGGCGCGTCCGTTGCGTAATCTGCCGCCAGAATCGGTGGCACGTTTATGGCGGCAGGTAGGCCGCGGCACCCATCTGCTGCTGGCAATTGACCCCATCGGTTACCCCGACCGGCGCATTGACGAAGGCGATAGCGCTTTAGGCCAGTTGCTGACCAGTGATTATGGTGTCAGCTTTTTGGACACGTTTCTGGCGGAGCCGTGGTTTAGTGCGGACAGTGTCGCGGCGATTAATGGCAGCCTCATTGCCACCCAGCCCGACTATCTGCCGCATCCGATTCTGCAACCCCTCGCTCAGTATCAGGTTCCGATCATGACCTGGGGCGCACGTACCGTATCGCTGGAACCATGGGGCATTGCCAGTATTGCCCATTCGCTGCTCATCACCAATTTGGCTTTTGGTGAGGCGGATACCAATGTCTTTATCGGACGCGATAACCGGCCTCCATTGCGCTTTAATATCGATTCCGACCAGCAGGGCGAGTTAACATTGGCCGCTGTGGGTGAAAATCCGCAAACAGGTTCGCGCATTGCCGTGCTGGGTGATTCGGAGATGCTTCAGAACGGTTTCGGCCTTGCCAATACGATTACCTCGTCCGGTGATGAGCGACCGCGTTTCCCCGGCAATACCGTTTTTCTGGAGCGTTTGGCTGCCTGGTTGCTTGAAATCCCTGAAGCGGATTATCCGCCACTGCCGGATGGCTTTACCTGGCTGGCAGTCGATGGTTTACTCGACGACTGGGCTCCGACCATTAGCGTAACGGCTTTAGAAGATAACCCATCTGGCGTGGCGCAGGTTCGCGCTTTTCGCAATGATGAATACCTCTACATCGCGCTTGAGCCACAATCCGCTACCGACTGGTCAACCACGTTTGAGAACCTCGAACTGACGCTCGACCCACAACTCAGCGCCAGCCCCGCCGTGGATATCGTGGCGGATTTATCTGGCCTGCGTATCGCCCATTCTGAGGATAATCTGCCGGATGCGAAACTGGCGTTGAGTGACGCGCTGGAAATGCGGATTCCGCTGCGTGTCATTGGCAACAACGATGTGGTCGAAATCACGCGGATTTGCCTGAATCACCCCCGGACAGCCGAGTGTTTTGCGGGCGACATCATCGTCACGCGTCTCTCCGAGCGTGACCCGGTGCCGCTGCGCATCAGCGGTTTGCCGCTGGCGACCATTACCAATCCCGGCGCCACCACCATCAATCTCCGCACTGGCCCCGGTACAGATTTCCCAACAGTCACTGGACTGCCCAATGGTACAATTATGGCCGTGGTGGGTCGTAACGCGGCGGCTGACTGGATTTATGTCGAAGGCGCACGCTACAGCGGTTGGTTATTTAGCGCCTTAGCCACGCTGACTATTGAACCGGGTCTTCTTCCGCTATTCCCCCCTGAGTAATATCTCCGTCATCGCAGCTAAATCAATCAGCATGGAATGGGGGATGCCAGATACCCATTCCATATAATTATTTATTAACCAATCCTAAGAATTGTATATATTATCGATGCCTAGTTGAAAGGTTTTTGATAACATGCTCGTTTACGAAATTTAGGTTTGATAACGGTATGTTAGGTCGTGGCAATGTGGCGATTATTAAAATAAGCATAATTTAAGGGTGAATTAAAGTTCTATTCTGATGGTTGTCAGTGGATTGTGTTTTAGAAAACGCCATTTGCGCCTTGAACTGAGATTACTGGTTTAATGGATAAGCCTGAATATTGTAAGCGTTAAGGGGGTGACATGCCCAATTTGTTTAAGAATCTTTTTGAAAAGCTGCGCCGTCGTCATATCAGACATGTTTTACAGTCTGCTTTTATCGACGCGCTTGTTTTACTGATAGCGTATGCTGCGGCTTTCTCTGCACGTTCTGTCATGACCCCCCTCGAACTTGAAGACGGTGTGCGCCACATTCTGTTTGATGTGGTTATTACCATCGTACTTTTTTATGCTTTAGGAATTTACCGCCGTTTGTGGGCGCGCACCAGCGGCCACGACATGACCGTGATTATTCAGGCGGTTATATTGACCGTCATCGTCATGCTGGCGATCAACGTGCCGCAGGACCCGCGCCCGCTGCCCATCAGCATTATCCTGCTGGCTAACGGCCTCGCCTTGAGTGGCTATATCGCGGTGCGTTATCGTTCGCGCTTGGTCAGTGGCACCAAATGGCGCTGGCGGGCAGTCTGGAAAACCAAGTTCCCCGAAGTCTCCACCCGGGTTCTGATCGTCGGGGCAGGGCAGTCCGGCCAGGAACTGGCATTACGCCTGAAGCATCGCTCAGCCGGGGTTAATTATCTCGTGGTGGGCTTTGTCGATGATGACCTGAGTAAAATGGGCATGTATGTCGAGGGCTGTCAGGTACTCGGTAATCGTGCTGATATTGGCTATCTGGTCGACAAATACAGTATTGATCTGATTATTGTGGCGATCCACAATATTTCCGGCCCCAATTTCCGCGATATTCTCACACACTGCGAAGGCACCGAGGCACGTATTAAAGTCGCGCCGGATGTTTTCGCAGCAGTCGAAGACCAACTGAACGCGCCTTTACTGCGTGATGTGCAGCCGGAAGACCTGTTGGGTCGTATGCCCATCAGCCGCCATGAGAATATTGACCTGAGCCCGGTGATGAATAAAATCATTCTGGTGACCGGTGCTGCCGGTTCAATCGGATCGGAACTGGCGCGACAGTTACCCTCGTATAAACCGCAAAAACTGCTTTTGCTCGACTCTAACGAAAGCGGCCTGCACGATTTAACCATCCAGCTAAAGGCCAAACATCCCGATATCGAGATTACCCATCTGCTGGTGGATATTACTGTCCGCCCAGCGCTGGAAGCCATTTACAAGTTCTATCGTCCGCAGATTGTATTTCATGCTGCGGCTTACAAGCATGTGCCCATTCTTCAGTCTTTCCCGAATGAAGCCGTGCGCGTCAACATTGGTGGCACCCGTAATCTGGCCGAACTGGCACAGGCTTACAAAGTCGAGCGCTTTGTGCTGATTTCGACGGATAAAGCCGTGAATCCATCCAGCGTGATGGGCGCCAGCAAGCGCATCTGCGAATTAATGACTCAGGCATTAAGCCACAACGAAGACAACCAGACCATTTTTACTTCAGTGCGTTTCGGCAATGTGTTGGGCAGTCGTGGTAGTGTTGTGGTGACTTTCAATGAGCAGATTAATCGCGGTGGCCCGGTCACACTGACGCACAAGGACATGACCCGCTATTTCATGACTATTCCCGAAGCGGTCAATCTGGTTATTCATGCCGGTTGTATGACACATGGCGGCGAAATCTTCCTGCTGAAAATGGGCGAGGAAGTCCGCATTGTCGATCTGGCGGAACGCATGATCCGTATGCGCGGTTTGCGCCCGTATCAGGACATCGAAATTCAGTCGATTGGGATGCGCCCCGGTGAGAAATTAAGCGAGCAGTTGTATGATGGTGCGGCAGAAAGCGCCAGCGAAACCGCGCATCCCGGCATTATCCAGTTGAGTGGCCGCCATAATGATTATGACCTTGAAGCGCTGATGCCCTGGGTCGATCAGATTATGGCTGCGGGTCTGGAACCGTATAAGAACGCGCTCTATCAGCTTCTGTGGGGCATGACCCCTAATGAGCGCTACGCCATTATTATGGCGAACTCCGATAATCTGGATGATGTTGATCTGCCAGCCGATGCTAAAGAGCTTCAACCATCTCACACCAGCAACGGCAATGGCAACCAGCGCGAGAAGGTCTTTGCCAACTCCGCATCGCCTGCGAAATTAGCCAGAAACGTCTCCAGCGACTGATTAAATTCAGCGCTTGGATCAATACGATGAGATCAGGACAGCACAGCTTTTGTGCTGTCGTCATGTTTACAGAATTGGTAATTTTTTGATTGGGTCACAGGCTGAATAGCGAAAGAATATCTATGGAATCTGCACAAACCACCCAGAACAGCGCACCGCTGCATGATGATTTTGAGACTCCAGCCGCTATAGCTGCACGCTCGGCATCATTGGTACGCATTCGCCCGGAAAAAGGTTGGGTATCGCTCAAGCTGGGTGAATTATGGCAGTACCGTGAACTGTTGTTTTTCCTCACATGGCGTGATGTCAAAGTGCGCTATAAGCAGACTATTCTCGGTGCGGCCTGGGCCATCATCCAGCCATTTTTCACGATGGTGGTCTTCAGCCTGTTCTTTGGCCGTCTGGCTGGCATCCCGTCTGATGGCATCCCGTATCCAATCTTTAGTTATGCCGCGCTGGTGCCGTGGACGTTCTTCGCCAATGGCCTCACGCTGTCGTCGAACAGTCTGGTGACCAGTTCCAACCTGATTAAGAAAGTCTATTTTCCGCGGCTGGTGGTGCCCATTTCCAGTGTGATTTCCGGTCTGGTGGATTTTGGCCTGGCCTTTGTCGTGTTATTCGCCATGATGATTTTTTACGGCATCAGCCCGCTTAACCGTCCGCTGGATTTACCGCTGCTGTTTCCGGCAGGCTTCGACTTTTTGCCGACTGTTTTCGGCGCATCCTATAACATCCTGTTCCTGCCGTACTTTTTGCTGCTGGCGCTGACGACCTCACTGGGGGTCGGCCTGTGGCTTTCGGCCATGAACGTGCAGTTCCGTGATGTCCGTTATCTGGTGCCCTTCATGACACAAATCTGGATGTTCGCCACGCCGATTGCTTACCCCAGCAGCCTGCTGTCCGAGCCGTGGCGCACTATCTACGGCCTCAACCCGATGTCCGGTGTGGTCGAAGGTTTCCGTTGGGCGTTGTTGGGTACGGACACCGCACCCGGCCCGATTATTATCGTTTCGTCTATAGTCGCGTTACTGCTGCTCATCAGCGGGGCGTTCTACTTCCGCCGCATGGAAAAGACCTTCGCGGATGTGGTCTAAACAGCATACTGCTAACTGGTTATTGAGAGTTAATGATGATGAATGATATTGCCATCCGTGTTGAAGGCTTAAGCAAGGAATACCATATCGGCGCGACCAAAACCGAGTTTCGCACCCTGCGCGATACGATTATGGATACCGTCACGGCGCCGGTTAAACGTACCGCTCGTCTGCTGCGTGGTGAAGCGACCGGTGCCGCCGGTCTGAACGAAGCCATGTGGGCCTTAAAGAATGTGTCGTTTGAGGTCAAGCAAGGCGAAGTCATCGGCGTGGTGGGACGCAACGGCGCTGGCAAAAGTACCCTGCTCAAAATCCTGTCGCGCATCACCACCCCCACCGAAGGTTATGCCGATATTTATGGCCGCGTCGGTTCTCTGCTGGAGGTCGGCACAGGCTTTCATCCGGAACTCACCGGACGTGAAAATGTCTATCTCAATGGCGCGATTCTGGGCATGGGGCAGGAAGAAATCGACAAGAAATTTGATGAGATCGTCGCTTTTGCCGAAGTCGAGAAATTTATCAACACGCCGGTCAAACATTATTCCAGCGGCATGGGTTTACGCCTCGGTTTCGCCGTGGCCGCCCATCTGGAGCCGGAAATTCTGGTCGTCGATGAAGTGCTGGCTGTGGGTGACGCGGCCTTTCAGAAGAAGTGCCTGGGCAAAATGAGCGATGTCGCCCGTGAAGGACGGACGGTTCTGTTTGTCTCGCATAACATGGCCGCGGTCGCCTCCCTGTGTAACAAGGGACTCCTGCTCAATCAGGGGGAGGTCGTGACCATTGGCGACGTCAACGATGTGATCAACACCTATATGGATATGGGCGCGGAGTCTGCACAGAAGCCGCTGGCGGAACGCACCGATCGGCGCGGCAATGGTCGCACCCGCTTTACCAATGTCTCCTTCTACAATGAGCGTGGTCTGGAAGCGACCGCCGCCATGTCGGGTCAACCGCTGACAGTGGTGCTCGACTATGAAACCGACGATGGCACCAAGGTGCGCGATGTCGACGCGTTTATCGCCTTCTATGGCTCGTTTGGTGAACTGCTGTTTGTCTGTCATGTACGCGTGGCGCGTGGGGCTTTCGATGAAATCCCCGGACGTGGACGGATGGTGTGTCATATCGAGAAATTCCCGCTGGTATCCGGTTATTATCGCTATAGCCTGGAAATGGGTATCGCTCCCAAATATCTGATGGACAGCATTGATGATGCCGGAAACCTGTATGTCGAGCCGGGTGATTTTTACGGCACGGGTTATCTGCCGCTGACACAGCATCAGAAAGCCGTGATGGTCGAACATGACTGGCAGGTGCTGCCCGCCGATGAACCCCTGCCATTTGCAACTATCGCTGCCCCGGTTGTAGAGTAGGGCGCGAGTGAAGCTATGACGATAAATATGGAGCAGGTCGAGACAACTGACATCAGCGAAGATACGCTGCAAGCCCATCAGGCGCCGCTGCGGGTCGCTCACATCAGCGCGACCCGGGGTGGTGTAGCCAATGCGGCGCGTCGTCTGCATCTTGGTTTATTAGCGATCGGCGTGGATAGTACCCTGTTTAATTCCAAAGACCCCGCTGATGAACGACTGCCGCATAACGAAGTGGTGCCGCAGGCTGAGGGCTGGCAGTTCGTGGCTGACCGGGCTGCACGGCATGTCGGCCAACGTTTTGGCCTGACCGGGCTAACGCATGTCTCCTCCCTGAACTGGCAATTTCCTGATTATGATGTCGTTCATTTTCACGGCGTGGATGACAACTGGTTTAATCTGCGCGCATTGCGTGGGCTGGATAAACAGCACGCGCTGGTCTGGACGATGCACGATAAACATCTGGGGACAGGTGCCTGCGGCTACCCCGAAATGCTGGGTGATTGCCAGCGCTGGCTCACCGGTTGCGGCAATTGTCCCCTGGCGCGTGAGAAGGGCTGGTGGCTCGATCTGACCGCGCAGGTTTACCGTCAGCGGCAGGCTATCATGGGCGATATTCAGATGGGCATCGCCGCGCCTAATCGCTGGATGTACGACTACATCGCCACCGATCCCATCACCAGAAATCAAACGCTGCGCCGTATCCCTTACGGCATGGATACCCACACTTTCCAACCCTATCCGATGCGTGAAGCACGGCGCGCGCTCGGTTTACCGCTGGAAGGCAAACTGGTGCTTTCAGTCGCTTCTCGCCTTAATGAGCCGCGCAAAGGTGTGCAGTATTTCCCGGAATTATTGCGTCAGCTTCGGGCAGCTTATACTAGCGACGTGGCTTTTGTGCTGGTCGGCAGCAAATTACAGGGTGATCTGCTGGCGGAACTCAACGCGATTATGCCCGTTTATGCCCTGGGTCGCATCCAGGATCAGGCGCAGTTGGCGCGAGCCTACAGCGCGGCGGATATGTTCGCCATCACCTCCATTATGGACAATTTCCCCAATGTCGTGCTGGAAAGTCTCGCCTGTGGGACGCCGGTTGCCGGTTTTGCGGTGGGTGGCATCCCTGACATGATTATCCCCGGCGAAACCGGTGTGCTGGCCGAAGTAGGCGATGCACGAGCGATGGCCCACGGGATTGCTGAGGTGCTATCCGCTGAGGAAGCGACCGCCACTGCACTGCGCGAAACTTGTCGCCAACGGGCGCTGGAGGATTTTGGCCTGGAGGTGCAGGCTGAGCGCTATGTTGAATTTTATCGGGACCTCATTCATCAAAAGCAAGAGGTGAAATCTTGAAAGCCTTATTCTGTGGACTCGGCTCAATCGGCCAGCGGCATCTGCGTAATTTGCGCCTGCTGATGGGTGACGATGTCGAGGTGTTAGCCTTTCGCAATCGCGGCGGTGGGCCGGTGCTCAATCCGGACATGACCGTGCGTGAAGGCGCAATTTTAGAAGATACTTATAACATCCGTTCTTTTTCGAATCTTGATGATGCCTTAAACGAACAGCCCGACATGGTTTTCGTGACCAACCCCAACACGCTGCATTTGCCAGTGGCGCAGGCCGCCGCCGATGCAGGCTGTCATCTGTTCATCGAAAAGCCGATTTCGCACTCGCTGGAAGGTACTGATAAGCTGCTGGCAACCGTCAGGCAGAAAAATCTGGCGGTGTTTGTGGCCTATCAGTTCCGCTTTCACCCTGGTTTGCAACTGCTGAAAAACGTCATGGATGGGGGCGAATTGGGCAATATAACAGGGGGGCATGTCGTTAACGGGGAGTATATGCCCGGTTGGCATCCCTACGAGGATTACCGCGGCACCCATCCCGCCCGTAAAGAACTGGGAGGCGGCAGCCTGCGCATCCAGACGCACGAAATTGATTATGCGATGTGGCTGTTTGGTCAGCCACAGCGCGTGTATGCGGTCGGTGGTCATCTCAGTGATCTGGAAGTGGATGTCGAGGACGCGGTCGATATTCTGCTGCACTGCCAGCAGAACGGCAAACCGCTGCCAGTACACATCCGGCTGGATTATCTGCAACGTCCGCCGCAGCGTGTGTGTGAAGTGCTGGGGGATGCCGGTAAGGCGATCTACAACTATTACACCAGCACCGTCGAAATCCATGACCTGAAAACCCGCAAACAGACCATACACAATTTCCAGCATTTTGATCGCAATCAAATGTTTGTGGATGAACTGGCGCATTTTCTGGCCTGTGTGCGCGGCGAGCAGCAGTCCATTGTGGATGCCGAACAGGGCATCGCCAGTCTTAAAATCTCCCTGGCTGCTGATGAATCCCTGCACACGCAGCAGGTGGTATCGCTTACATAAAATATCCCTCATCTTTTGTAGGGATATGGCCGTGCTATGTCCTTTACCGTGAGGCGCAGTGAATAATTTTCAGGATAGAAAACTATGGAAACACCTAAAATACTCGCATTAATTCCCGCCCGTGGCGGCAGCAAAGGCATCCCGCGCAAGAACATCATGATGCTGGCCGGAAAACCGCTGATCGCCTACAGCATCATTCAGGGTCAGCAGTCAAGCTATATCAATCGCGTGATGGTCTCCACCGATGATCAGGAAATTGCCGACGTCTCGCGCGAATGGGGTGCTGAAGTTCCGTTTATGCGTCCGGTCGCGCTGGCAGGTGATCTCTCGCCGGATATTGATGCCTTCCGTCACGCGCTGGAATGGCTGCAAGCCAACGAAAATTATGTGCCGGACGCGATTGTGCATCTGCGCGCACCGGGGCCCGTCCGCAAAATTGAACACATTGACGCGGCCATTAAGCTGTTGCTCGATAACCCCGATGCCGACGCGGTACGCTCGGTACGACTCGCGCAGCAAACGCCCTATAAAATGTGGCACATCACCGACGACAATAAACTCTCGCCGCTGCTGAAAGTCGATGGCATGCCCGATTGCCAGTCGGTGCCGCGTCAGATGCTGCCCAAAGTCTACTGGCAGAACGGTTATGTCGATGTGATCCGTCCACGCGCGGTTTTAGAGAAAAACTCGATGTGGGGGGACTCCGCTCTGCCGTTTGTCATTGAGGAAAAATTATTCGAGCTGGATTATCCCGAAGACATCCCGGCAGTCGAAACCGCGCTGCTGCGTTTGCAGGCCGGTCTGCCCCTGGAGCCGGAATCCGAAGATACGCCATCGTCAGAACGGCACCCGGTCTAACCAGCTTTAGAGATTTTATTTGTAAGGCAATTGGCCTGCATACAGATCGTTTGTAAGCTGTGATGCCCTGCGCCTAACAAAAAGTCACCACGGTTTCATCTGTGTTTGTGGTGACAATGCAAGGTGAACATGGAATAGTGTTATTTGTACTGCAATACTATGTGCGGTGTAAACCAATCCGGCCTGACCGGTACACCGCTTGATTTTGAAAACATAAGGAGATCATAACTGTGACAAGTTCTGTAAAAATTGGCAGCGCGCTGGTGGGTGATGGACAGCCATGTTTTGTCGTGGCGGAAATTGGCATCAATCATAACGGCGATGTTGAGCTGGCCAAAAAATTAATTGATGCATCTGTGCTGGCGGGTTGCGATGCCGTCAAATTTCAGAAGCGCACAGTCGATGTGGTTTACACCGCAGAAGAACTGGAACGTCCGCGTGAGAATCCCTTTGGCACCACCAATGGCGACCTCAAACGCGGTCTGGAATTTGGCAAAGCGGAATATGACGAGATTGATCGTTACTGCCGCGAAAAAGGCATTCTGTGGTATGTCTCCTGCTGGGATGAGGGCGCGGTTGATTTCATCGAAGAAAATTATGACATGCCCTGCTATAAAATCGCCTCTGCTTCCATCACGGATGACAACCTGTTGCGTCACCATATTGCGACCGGCAAGCCGATCATTATCTCAACCGGTATGAGCACTGTAGAGCAGATCGACCACGCGGTAGAAGTGCTGGGCAAGGATAATCTTGTGATTCTGCACTGCACCAGCACCTATCCCTCCAAACTGAGCGAACTGAATCTGCGCGGCATCAAGACCCTGCAGGATCGTTACGGCGTGCCGATTGGCTACTCCGGTCATGAAGTCGGTCTGGCGACTTCGCTGGCCGCAGCGACCCTCGGTTCCTGCATGATCGAACGCCACATTACGCTGGATCGTTCCATGTGGGGCAGTGATCAGGCCGCGTCGATTGAGCCGCATGGCTTCTCGCGTCTGGTCAAGGATATTCGTGCCGTTGAAGAAGCGATGGGTGATGGCGTCAAGATCGTCTATGACAGCGAAAAACCCATCATCGAAAAACTGCGTCGGGTACAGTAAATATGCCGACTGCAAGTGTGCGTGACCGGTTTGATCTGACCGGTCGAGTAGCGGTCATTACCGGTGGCGCGGGCTTGCTCGGCCAGAAACATGCCGAAGCCATTATCGAAATGGGTGGCGTGCCCGTTCTGCTGGATATCGCGGCGGATCGGGCAGCCACCGCTGCCGAAACATTGGCTGCAACCTATAACAGTCCCGCCTATGGCTTTGGCCTGGACATTACCGACCCCGATGCCATAGCCGCCATGCTGTCTCAGATTTTAGAGCAGTGTGGCCGGGTCGATATTCTCATTAATAACGCCGCCAATAATCCCAAGATGGAATCGCAGGATGGCAAGCAGTGGTCGCGTTTCGAGAATTTCCCGATGGCCATCTGGGATCAGGATATCGCCATCGGCCTGAGCGGCGCGTTTTTGTGCAGTCAGGTATTCGGCGCGGAGATGGCGCGGCAGGGCAGTGGCGTGATTCTCAACATCGCCTCTGACCTTAGCGCGATTGCGCCCGACCAGCGCATCTATCGTCAACCCGGCCTGCCCGACGATCAGCAACCTGTCAAACCCGTGACCTATTCCGTGGTCAAAGCGGGCCTGGTTGGCCTCACCCGTTATTTGTCCACTTATTGGGCGGATCGTGGCGTGCGCGTCAATGCGCTGTCACCCGGTGGCGTGTTTAATGGCCAGGATGATGCCTTTGTTCAGCGTTTGACCAATCTGATTCCGCTGGGGCGCATGGCCGATAAAGATGAATATAAAGCCGTCGTGGTATTTCTGGTTTCCGATGCCTCGGCGTATATGACTGGCGTTAATCTCTTAATGGAAGGAGGGCGAACCGTTTGGTAGTTAAAGATCAGCCCGATAAAACAACACTCCGCAGCATTAAGCTGCTGGCACTGGATATTGATGGTGTGCTGACCGATGGTCAGGTGACCATCTCCGCGTTTGGCGAAGAAGTCAAGCGCCTTAATTTTCAGGACATCGATCAGGTCTACACCCTCCACCGCGCCGGGATGCCTGTCGTCTTTATCACCGGCGAAGAAGGCAATCTGGTCGACTCGATTGCCGCCCGTTTTGGGGTGGAATATGTCCTGCACGGTGCGAAAGATAAACGCGCTGGCGTCGAACGGGTCGCAACGGAATACCGTCTGTCACTCGATGAAATCTGCTATGTGGGTGATAGTGACCGCGATGCTCCTGCATTGGCCGCAGTCGGTTTGGGCTTGGCTCCGTCGAATGCCACACCCGCCGCTAAAGCCGCAGCCAATCGTGTCCTGACCGCTTCCGGCGGCAACGGCGTCGCGGCAGAAGCGATCCGCCTGTTGCAAGCCTTGAACAGTGAACATCAGGCGCACTTTGAGGCTGAACTGCGCCGCATTGTTGAAGACAGCATCGACGCACACCAGCGCTTTCTGGCGGAATCGCTGCCATTGATCGCACAGGTGGCTGAGGTATTTGTCCGCACCCTCCGTTCCGGAAATAAGATTATGTTTTTCGGTAACGGCGGCAGTGCAGCGGATGCCCAGCATATCGCGGGTGAACTGGTTGGCCGTTTCCTCAAAGAGAGCGAACCGTGGCCTGCCATTGCCCTCACCACTGATTCGTCGATTCTGACATGTGTCGGCAATGACTGGTCATTCGAGGATGTGTTTGCGCGTCAGGTACGCGCACTCGCCAAACCCGGTGATATTGCGGTCGGCATCAGCACCAGCGGTGGCTCACCCAATGTGTTGCGCGCTCTGCGTGATGCGCGTGAACGCGGTTGCACCACCATTGGCTTTACCGGTGCGGGTGGCGCTGTCATGCAGGAAGCGGCTGATATCTGCTTTCTGGCACCGGTCGCCCTGACCCCGCGCATTCAGGAATTACATCTGCTGGCATGGCACGCCATCTGCGAAATTGTCGAGGCGACTCTGCTGGCGGAATGACGGTAGTGGCTCTATTAACCCCTAACCCCGGCCTTGCAGGCCACCCCTTCCCCCGGATCCGGGGGAAGGGCAGGGATGGGGGTCTCAAAAGCAGCATTTTGGGATGGTCTTAACCGATCATTTTAATTATGACTTCAGTAACCGGAGACTGATGACTCAGCAAACGACCCACCCTGTGCATAAACCTGTTCCATTGGGGCAGGTTTTGGCCGACCGCAGCTACCCGACACCGGTCGCGACTGGCCCCATCAAGCAGTATATTAAGGCGCGTCTGGGGCGTGGCACCAGTGATGCGGGTTTGTTCGAGTCGCTGCAACGGACACTGCAAACGGCCCGGCATTGTTACCCACGGCAGAATGATGTCATCTGGGCGACAGTGCAGCGTTCCGGTCATAATTGGGTGTCGCTGGTCTACACGCTGGTGCTGGATCAGTTCTACAATCAGCGCGAGATCGAGATCGAAAATATGGCGCGGGCACGTTCCGGCTTTTATCGCCACATTCCCATTCGCTATGATCTGGGCGATCATCGGACGCAGTTTCAGGCACATTTACCGATTCCGCGTTTGATGCACACCCATGATTCCTTTTATGACTGGATGGCCGCCCGCAAAATTCTGCTGCAGGTGCGTGACCCGCGCGATGTGCTGATCTCGAAATACGTGCACGGCGATTTTTACCCGCAGGTGGCGCTGGCGGATTATCTCCAAACACCGACTGTCGGCCAGCTCATCAACTTTTACAATAGCTGGGGGCAGGCGCTGGAAGCGGGATTGCTCAAGCGTGTCTACTGCCTGCACTACGAAAACATGAAGTCCGACCCGCTGCACGAAATGCAGCAGGTGCTGGCCTTTCTGAAGATCGACGGCGTGACCGATGCTGTTTTGCAGGCCGCGCTGGCTAAAACCACGCCGGAGCATCTGGCGCAGTTGGAATCGGGCGGTAAATCATTGGGCGATGACAAATTGATGTATAACATCAAGTCCACCCGTAAGGCCGCTGCCGATAGTCTGTCTGCGGCTGACCATGACTCGCTGACGGTTTTCCTGCGCCAGAAGCTGCGTTATACCTTTGATTATGTGTAAATTTACTCGGCAGAGTGTGTAGCAACGCTCCTGCTGGGCTTCTGAAACTGATGTGACCATGACTCAACCGCTTTCCAACATTCCCACGACTGATGACCGCTGGCTGGCTTTTGCCGAGCGTACGGCAGATGTGATTGCCGCGCATCCGCACCTGCTGCCGATTCGCCAGGCCATCTTTAAGGATTTTATCGAGCGCAAAACCACGCTCTCCCGTCAGGATCAGTTGAAATCACTGGCGCGGCTGGCGCTCAAACGGCAGCACAGCCAGGGAGATTTTTCTCCGGTGGACGTGGTGTTCTGGCTGAAATCATCGCGTGAGGTCGTGACCGAAGCGGTATTGCCGGTGCAGGCTGCGGTGCAGGCGCATGGCCTGAAGACCACCCTCATTGATGATACTAACGAGCATATTTTTGCCGACACGCTCACCCCGCCGCCGGTCAGATTCCAGATTGCCTACCAGCCGTTTGGCCGCTCCAAATGGCAGAATGCCTGGAATGATCTGCGCGCCTGTTTACCGGATGATCTGTCTGCTTCCAGCTACGACGCCTTTCGCGATCTGGGTTTTATCAGCGAAAACTGTGTCGAGGAAGCGGTGTATGTCCTGTCACAGTTAAAGCCGCGTCTGCTGGTCGTTTTGGTCGATCAGCTTCTGTCGGACTCCGCCGCCTGTGTCGCCGCGAAAAAGCTGGGTATTCCTTCGCTGGTGCTGCTGCATGGCGCGGTCAGCCCGTATAACGCCCCTTTAACCGCCGATCAGATGGGCGTGTGGGGACAGGTGGCGCAAGAACAGATGATGGATTTGGGTGTGCCAGCCGATCAACTGGCGATTTTAGGCAGCCCCCGCCACGATCAGTTTAAGGGGAATTCCAGTGCCACCGTCAAACAGGATTTTTGCCAGTTATTGAGCTTACCGGATTTGCCGCTGATGGTATTTTTCTCCAATGGCAACGATCCGCGCCGCAATTCGTATGAAGCGGTCGAAGGCTGTGCCGCGTGGCTGGAACAGGCCGCCGCCCAGTTAGACGGTCAGATGGCCTTTGCGGTGCGTCTGCATCCCAACGAAGACGGCAGCTTTTATCAGGATTGTCCGCATTTACATGTCTTCAAAAAAGAGTGTGATCTGGCAACTACCTTGGCAGCAGCGGATATCTGCGGCGCGTTGTGTTCCACCACATTGATCGACTCGCTGCTCTATCGCAAGCCAGTGCTGCAATTTTACGCCGATGGCTGGCCGCATCTGGCCGATAACTGGCAGCGCGGACTCGCCCAGCGCATCAGCAGCGCCACCGAATTGACACAGACGCTGGAAATGGGTCTGGAGCATAATGGCTGGGAAGCCTTAGCGGCAGAACAATATGCTCTCGTGGATACGGTTTTTGCCAATCGCGGCCATGCGGTTCAGGCTGTGGCGGATTACATCGCCCAGCAGGTAGGCCAGACCCGATGATGATGCATGCCATAACTGCTCAGATTTGCTTGTCTCCCTTCGCCACCAGTGGGAGAAGGGCCGGGGTTGAGGGGGATATGTGAACACCTTGACCCGTTTCCTATTCAAATTGCTGCGCATCCCCGTTACGATAGCCATTATCCTGCTGGATGGCTGGATCTGGCCGTTGTGGTTAAGCGCCCAGGGGGTGCAGGTGGGCCGCGGCTTACGCATGGTCGGCAGACCGGAAGTGCGACTGACTCGCGGTGGACGCATCACTCTGGCCGATGATGTCGCGCTCTATTCCCGGGCTAATAGCAATCCGCTTCAGTTGACCACACCCTGCGTGCTGCGTCTGCTGGCGGACAACGCCGTGATTCGCATCGGCGCACATTCGGCACTGTCGGGCGCGGTCATCTGTGCCGCGACTTCCGTCGAGATCGGTGAGCATGTGCTTATCGGCGCGAATGTCGTCATCAGCGATACCGATTTTCATCCATTAGGCGCGGCTGACCGCCGTTCGGATCGCAATCGCGGTGCGTTGACCAGACCAGTTATCATTGGCGCGGATGTATTTATCGGCTCACGGGCGATCATCCTGAAGGGAACGACCCTCGGTGAAGGCTGTGTTGTCGGGGCAGGAGCGGTGGTCAGCGGACAATTTCCGCCGCACAGTATTATTGCGGGCAACCCCGCCAAAGTCGTTAAAACGCTGGAAAACAGCACGTCATGAATGCTTTCTTTTACGCAGCAACCCTTGCTCGGCACTTTTGGAAGGTCTTGAATTGTGAATAAATTACTGGTAACCGGCTCAAGCGGTCTTATTGGTTCAGAAGTTGTAGCATATTTTGATGCGTTGGGTTGGGAGGTGCACGGCATTGATAACAACATGCGG
>JBBSQD010000042.1:0-30820 GCA_038258185.1 Aggregatilineales bacterium | reverse complement strand
TGCAGCCAATCAGGATTGGTTGCTTGTATCAGCGATTTTAATGTTAAAATCGACACCTAATAAATTATTTACTAAAAAGTCAGGTGAAAAATGTATATTACAGAAATGAATATTACCCCTATCGCTATTACAGACCCGCCTTTATTGAATGCGGCTGGCTTACACGCCCCCTACGCCCTGCGCATTATTATCGAGCTGATCACCGATGATGGGCTGTATGGCCTGGGTGAAGTCCCCGGCAGTCAGAAAGTCCTGGATGCGTTGGGCGCAGCGCGTGAGGTTGTGGTCGGCAAAGATCCGTTTCAATTGAATGCTATTTATCAGGGTCTGGTCACGCATTTTGGCACCGAGGCCAGCACAGAACGCGGTCAGGCTCCGTGGGATCAGCGCAGTCTGACGCATATCCACAGCGCGGTTGAAGTAGCGTGTTTTGATCTGATGGGCAAGGCAACTGGCCGTCCGGTGGTTGATCTGCTGGGTGGTAAGGCGCGTGATCGTGTGCCGTTCTCCGCTTACCTGTTTTACAAGTATGAAGGGGCGGGTGGCGCACTGGGCTTCGGAACCGATCCGCAGGCTACAGGCTGGGCTGCTGGCCGACAGGCTGCCGCGCTTGACCCTGACGGTGTGGTCGCACAGGCACAGGCCATGTGTGCGGAGTTCGGCTTCCAGTCGATCAAGCTGAAAGCAGGCGTGTTTGAGCCAGCCCAAGAGGTAGCCGCGATGAAGGCCTTGCGTGAAGCTTTTGGGCCGGATGTGCCGCTGCGTATTGACCCGAATGCCATCTGGACTGCCGAAACAGCTATTCATTGGGCAAAAGATTTAGAAGGCATTTTAGAGTATTACGAAGACCCGGTCAGAGGTCAGGAAGATATGGCGAAAGTGCGGCAGGCGGTTAATCTGCCATTGGCGACCAATATGTGCACGACCTCATTCGATGATATACCGGGCAGCATGCGCCTCGGTTCTGAGGACATTATCCTCAGCGATCATCATTTCTGGGGCGGGTTGCGGGCGTCGATGGAACTGGCGCGGATTTGCCGGACATTCGGGCGCGGCATGTCCATGCACTCGAATAGTCATGTTGGCATTTCGCTGGCCGCGATGACGCATCTGGCGGCGGCAGTGCCCAATCTGACCTATGCCTGTGATACCCATTATCCGTGGCAATCTGAGGAAGTGATCGTCGGTGGCCGGATGCAGTTTGAAGATGGTGCGATTAAAGTATCTGATGCACCCGGTTTGGGTGTGGAGCTGGATCGAGCCGCACTGGCTAAACTGCACGATCAATACCTGTCCTGTGGTCTGACGTACCGTAATGACGAAATTGAAATGCAGAAAGTTGAAGCGGGCTGGAAATTCCAGGCGACTCGCTGGTAATGGTACATTAAGGAAAAATGATGAAGATCAACAAAACAAAAGCAAAATTAAAAGCAGGTGAGTCGGTTTTTGGCTGTTTCACCCGCTATCCCGACCCGGCATTAAACGAATTTGTGGCCTTACAGGGCTGGGATTTCATGGTTCTGGATGGTGAACACGGCACTCTGGAACCCTACGATGTTGAAAATCTGGTGCGTGTGGCTGAATTGCGCGATGTCACCCCGATTGCGCGTGTACCCACCAATCAGCCGCATATTATCCTGCGTTTTCTGGACACGGGCGCACAGGGTATCCATGTGCCGTGGGTGAATTCCGGTGAGGAAGCCGAACGCGTGATGCAGGCCGCCAAGTATCAACCGCGGGGTTTGCGCGGGCTGGCGGGTATCCGCGCGGCGGATTATGGGCAAACGGTTCCGCTGGGTGAGTACGTTCAGGAGGCGAATGCCGAAACACTGATTGTGGTGCACATTGAGACAGCCGACGCGGTTGAGCGCATTGATGAATTTCTGGCGATTGATGGGCTGGATGTGCTGTTCCTGGGGCCGACCGATCTGTCACAATCTCTGGGTATTGCTGGACAACGGACGCATCCCGACGTGATTGCCGCGATGAGTAAAGTCATTGAGGCAGCAAAAGGCACAGGCATTGCCACCGGCACGCTGGTCAGTACAGCCGATGAAGGTTTATTCTGGCAGGAAAAAGGCCTGCATTATATTGCAACCAGCGTCGAGTCGCTGATACGGTCTAATGCACGCGGCTTCCTGGACGCGATGCGTTAAAATCCGCCCGTTTTTCTGATGATATGATGTGGGGGTATGTTCGGTTGAACTGCCCCTTTTTATTTCTGGTATTGGGCAAACCATATAATCACTGAACTATGAAACTAAACTTTTGCGTGAGGATTGGTGTAATGAATAAGAACTGGAAACGACTGTGGAGAGGGTTGTAATGCGTAAATTATGGATAGTTATTCTGTTGATGATAGCGGTGCCGGTCACTCAAGCCCAGACACCCGGCGCGGATGAGATTGGTGACCCGTATTTTCCGGGTCTGGGTAATGGCGGCTATGATGCCCGGCATTACACGCTGGACTTGACTGTGGATATGGAAACGAATGTCATTGATGCTGTGACGACGATAGAAGCCGTGGCTTTACAGGATTTGAGTGATTTCAATCTTGATTTTATCGGCTTTGAAATCAGCGCGATCAGCGTCAATGACGCTGAAGTCGATTTTAACCGGCGTGGACGCGAATTGCGGATTACGCCTGATGAGCCTGTTTCACAGGGTGACACATTTATGGTAGCGGTGAGCTATAGTGGTATCCCCAATGAAGGCCGGACTGATCAGCGCTCATTTTCACTGGGCTGGAACCGCTATGAGGATGGGGTTTATGTCGCCAGCGAACCGAATGGCTCTGCCCGTTGGTTTCCGGTCAATGATCACCCGCGCGATAAAGCGACCTTCACATTTGAGGTGACAGTGCCGGAACCCTATGTGGTGGCGGCCAACGGATTGTTGCAGGAGACTACCCATGAAGATGGTCTAACGACGTATAGCTGGTCAAGCGAGCATGTCATGAGTAGCTATCTGGCGACGGTCAATATCGCTGAATTTGTAGAGCAAACCAGCGAAGGCCCCGACGGACTGGTGATTCGGAATTATTTCCCGGCACGGCTGGCGGATAAAGCTGCGCCCGTTTTTGAGCGCACCGGCGAGATGATTGCTTATTTCAGCGAGATTTTCGGGCCGTATCCGTTTGAGGCTTATGGCGTGGTCGTGGCGGATACGCCGCTGTTTTTTGCGCTGGAGACACAGACACTATCGTTATTTGGCGCGGAAATAGTTCCCGGCGCTTTAGCGGATATCATCTCAAGCTGGTCGATGCCCGAAGGGGTGGTGGCGCATGAACTGGCGCATCAATGGTTTGGCAACAGCGTCAGCCTGACCAACTGGCAGGATATCTGGCTGAATGAGGGCTTTGCGACTTATGCCAGCGCGTTATGGTTCGAGCATACGCAGGGAGCGGTCGTTTTTGAGGATATTATGCGTGGTTATTATAAAGCCGTTAAGGATCAGGGCTTTACTCCCGGTGACCCGGGTGTTAACCGACTCTTTGGACAGGGGGTCTATCCGCAAGGGGCATGGACGCTGCATGCTTTACGGTTACGTGTGGGGGATGAAGTGTTCTTTGATATTTTACGGACATATACGCAGCGTTTTCAGTATGGCAATGCTACCACCTCTGATTTTATCGACGTAGCGGAAGAAGTCAGCGAGCTTAATCTCATGCCGTTGTTTAAGGCCTGGTTGTATATCGGCGATGTACCGCCTGTGCCGGAGATGGGACTGGGCATGAATTAGATAGCCGATAACAGGGTACATCG
This sequence comes from Aggregatilineales bacterium, assembly GCA_038258185.1. Classification (GTDB taxonomy): domain Bacteria; phylum Chloroflexota; class Anaerolineae; order Aggregatilineales; family Phototrophicaceae; genus JAIOHN01. Next base: position 27,056 of record JBBSQD010000042.1, on the reverse strand, counting down.
CACTTGCATGTACCCTGTTGAAAGCTCCGAAATTTAGAGGCCGCTGGCGGTTACGCCATATTCACCCGAGCTGTAGACGTAGACATAATTGATAATGTCGCCATCTTCATTAGGCTCACCCCCCTGTAAGAACTGATAAACCCACTTGGCATCGCTCACGGTGAGGTTGACACAACCGTGACTCTGACGATAACCGAAAAGGTCATGCCAGTAGGTGCCATGCAGACTGATACCGTCATCAAAGTACATCACCCACGGCACACTCTGAAGGGCATAAGCACTAGGGGCCCCAGTCGCACCCGCCATTGCATCCCGCTCTAAATTCGCCCAGACTTCAAAAATGCCTTCATTGGTTTCAAAATTGGGCAGCCCACTGGAGATCAGGCTGGCGAATACCGGGGTGTCATCCTCATAGGCCACGATGGTCTGCTCATACAGATCAACCGCGACCCAGCGACCTTCTACGCCTTCGGGACGATCAACTGTCTGAACTTTGGAGACGAAGCGCTGCTCCACCCACTGATTGGGGCCGATCATATACCAGCGCCAGCCCTCGTCATCATAGGCGGTTGCGAAGATATTGACGCGCTCATAACGTTCCAGGAAGCGTCCGGTTTCGGCTTCCCACGGGCCGCCGGGATATTGCGAGACAGCAATCCGGCTCAGATCTAAGACCCACGCAAACGGATAAACCGTTTCTTCAGTCATGTTCACACCCTTGAAGAACGAGGGCTGTGTCCAGCGGGCATCATCACGGCGAATCCAGCGGCCACCTTCGATGCCTAACCAGCCATCAACACTTAAATCCAGCGCACGGACGAAGTTAAACCCTTGCGGGATTTCGCCACTCACACCGCCATTGGCGCTGTCAAAGGTGGGGATGGGTTCAGGGCCGACGCGCCAGAAACTATAGTTATCCAGCGTGTACCCATCGAAAGAGATTTCTTCAACATCAGGGCGTGGAAAAGCGTCGATCATCGCCTGACAGTCTTCGCTTAGTTCACTGCCATCGGTGAATTCTTCACAGACAGATGGATCATAGGTGGTGGGTTCCTGCGCAGCCGCCGGGATGACTGCCAGACTTAAACCCAGAAGGAGCAATACAGCTATGGTCAAACGTTTCATTACTTTGTTGCCTCATAAATTTCGCAAATACGATGAACATGAATCGGGCGATATGTTATCAATAGTTTCGGCTTTTGACCAGATATTTTATCGAAACGTAGTGCAAGCGCGTGTTTCAGTATGTAACGGTATTTTGCTGGAAATCCTACAGATGAATGAAAAGGGTCGTTTTTACACGACCCATAAAGTGGAAAGTTTAGTTGATATCTTCGGCGGCAGCCAGCCGAGCGGCATACTGCTGCTTGTAATATTCGAGATACTCACCGGTCTTGATTTTGCGCCACCACCACTCGTTATCCTGGAACCACTTGACTGTGGCTTCGAGCGCGGTATCGAAGGTGAACTGACGCTGCCAGCCCAGATCACGCAGTTTGTCGCAGTTCATCGCATAGCGTAAGTCATGGCCTTCACGGTCTGGCACATGCTTGATGAGTGTGCGCGGTTTATCCAGCAATTCCAGAATGCGATGGGTCACATTGATGTTGTGTTCATGATGCTCCCCGGCGATATTGTAGGCTTCGCCGGATTTGCCATCAAACAGCGCTTTAGCCACGCCCAGCGCGTGATCTTCTACAAACAGCCAATCGCGAATCTGCATACCATCCCCATAAACGGGCAGCGGTTTGTCGTCAATGGCTTCGGTGACGAAGAAGGGGATGATTTTTTCTGGGTACTGGTAAGGGCCAAAGGTGTTGCTGCCACGGGTGATGATCGTATCCATTTTGTGGGTGACGTGATAAGCACGTACCAGCAACTCACCACCGGCTTTACTGGCGGCGTAGGGGCTGTTCGGCTCGAATTTATCATCCTCTTTCGAGAAGTATCCCGGTTCAATATCTCCGTAAACCTCGTCGGTGGACACGTGGACAAAGCGCTCGACACCATGCTGACGAGATTCATCCAGCAATACATGGACACCGGCGGTATTGGAGTGGATGAAGGCATCGGGATTGAGGATGCTGCGGTCGACATGGCTTTCCGCGGCAAAATTCACGACCGTATCCACATCATGGGATTGGAAAACCTGGCGAACGGTTTCGCGCTGGGCAATATCACCCTGCTCAAAACGATAATTCGGCTCATCACTGACTGGCAGCAGATTGTCCAGGTTGCCAGCGTAGGTCAGCTTATCATAGACGATGATATTCAGTTCAGGATGGTTCTCCACCATGTGACGCACAAAGGCGCTGCCGATAAACCCGGCCCCACCGGTTACGAAGACATTTTTCATAGTTTGTTATTTAACCTCACTCACGCTTTCACTGGTATCTTCTTGTGTACTCTGGTCTTCAGCGGAAGGTTTTGCATCCGCTTTAGCTTCTGGTTCGCTGGGTGTTTCGGCTGGTTTTTCCGGGGTTTCAATTTTGGGCTTCAAGGCAAAGCGCTCGATTGCTTCGGCGACACCGTTGTCATCGTTGCTGCTGACAACGTGGTTGGCGATTTCTTTGACACGCTCCAGCGCGTTACCCATCGCTATGCCCACACCCGCCAACTGAAGCATCTCGATATCATTTTCACCGTCACCGATCGCCATGACATTGGCTGCTGAGATGTTCATCTCTTTGAGCAGAGACTTTAATGCGCTGCCTTTGGAAACACCGGGCGGCAGAATTTCCAGCATGTCCGGAATGCCGGCCTGGACTAAACGGGCAGCGCCGTTGATCTGCATATTCAACTGCCAGCGCAGGGCATTGATGCTTTTGTGATCGCCCAGTTTGATCGCCAGCAATTTGTTGATAGGGGTGCTGTCAAGGATGTTTTGCAACGGGCCCACGACTTCGGCATCCGGCTCACCATATTTTGAAAGCAGTTCCATGCCTTTACTGAAGGCTTTTATCAGAATGCGGGTGCCGCTGTAAGCGATGACAGTAAAACCGCGATCTTCCGTATAGGTGATGACCTGCCGTGCGATGGCCGGGTCCAGCGTGGATTGAATCCGCAAACTTCCATCAGGATTATATGTCGCCAGACCTTGCAGATAGATGCCGGGGGTGTTTAATCCCAGCCGCGCGATGACACTCAGCGCAGAATTGCGGGTCTTGCCAGTCGCCAGAACGACCTGAATACCTTCATCGCCAGCCGCCTGAATAGCTTTGGCGTTGCGGTCACTTACCGTGTGCTGGCTGTTGAGCAGTGTGCCGTCTAAATCAACGACGATCAGTTGAATGGAGTCAGTCATAATCCCCTTACCTTTGAGTTGGTTAGCATGATTGATAGCTCACCATCTTATCAGGCGACCTCATTCAATGGAATTGGCTGATCAGGAATCAGGAAAGCTATGCCTGTCCCTGCTTCCTGCATTTCCTGTAGATTTACAATCTTATCCCAAGCTTCAAAACTTGTGTTACTGAGTTTGAGATAACGCAGCTCCATTTCGAAACTCTGAAGCCGACGGTAGTTTTCAATCAGTGTCTCTGCCTGGAGCAGCTTATCAGGAAATTCTTTGACCTGATCCTCGAAACTCTTTTCTACCCGCCTAATAGGGCCTGTATATCGATAAATATCCACTATAGCTTCATCATTCCAGAAGTCAGAACGAAGCTGATGAATGATTGCCATTATGTTTTGAGAATTACGCTCTTCAAAGCCATTGAGAAAAAACTGAACGTCGATGAAGCGGTTAACCTCAGTTTCGTTCACAGATTGATGCAAAAATTTAGCTTGATGTTCCCCAATCCACGCTTTGATGAGTTGGTGGAAACGCCGCTCAAACTCGTGCATGTCCTCATTCAGTCGCGTTTTTGCTAAATCAATTTCATCCATCTCAAGGTAGCAGCGAATGCGGCTGTTGGTTGCATACATCGCTCGCACTAAACTATGTTGTGCAAGCAACGGATTAACTTCCAGACTGTTATCAAAGTCCTCCAGAAAATTGATTTGTGATTCGTAGAGGCCGTTAATCGCCACATGAGCTTGACTCGACCGAGAATTTTTATTTGCGGATTCAAGAGCATCTCTGGCTGACTGTAAAGCGCCTTTAAATCGTGTGTCTCGATCACGCTTAAACTCTGAACGGATCGTTTCTTCAAGCCTGTCGATGCTATTGGTAAGCCTATCGAGACGTTGAGTAATGACAATCAACGAGGCAACACTGACACCTAAATTCAGCAGCATGCCGCCAGCACTCAACATTGAGATGGCCTGAGCCGCTGAACCCCAGATGGGTAAGTTCGCTGACTGCGACAGGGATGCACCTTCGCGTAGCCATGATACAATTGCTTTAGAATTGGTTTCTCGGATTACGCCGCCAACCCTCTCAAATGCTCCAGAAGCAAGTCCTGCCTGGATATAAGCCGGAATCATAAACTCAACATTCATATTTTGATTGCCTTTATACCAACCACAGACTACTGTGATCGCCCAGATTCATCTTGATCGATTTCGGCTTGCGGTCAACATGCTGCACTTTGGCGTTACGCCCGATCAGGCTGTCCTGCAAACGCGCATCAATATCGGTCACGCTGCTGTTCTCCAGAATAATGCTGCGCTCAATCTCCGCATTGCTGACCACCACATCATGATAGATGCTGGTAAACGGGCCGACATAACTGTTTTCGATGACCGTGTTTTCGCCGATAATCGAAGGCCCGCGAATGACACTGTTGATGACGCGCGCGCCACTTTCGATAGTGACACGTCCGTCAATTTCGGAATTTTCGATGATGGCATCTGCGGCAATCTGCGGCTTTAATTCCTCCAGCACGTGACTGTTGGCTTCCAGCATATCAATAGGCTTGCCGGTATCAATCCACCAGCCCTGATGCACATGTGGATAAACGCGATGTCCGGCATCAATCAGCCATTGAATCGCATCGGTAATTTCCAGTTCCCCACGCGGTGAGGGTGCGATATTATTTACGGCATCCCAGATGGTTTGGTCAAACATATAAATGCCGACCAGTGCCAGATTGCTCGGCGGATTCTTGGGCTTCTCAATCAGTTGCTCGATACTGCCATCTGGCCGTAATTTGGCGACCCCGTAAGACCGCGGGTCCTGGACTTCTTTCAGGACTATCTGGCTGTTCCAGTCGTTGGTGGCAAAGTCGGAGATCAGCGAACTGATGCCGCCCTGAATGACATTGTCACCCAGGAACATGACGAAGCGGTCATCGCCTAAAAAGTCTCGGGAAATTTTGACCGCGTGTGCCAGACCATCCGGGCTGTCCTGCGGAATATAGGTGAGATTCACTCCATACTTAGATCCATCACCGAGTTTGTCCTGAATTTCCGGGGCGGTGCTGCCGGTCACAATACCAATATCGACCACGCCTGCGTCGCGGATAGCATCAATGACGCGGACGAGAACGGGTTTATTCGCGACAGGAATAAGCTGTTTGGCACGTGTATAGGTCAGCGGATACAGGCGGGTGCCTTTTCCGCCGCTGAGAATTAATCCCTTCATGGGCATTTGTCTACTCCGTGATGCTTGATTTGCCTGGACAGGTGTGCGCGCATATTTTATTACCGGACACAATATGCTTACTGCACACGATTTACAGAATAGCGTGATAGGTCTAACGATTGCCTAAAATCCGACTAACTAATTTTACAACCGTTTCGACAGATAGATGTCGGGTTTTCCTGGCCCGTTGGCATCCGGCATGACGCCAGTGATGCTAAAGCCGCATTTTTGATAGAATTCGTAGGGGTGATTTTTGAAGTTGCGGATGTTTTGAATATGCTCCCACGTGTTTTCGTACAGGTTGATATCGGAGAGGCTGGTCATGGCATTTTGATCATCAGAGCCGAGGGTCAGCGTAAGGACACCGCGCGGACGCAATTGCGCTTCAAGGTCAGCAATTAAGGCGCGACCAATCCCATGACCCCGAAATGACTTGCTGACCACCATCGGATGCAGTTCCCACACCTGTCCATCATAGCCATAATCCTGCCCGCCAATCCAGCCGACCGCCTGTGAGTCCGACGTGAGGGCAACGCGGCAGATTTTCTCTGGTTCGAGGCATTCATGGATTTCTTCGATAGCTTCCTCAAGCGTCGGCCACGCATCCGGCCAGTCCGTTTTGAAGCCCTCAACCAGTAAGACTGCACATTGGCGGATTAAATCCTCGTTCTGGCTGTCCAGATCGATAATGTCATAAACCAGCATAAGTCTCTCCGTAATGCTTTCCGTTAAACTGCGGCCAGTGCCTGCTTGAAATCGCCAATGAGATCATCAATATCTTCCAGACCAGTGGAGATGCGCACAGTGCCGTGGGTGATACCGGCGCTGGCGAGTTCATCTTCATTCAGGCTGGCATGGCTGGTCAGAACCGGCAGGCTCACTAAGGTTTCGACACTGCCGAGGCTGGTCGCATTCAAAGCAATCTGAACTTTATCGCAGAAGGTTTTCGCCGCGTCCAGGTCTTTAAGCTCGATCGCCAGCATGCCACCAAAGCCGGACATCTGACTTTTGGCGACTTCATGATCGGGTGAATCGGTCAGACCGGGATAATGTACCGCTTTAACTTTTGGCTCGGCGCTGAAAAATTCCGCCAGACTCTGCGCGACCTGATTATGCGCTTCCACCCTTAGCTTGAGTGTTTTCAGGCTGCGATCGATCAGCGCGGCTTCGGCAGGGTTGCTGCATCCGCCAAACAGCGCCATGTGCTCATGGACGACCTTAATCAGCGGTTTGGAACCCAGCACGGCACCCGCCATCAGGTCACTGTGACCGCCGATGTATTTTGTCGCGCTGTGCACAACCAGATCGACTCCTAACGTAATCGGATTCTGGTTGATCGGTGAAGCAAATGTGTTATCAATCATGGTGAGTGCGCCAATCTCTTTGGCTGAAGCGACCACATCACTGATGGACAGGCAGGCACTGGTAGGGTTAATCGGTGTTTCGAAATGCACCATTTTGACCGTTGGCGCAAATTCCCTGAGATTATAGAGTTCGTCGGCATCCAGAAAATGCACATCCACGCCAAACTGAGGCATCACATCACGCAGGAAACGATGCGCGACTCCGTAAAGCTGGGACGCCACCGCAATGGCATCGCCATTTTTAAGAAATGTCATCAGGGCAGTGGTGATGGCCGCCATACCGCTGGAGAACAATACGCCATCTTCCGCCTGCTCTAATCGTGCCAGTTTTTCCTCGACATTGCGGATGCTGGGATTGGAGTAGCGCGTGTACATATAATGGTCGTCACGGCTTTTCTTGCTGACAAAATCGTCGCTTTTTTCTACAGTAAAGGTGGTGCTGTGGTAGATAGGATAGTTGGCGCTGCCAAAAGACTTATCGCGCCGTCCGTGAATGCCCTGAGTCGCTTTCCCTTTTTTCAAAATGTTGTCCTGTCCTGTGTGTGGTATAGGCACGTGCGTGATGTGTATATCATAATTGCAAAATGCCCATTATAGCGAGATGGGCGTGTTAATATATCGGCGCAATTTCTTGAGATACGACTTGTCGGCCAGCACCAGCAGGGTATCCTCTGCCTGTAAAAGGGTGCCGCCATTGGGCACGATAAAACTCTGATCGCGTCCGATCAACACAATCAGGGCATCGGCTGGTAAATGTAAGTCGACCACCTGTAAGTTAATCACCGCCGAATCAGCCGGTATAATCAGTTCGGAGAGTTGGCTTTCAATATCAAACGCAGGTTGATACTCCAGCGGGGATTTTGGACGGAGGGGCCTTGGATTCTGTAAGCCTAACCAGCGCGCAATGGGGACGATCAATGGCCCCTGAATAATCACCGATGTAATCACTACGAAGAAAACAATGTTGAAAATAGTGTCGGAACCCGGCACCCCGGCTAACAGCGGGAATGTGCCTAAAACAATCGGCGCAGCACCGCGCAGCCCTACCCAGGAAATGAGTACACGTTCACGAAAGGAAAACCGGCTGAATAACAGCGCGACCATTACGCTGAGGGGACGTGCAACAAAAATGAGGAAGAGCGCAATCAGAACGCGGTTAGTCATATCCGGCACAAGCTCCGATGGAAAGACCAGCAGTCCCAACACCAGAAACATAAAAATCTGCATCAACCAGGCGAGGCCATCATGAAAGCGTTTGAGGCTGTTTTTGTGGATAAAGTCGCTGTTATTGAGGACTATGCCTATGATATACACAGCAAGGAATCCGCTTCCACCCACAACAGTAGTCACGCCATAGGTGATTAAAACGACGGATATTGTCAGAACCGGATACAATCCGTCATAGGTCAGGCGTAGTTTGTTGATGATGCGCATCAGAAGATAACCTGTGCCAGCCCCCAGCAAGAGCCCCAGCACCATTTGCTGAATAAACATGAACAGCAGATTTTCGATAGGCGTATCGGGGAGGATCAACAGACTCGTGAGGCCAAGCGTGAGAAAAACCGCCATTGGGTCGTTACTGCCGGATTCCAATTGCAGCACATTTTCGACGCGTTCATTCAAGCGCACACCCCCGGAACCGAGCACAGAAAAGACCGCGGCAGCATCGGTTGAGGAGACAATCGCCCCTAACAGCAAACCTTCAAGCAGGGTAAAACCCAGTATCTGCTGAGAAAACCAACCGACTGACACAGTGGTAATCACCACCCCAATGGTAGCCAGCGAAAACCCTGAGCCTAAAACCGGACGGATGTTGTCGATGGTGGTATCCAGCCCGCCGGAAAACAGGATGAAAATCAGCGCCAGTACACCCAGGAACTGCGCCACCCACGGATCATCAAAATAAATGCCACCTAACCCCTCAGAGCCTGCCAGAATGCCAATCAGGATAAAGAGCAGCAGGGCAGGTAAGCCCAGTAAGCTGGAGGCCTTGCTGGAGATAATGCTGAGCAGCAGGAGAATGCCCGTGATTAACAGAATAAGCTCGATAGGCAACACGCTGACTGCTCCTCTGGAGTGTTAGTCCGTTTTTTGATGGCTCAACAGCCACGCATACAATTCCGGGTTTTGATAAGTTTGCGTCCATGAGTTATGGGTTACGCCGGGGTAGACTGTGAAGCGTACATCATTGCCCAGTTCGCGCAAGGCGTTCACCATATCCGAAGAATGGTGCAGCGGCACGACCGGATCAGCATCACCGTGAAAAACCCAGGCTGGCATGTTCTGTAATTTTTCCGGCACCCACCAGGCACCCCCACCGCAAATCGGGGCAATCGCGGCGAATCGCTCCGGGAAACGGGCGGCCATATACCATGTGCCATAGCCACCCATGCTGAGTCCCGTCAGATAAATGCGTGATGTATCCACCGCGTAGTTGGCGATGATGTCATCCAGCAGACTGTTCAGCTCGACGGTCAGCTCCGGCCAGACATGCGGCAGGGGACATTGCGGCGATATGGCAATAAAGGGGAAATCTTCACCCTCCGCGATGTTATGCGCAAGGCCGATACTTTCCACACGGCTGAGATCATCCCCGCGCTCACCTATGCCATGCAGAAACAACACCAGCGGCCACTTTTCCTGTTGATCGTAACCCGGCGGCAGGTAGAGCAGATAATTTAAGTTGACCGAGTATGAAACATCTTTTTGTAAGGAAAGTGATTTTTGATGAGGCATTAAGTTGACTTTCAGGTGCGAAGCTGATGCGAAAGGAACCAGGTATACAAAACAGGATTATTGTAGGTAGCTGTCCATGAGTCATGGTCAACACCGGGGTAGACGGTGAATTTGACCGGTGCACCATTTTCTTGGAGGAAAGCGACCATTTCCTGAGAACGTTTAACCGATGTAACGGAATCAGCATCCCCGTGGAAAACCCAGGCAGGCATATGTTGCAAACGTTCCTGGGCAGCCCATGTCTGACCGATGCCGCAGATCGGCGCTATCGCGGCAAAGCGCTGGGGATAACGCGCGGCCAAAAACCATGTACCCGTGCCACCCATGCTCAGGCCAGTGAGATAGATGCGACTGGTATCGACTTTATGCTTTTGGATAAGCGCATCGAGCAGGGCGTTCAGCGCCTCAAGCTCTTCTGTCCAGTAGGAAGTGGGTGGACATTGAGGCGCGGCAATGATGAACGGATAATCCTGCCCGTCAGCAATATTTTTCGGCAGACCCGTTAAATTGAGCAGGCCGAGATTATTGCCACGTTCTCCTCGACCATGTAAAAACAGGATGAGCGGCCACTCTGCCTGCTGCTCGTAGTTGCGTGGCAGATAAAGCCTGTAATTCAGCGCAACCTTCTGGCTGATGCTGGACTGAAATTGCTGGGCTGACTCATCCATTGATATTCGCCTTAACCGTAATAGCGGGTCGTGTCTTGCGGCGCATTGCTGAGTACCGCGCCAATAATCCGCGCATGGACACGCTCCAGCGATTGACGGGCGCGCAGGGCATCTTCGCGTCGGGTGCTGCCCGCGCGAATCACTAACAGGGTGCCATCCAGTTTTGTGCTGAGCAGACTTGCATCTGTCGCAACCAGGATAGGGGGGCTATCGAAAATGATGTAGTGGGCACGCGCTTTTAACACGCCGATCACCTCACTCATGCGCTGGCTGCTGAGTAAATCTGCCGGAGCGGGAGGCAGTGGGCCACTGGGTAAAAACTGAAGGTTATCAATTTCGGTATCCAGCAGCGGCGGTGTGGAGATCGCGGTATTGTCGAGCATCATCGTGGTTAAGCCGCGATCATTTTTCGTGTTCCAGATGGTGTGCTGTACCGGCTTGCGCAAATCCGCATCGACCAGAATCGTTTTGTTGCCGCTCTGTGCCAGTGTGACCGCAAGATTGGCCGCGATCAGACTTTTACCCTCACTTTGGGCAGCAGACGTGATCAACAGCGTGGTAATCGGATTTTCAACACTGCTGAACATCAGATTGGTACGCAGCGAACGAAAGGCTTCTGCTGCATTAGAACGTGGGTCTTGGATGGTAATCAGGTCGGTCATAATTTACCCTTCTACGTCCGGTATGGCAGCCAGCACGGGCAGGTTAAGATTCGCTTCAATATCATCCCGGTTGCGGATAATAGCGCTTTCCAGATATTCCAGCACGAAGACAATAATCCCACCCAACAGCAAACCAAGTACCGCCCCGGCTACCGCGTTAATCACGGGACGTGGGCTGTACAGGCTGTAGTTGGCATTATCCTGCAGGCTGGCGGTGATATGGTCTTCACTACGGGCGCGCTGATTTTGCGCTACGCGGTATTGAATCAGCAGATTACCCCATTCACGGGCGATGTCATTGGCAAGATTGCCATCCGGCATTTTGACATCAATCTGAATGGTCAGATCCAGCGGGTCGGGTGCGATGGTCACATTGCTTTTAAGCTCGCCGGGAGTCATATCCAGTTGCAGACGATTAATGACTTCCTGCGCGCGAAACTCACTATTGAGATAGGAGACATGATTACCGAGCAGTGTTTTGCTGGCTTCGGTCAGGCCGAGATCAGCACGCGTGGGCTGCATCAGCACTTTTTGTGTGGAAATATAAACCGGCGTTTGGCGGGAGGCCAGATAATAGGCACTGCCCGCAGCGATGGCTGCCAGTAGAACGATAATCCAACCACGGCGCACCAGAATGCGGCCATAATCAATCAAATTCATCGAACAATACTCCTCTGATACCATCCGGACTGGCATGGTGAAAGCGGCGTTATTGTACCTGATTGATAAGTTTCGGCTAGGGTTTCGTTGTTGATTTAGCCTTTGGCGGTCTTAGCCGAATTAACCCAGCGAGGGTTGGCTCAAAGCCGCAACCCCTGTAAAAGCTGTCCAGGTGCGGCTCGTAATCGACATGCAGCCATTCCAGGCCGTGCCGCTGCGCCTCTGCACGCGCCTGTTCCACCAGTCCCGTGCCGATCCCCTGATGCTGATAATCCCGATGCACCGTGGTATCCAGCAGGAAAGCGTGAACACCCCCATCCCACGCCAGATAGACAAAGCCGATTAAACGCTCAGCGTGATAGGCGCAGATGTAAGACAGGATGTAATCAATCTCGTCAAAATCTGTATGGGTGTGGTTGGGCCAGGCAGAGGCGTAGAGCGCGTTCAGCGCATTCATCCCGGCTTTATCAAGCGGAGGATTTACGCGGTACTCAATTGTCGGCTTCGGCAGGTCAAAATGCAGCGTTTCAATCTGCATCGCTGCTTTATCAAACCGAGCCGCAATTGCGGTGAGGGATTGGCCATTTTCGGGGTGGATGTAATCCGGTGCGATTTCAGCTAATGGCACGGCGACATGTGCAAATCGCAGAATATCCTGATCTGGCACATGCCACGGTTTGTCACCGTAATCAAAACTGAGGTTATCCCACAAAGCGATATCCAGATCAATGGTGCGCGGCGCGTTTTTGTTGAGTGGGTCACGGACACGTTTAAGCTGCTGCTCAATGCCTGTTAACACTGCGGACTTGAATTCTTCTGGTGTCTTGTTGGTTTGTAACTGAACTGCCATATTCAGAAAGTCGGCCTGATCAGTAAAACCCTGTGGTGGGGTGCGATACACAGTAGAATACGCGATGATCTGCGTTTGCTGGCCCAATAAATGCACGGCCTGAATCAGATTATGTTCCGGGTCGATGTTGGACCCCAGTGAGACGAAAACATGATGCTCAGACATAATCTTCTGCTCGCCGTTCGATCACCACACCAACACTATCCGAAAAGCGCAGCGCACCGGGTTTATGCACCCGCACCTGAACATAGGGCGCGCCATAATCTGCCACGCATATTCTGGCGATTTCACTGGCAAGTTTTTCGACCAGCAGATAAGTCGATTCTTCGACATGCTTGATGATGGCTTTGGTAACTGTTCGATAATTGAAAGCGTCATCAGGGTTATCTGTCTCACCTGCACGCTGCATGTCCGTGCCTATTCTCAGGCTAATAATCACATCCTGCTTATCTTTTCGCTCGTGATCACTGAAGCCAATGACACAGCGCAAGCGCAATTGATCAATTTCAATGAAATCCATGCATGAATTCTCTTATAATATATAAACTCTATTACGAGTAAGTCTTTTCATGTGTAAAGCATCTAATGATAGTAGCCGTTATCCAAATGACAATCAAGTAGCCGGTAGAAATTTTGTTTTATTCCCTAGTGAGTTTTTCATGCCGCTCTAACCCATAACTAAGCTGGTAAATCTAGGATGTAGCGGCTGACTTACATTACGAAATTAACAGTTGTATAACCTGAATGTATGTTGAAATTCACTCAGGTAAGCGTGAAAAGGAAAACACATGTATTCTACGGATAAACGTAATAGTGGAAATGGTAACGGTCATAAAAATGGGCAAGCCAATATTTACGATTACGAGGACACCTTAATGGATATGAAGTTAAAATCTCAGGATTTTCTTGAGATGTTCGAGCTTAACCTCCCGGTTGTCGATAAAGACCGCATTGAAGCTGCTACGACCGAAATCCTGGAAGCCGTGGGTGAAGATCCGACTCGCGAAGGGTTAGTCAAGACCCCGCAGCGGGTTGCTAAAGCGTATGAAGAACTGCTGAGTGGGTATCGCACCGATCCGTCCAAGCTGATTAACGGTGCCATCTTCAATGTGGAATATGATGACATGGTCATTGTGCGCGATATCGAGTTTTACAGTCTGTGTGAGCATCACATGCTGCCGTTTGTAGGTCGCGCGCATATTGCTTATATTTCCAGTGGTAAAGTAATTGGGCTTTCTAAGATCCCGCGGATTGTGGATATGTTCGCGCGGCGCTTGCAGGTGCAGGAACGTATGACGCATCAGATTGCTGATTTTATCAACGAAGTGCTGGAACCGCAGGGTGTCGCGGTGGTGCTGGAAGGCGTGCATATGTGCTCAATGATGCGCGGTGTCCAGAAGCATGACTCCAGCATGACGACCAGCGCGATGATCGGCACATTCCGTGACGACCAGCGGACACGTGCCGAATTTATGGCCCACATTGCGCGTACAGGGGCTCGTGCCTCATTTGGCATGTAGTAATCTGTAGCTACTTTTGAACCTTCACGAACGGGGATGCTCGCTGCATCTCCGTTTTTGTATAAATAAGCTTAATGCGTAGGGTGTTGCTTCCCATGTATAGCTATGCTATAGTATTATCATCAACAACTTAAAGTGCTGACAAGCACTCATCAAGAGCGGTGGAGGGAAACGGCCCTGTGAAACCGCGGCAACCCCCGAAGCATCGGGAAGGTGCCAAATCCGACAGAGTTAATCTCTGGAAGATGAGCGATGCTATACTAAGTATAAACGCGCCTCTTCCTGCAGAAGAGGCGTTTTTTGTTTTAATCTCATGATTAAGAGCCATAGCCAAACCCATTTCGTAAAGGAGCATCAAGTGACGAATAACCTAACATTTATGACCTCCCCCCGATATTTCTATACATCGGAGTCGGTATCTGAAGGACATCCCGACAAGATGTGTGACCAGATCTCGGATGCCATTCTGGACGCTATTCTGGCCCAGGACCCCAACGCGCGTGTTGCCTGTGAAGTGGCGACGACAACGGGTCTGGTGGTTGTGATGGGTGAAATTACCACCACTGCTTATGTCGATATTGAGAAAATTGTGCGCGATACGGTCACGGAAATTGGTTATACCCGTGGTAAATATGGCTTTGATGCCGAAACCTGCGGTGTGATTGTCTCGATTAAAGAACAGTCACCGGACATCGCACAGGGTGTGAATGAAGCGCTGGAGTCGCGTGAAGGCTCGATGTCTGACAAGGAAATTGAAGCGACTGGCGCAGGCGATCAGGGTATGATGATCGGCTTTGCCTGTGACGAAACCCCGGAACTGATGCCGCTGACGATTTCGCTGTCACATAAGCTGACACGTCGTCTGGCCGAAGCGCGTAAAAGTGGCGAACTGTCATGGTTACGCCCTGATGCCAAAAGCCAGGTGACGGTCGAATATGCGCATGGTAAGCCCAAGCGTATCGAAGCCATTGTGATCTCTACCCAGCATTCCCCGGATGTTACCCAGCAAGATATTCGCGAAGCTGTTATCCAGCAGATCATCAAGCCGATTGTCCCGGAAAATTTGCTGGACGATCAGACTCGTATTTTCATCAACCCGACTGGCCGTTTTGTGACGGGTGGCCCGCTGGGTGATGCTGGCCTGACTGGCCGTAAGATTATTGTTGATACCTATGGCGGTGTGGCACGGCACGGTGGTGGCGCGTTCTCCGGCAAGGATGCCACTAAGGTGGATCGCAGCGCGGCTTATATGGCGCGTTACGTCGCCAAGAATGTGGTCGCGGCAGGGCTGGCGTCGCGCTTTGAGTTACAGATTTCCTATGCCATTGGTGTAGCGCGGCCTACTTCGGTTGCGGTGGAAACTTTTGGTACCAATGTGATCCCCGAAGAGCAGATCGAAGAACTCATTCACAAACACTTTGACCTGCGTCCGGCAGCGATCATTCGTGATCTGGATCTGCGCCGCCCGATTTACAAGCAGGTTGCGGCTTACGGTCATTTTGGTCGCAATGATCTGGATGTGCCGTGGGAGCAGACCGACAAGGCCAGCGCGATGCGTCACGATGCGGGCCTGTAATCTTCAATTCTGACAAAACTGTAATCCAAAAAGACGGCTAAAACCGTCTTTTTGGATTCTGAATCGATATCTATATTTGCCGACACCCTACCCCTGTTGTATATTTTGATTAGCGGGGTCGTTCTACCCTTCCATCAAGGAGTTCCAACATGCGCGCTTTTTTCCGGGGATTAGGTCGCTTCATCTGGCGTTTTATGGTTATTTTTTCGTTTATTGTCAATTTCATTTTGGTAGCTGTTTTGATTTTTCTGGGTATTTTCCTGTTCAATATCACCAACAATATCGCGAACCCACTGGTTTCCGGTTTACACAGCAGCTTTGTGGGACTGGAAGAAGCGAATATTGACTGGACGATTCCGGTACGGGATACGATTGATGTGAAATTTACGGTACCGTTGCAGACGGATACAGTTGTGGTTCTGACAGAACCTGTGCCATTATCGGCTTCCGCGCAGATCACGCTGAACAACAGCACGGTATCCACACCTGTGACGTTAACGCTGCCGGTCGGCCTGCGACTGCCTGTGCGTCTTGATCTGCTCGTGCCGATTGACGAGACGTTACCGGTATCGCTGGATGTGCGCGCAGTCATCCCGTTGGAGGAAACCCAGTTGGCGGATGTGGCTCAGAATTTACGCCTGTTGTTTGAGCCACTGTCTTACTCCTTGAACAATCTGCCCAAAGACTGGAATGGCGCCATTCAGATGGCTTCGGATGTGCTGGCGGGTAAAGATGTTAACCTGATTACGCAGCCCACCGATTACAGCCAACAACCCTGGCCGGGATATTCCATCACGGCGGGTGAAAATTACGCCAACAATTTTGAGAATCAGCGCCTGAATTCACGTGGAACCAGTTCAGTCACAGAAACCGGCATTGTGCCGGAAGGTGGTATCCAGTGGCTGGATATGCAACTGCCGAACCGAAGCTATCTGTATCTTGATGGCTGTAATCCCGAAGCCTTTAATGCACAGGCTGCTGAATGTGCTCAGGCAGAGAACGCGGCTGCATCGGGCGGTGTGCCTGATGGTGCGGGTGGTGTTGTGACATCGGGCGATGGCTCAACTGGCAACCCGGGGCAGCAGCCCCCACAGGCAACGCTAATACCTTTCCCGACATCGACGCCGATGAATGGGGCAGGTAACACGGGAACTGGCGGTGATTCTCCCGGTAGTGAGGGTAGCAATACGGCTGTGCCTACACCCGGCGGATGAGCAGGGTGACGCTTGAAAGTTGTGCCTGCGCACAGTAGGATTATCTGCGATTGAGAGTTTTGAGGTTGGAATGATGCCTAAGCCTGAACCACGCCCGAAGATTTGTGATTATGAAGGTTCTAACTACCGTACAGAGTTCTGGGAGAACAAAGACCGGGATTATGAGGATCGGGTAGAAAGGATTGCGCTGCGGCGTTTATTACCGCAGCGCGGACAACGTCTTTTAGAGCTTGGCGCGGGCTTTGGACGTTTAACTAATGAATATTATACCTTTAAACAGGTAATTCTGGTAGACTATTCACTCTCCCAACTGCAATATGCCCAGGAAAAGCTCGGTCGCAGTGACCGATTCGTGTATGTGGCGGCGGATGTCTACAAACTTCCCTTTCGCCCCGGCGTCTTTGATGCGGCTACCATGATCCGTGTGATTCACCACATGGCGGATGCTCCAGCCGTATTGGCGCAGGTACGGCGTGCGTTGACCACCAACGGCACCTTTATCCTGGAACATGCCAATAAACAGAATTTCAAAGCGATGTTGCGTTATGCGATGAAAAAGCAGGACTGGAACCCTCACGACATTTCCCCGGTTGAATTTGTGGAATTAAATTTTGATTTTCACCCTGAATATATTTTGCGGGAAATGAAAAAAGCCGGTTTTGATGTGCAACGCCGTTTGCCTGTATCTTTTTTCCGTATTGACGCCATGAAGCAGGCCTTACCGACAAACATGCTGGTGGGCATGGATAGCTTAATGCAGTACAGCGGATTGCTTTACACGCCCAGCATCTTTGTCCAGTCCAAGGCGGTGGGTAAGCAGGAAAATAATCTGGAGACCGACACGATTTTCGCCTGCCCGGAAACTGGCAGTGACCTGATCCAGGAAGGTGACGTGCTGACGAGTCAGGCCAGCGGCACCCGTTGGGCAATTCGGGATGGCATTTATGATTTTAAGGCTCCGCTCGACTAGACCTTACAGGTCTTCGAGATGTTCAGTCACCCACTGATCATATGCACGGCGTAAGCTGCGGGCGATTGATCCTGGCTGGCCCGTGCCGATTGGTAACCTGTCAATTTCGATAATCGGGATAACTCCGCGGCTGCTGCTGGTGAGAAACGCCTCACTGACCTGCGCTAAATCCGTGATTTGGATGGCCGTTTGCTGAATGGAGATGATGCCCGGCGCTACAGCAAACACAATTTGCTGAGCAATCCCCGGTAAAATATCCTCACCTGCTGTGCGCAGTTGATGATCCAGAATCGCGTAGAAATTGCTGCCAAACCCTTCGAGAATCTCACCTTCTGGATTCGTTAACAAGACCTCGTAAATCCCCTCTGGTATATGAAAACTCTGGCGATCCTGCGCCCAGTCATTGGTTTTAGCGGCAGGGTTGCGCCTATGAACTTCAGCGGTGGTGATGCAGCGCACACCGGACTCGATAATCCTGGACGACGGTGGTGTGAACGGCTCTACAGACAGAATAAAATGATCGGGCTGTTCGCGGGGCACCGTTACGCGAAAGCGCACGTCGCCATAATCAGCTTGTGTGATGATCTGGCGCAAGGCAGCTTTCAGGCGTGGACGATCCAATTGCAGGGGGATGCCCTCACGTCGCGCTGAGTCTTCCAGGCGATCCAGATGTGCTGCCAGCTTTAAGGTCTGGAAGGTGTTGTAGGTGTTGGTGATGGTATAGATGCCGTCTGGTTCATATTGCGCAGCATCTACCAGCGAAGCCGCCTGATAATCGACCGGGATCAGACCTTGAGGGGTAAGAATTTTGCTGTAAACGGGAGACATAGAGACGCGCTTTCTGCCTGAATGAAGATGATCAGACTATAGCAAAAGGGGACGATGCTGCCAATGATTTTTAAATTGGTATTAAATGATAAAAAAGTGCTTGACAGAGTTTCATAGAAGCGCTATGCTTTTCTTCAATTGTTTTTGCGACAGGTTTGTTATGTACAATCATCACAACATGACAACTGGTATGGGTACTGGTATGACCTCACATAATAGAGTGCGAGGGGATTTCCGTTTGCCTTAAGGCCGCAAGAACAGCAGCCAACAGTGTAACCAAGAAGCGTGTGGAAATCCCACACGCTTTTTTTATTCATTTTCAGGGGAGTGTATCATGGCTTTGTTTACGATGAAATTTGGTGGGACGTCAGTGGGAAGTCCCGAAGCGATCCGTAATGTAGTGGGTATTGTCCAGCATGAAATAGCGCTGGGTAATCAGGTGGTCGTGGTGGTATCGGCCATGTCGGGCGTGACGGATACCTTGCTGAAAGCGGCACGGATGGCGGCTGAGGGCAACCGCTGGGGTTATTTATCAAGCGCCCAGAAATTGCGTGACCGCCATAACGAGGCGATCAATCGTTTACTGCCACCTAACAACCGGCGTGATCAGTTGTTGAATCAGATGAACATCCTGATTGACGAATTTGTCCAGGTCTGTCAGGCCATCAATATCCTGGGTGAGCTTACCCCGCGTATTATCGATTCGATTGTGTCATTTGGGGAACGTCTGAGTTGTCGGGTGGTTGCTGCGGCTTTGAAAACCAATGAGATTAACGCAGAGGCCTTTGATGCCAGCGAGTTTCTGATTACCGATGAGTGCTTCCAGTCCGCCAATCCCTTGTGGGACGAGACGCGTAATCGCATTGAGCGACGTTTGTTGCCGCGCATTGAAAAAGGCATCACGCCGGTGATTACCGGTTATATCGGCATGACACCGGATGGCGCTTTTACCACGTTAGGGCGCGGGGGTAGTGATTACAGTGGCGCGATTTTCGCCGCTATGACCAACAGCGATGAGTTGACCATCTGGACAGATGTGGATGGCGTCATGACGACGGACCCGCGCCTGGATCGACGAGCTAAAGTATTGCCGTATGTGTCGTATCAGGAAGTGGGTGAGCTGGCATTTTATGGCGCGAAGGTGCTGCATCCCAAAACGGTGCAGCCGATTTTAGATCAGAATATCCCGATGCGTGTGCGCAATACATTTAACCCGCAGCACCCCGGCACCTTGATCGGCCCGGAGAGCCAGCCGAGCGCAACCGTCATCAAAGCGGTGACGAGTGTGCGTAATGTCGGGCTGGTGACCGTGAGTGGTCGTGGCATGATCGGCGTGCCGGGAATCGCTGGACGGGCTTTTCTGACGGCGGCTGATGCCGGTGCGAATATCCTCATGATTTCGCAGGCTTCGTCGGAACAGAGTTTTTGCTTTGTGGTCATGGATGACCGTGCTGACGATGTGCTGCGGGCTTTGGAAGAGGAATTTGCAGATCAGATCGCCCGACGCAATATTGACCATATCGACCTGCTGGATGACGTGGTGATTGTGACCACAGTGGGTGCTGGCATGAAAGGCACACCGGGTGTGGCTGGACGCATTTTTACCACACTGGGCGATATTGGGGTGAATGTGATTGCGATTGCTCAGGGTGCTTCGGAATGCAGTGTGTCGTTCGTCATCGAGGAAATTCGGCTGGAAGATGCGGTCGTGGCGCTGCATGAT
Source organism: Aggregatilineales bacterium (assembly GCA_038258185.1). Classification (GTDB taxonomy): domain Bacteria; phylum Chloroflexota; class Anaerolineae; order Aggregatilineales; family Phototrophicaceae; genus JAIOHN01. The sequence continues at coordinate 6,758 of JBBSQD010000042.1, read as the reverse complement.
CTGGCTTTAGAGGCGGTCGCAGTCATTTAAGCTTTGGAAATAAAACAGCGGCGCTTTTTGCGCGCCGCTGTTTTGCTGATTTATTGAGTGAAGATCAACCGGCTTCTTTAATCTGCAAAAGCGCAGTGTATTGGCCGGGGTTAGTGGGGCTGGTGGTAATCACCAGGGTACTGCCCCAGATCACGCTATCACCATCCGTAAATGTCCAGCTGCTCCAGGCAAAGCCTTCCATCGCTTCAGTAACGACTGCCTGCCAACCCAACTCCGCAAACTGCTCGTTATAAGCTGTGACGATCTGTTCCGGTGTCAGTTCCGAGATCAGCGTGGCTGTGGTCAGCGCGGCGCGTTTGCCATTGGCACTGGTATCGCTGGTGCGGACTTCCACGCCCTCAGGGATGCTCAGAATCGGGATGAGATTAAGATCAAAGGAAGTCTGTTCCGGTGACTGGCCGATCAGGATTGTGCCGCTGCCTTCGCCGAATGCGCCAATCTGCACGACACTGGCTAGAAGATCCCCATTCAGGTTAATGGCGGGGCTGGAGACTTCCGGTTGAGCCTGCTCACCAGAGGTATCGGGTGGCGTGGTTTCGGTTTCTGGCGTGGGTGGCACTTGCGTAGGCTCTGGTTGAGCCTGTGCGGCTCGAACCGTAATTTCCTGTCCCACACGCAGGATACTGCCTTTATTCAGGTCTGGATTAAGTTCAAGCAGCTCGGTGCGCGTGATCTGGTAGGCAAACGCGATGCTGTCCATCGTATCCCCAGCGCCCACGGTATGCACAATCGAGCCGTCTGGACGGGCATTTTGCGGAACTACAAATGCCACTTCAGGAATAGGTGTGGGGGTCGGCGGTACGGCGGTTGCGCCGGGTGTGGTTGAAGACCCCGAGCCGCCACCTTTGAGCGATGTCTGATCCCAGTAGGTTCGGTTCAGATCACCCGGATTATTCTGGGTTGAGTACAGAAACAGCGTGGCCGTGGAGCCGGATGTCGTCGCGCTGACGGTCATCTGCTCCCAGCGGTCATGGGGTTCGACAAAATTCGACCAGACAATATCGCTATCGTTAGGATCGGTGCCACCGTTAGGGTCGATACCGATGCGGGTGCGTGCGCCCGACTCCACGGCGGAGCCACAAGTGGTGCCATCCTTGGGTAGGTTACAGGCTTTGACCTGCGCCTGAGCGCTGGCTTGCAGATTGGCTCCCTGTGTCACTGAGATCTGTTGATAAACCGCCACAGTACAGGTGACAAAGCCACAACTCACATTCAGGGCGCGTGAACCTTCTTTGGGATCGGGTGCAGGGCCGGGATGCGGTGAGATGGCGGTACGATCTCCGCGATTATAAAAATCGCCGGATTGCGCGGCCAGCCAGACATTCCAGGCGCTGGGTAGGTAAATCGGAAACTCACCACCACGCCGTGTCGTATAGGCGCCAAAGGAACCTTCTTCCATGCCGGGATTGTTCAGGCGTTCATCCTGAGCACTGACCAGGAATGATGTAGCGAGAATAACGACACAGAGTAATAACCAAAATCTGAATTGCTTCATATTGTATGCCCCGGAAAATAAGCAGGAAAATCACCTTTCATCATAGGTGATGGCCGCCATTATAACAAATTAAGATGTCGCGCATGAATGAGAAAAAGTTACTGGTCGGACACGGCTATTATAGAGGAGTGTTGAAAGTTATACCCTACGGCTGGAATACCTCTGCCCACCTGTGCGATTGAAAAAGGCCGTGCCTCAGGTACAATGACAGCGGTATTTGTAGCGAGGATCTGCGTCTATGCGTATCGAACGCCAAACACGCCGTAGCAGTCTTAACCCAACCTATCTGGCTTGCGGTTGCCTCACTGTATTAATCGGTGGCGGCCTTTTTCTAGCTCTGGTCGGCATCTTTGTGCTTCCCGGTCTCATTTTGCAGCTTGGCGGATTTGAATCACGCGGCAGCACGGCTGCTTTGTTTGAGGAAGTCACGCCGCCACCCACTGTCGAAATTGAAAATGCGTCTACCGGCTCGTCCGATGTCGTGATTGACCTGGGACGTTTTGGGACGGAAACGCTGAATAATAATCTGTACGACTATACGGTGGTTACGGGTAATACATCTTCTGGAGCACAGATCGCCACGGTAAGTTTTGATGAAGCGAATTTGCTGGCTTTATGCCGCCAGCGCAGTGATATCTGTGGGCCGAGCAATCCTCAGTTCCGGAATGCGCGTTTTGACCTCAAGCCCGGTGGCGCAATTGTCCATGGTGAGATTCTGGTACCGCAGATTGGCCTGTGGCAAAATGCCGGCATCGTTCTGAATTTGGTCAATAATCGCCGTTTACAGGTCGCTGGTGTGGATATCGGCGGGAGTTTGTACGCCGTACCGCCGAATGAGTTTAGCAACGTGGTTTCTGAGGTGGAGCGCATCGGCAACGAAACGCTGGATCAGATGATTGTTCAAGCGGGGGGTACCCAATACAATCTGGATACCGTCCTGATAGACGAGTCGAATCTGACACTGGTATTGCGCTGATTTCACGCTGCTTTTCAATCAGGTTTTGATATAAACATTCTGTTTTGGCGCGAGCAAGGTAAACGATATACAGTTTCAAAAAGCTCAACCATAAGGATGAAGAGATGCGAATCATAGTTACAGGTGCAGCGGGACGTTTGGGCGGACGGCTGGTTGAAGTGCTCCAGCAACAGGGACACGACGTTACGGGCGCGGATATTGTCGGTGATCATGTCGAAAAGCTGGATATCACTGACTTTGCGGCGACCCATGACTTTATTACCGGGTTTCAGCCGGATATTGTGATTCATCCCGCCGCATGGACAGATGTGGATGGCTGTGCGCATGAGCCGGAAAAAGCGATTGCGATTAACGGTTTTGGCACACAGAATGTCGCTTTGGGTGCGGCAGCGGCGCAGGCTGCGATTCTGTGCGTGAGCAGTAACGAAGTGTTTGATGGCAAAGCCAATCGACCCTACCGCGAATATGATCTGACGCAGCCGATTAACCCCTATGGCTATAGCAAATGGGTAGGCGAGCGGGCAGTGGTCAATATTAACCCACGCCATTATATTGTGCGTACGGCGTGGCTGTTTGCTCACGGCGGCAAAAACTTTATTCAGAGCATCCTGAACGCAGCGGAGGCGGGGAAAACGTTGCGGGTAGTGGCGAACGAAGTCGCCAACCCGACTTACAACGATGATCTGGCAGAAGCGATTGCCAAACTGATTGCGACAGGCCGTTATGGTATCTACCACTTTGTCAATGAAGGCCAATGCTCACGTCATGGTTTTGCGCGCTATTTTCTGGATCGTGCTGGCTATAAGGATGTGCCGCTGACCGCGATCAGCAGCCACGAATGGCCGCGGGCTTCAGTGCCGCCGGTCTATGCCAGCATGGCTAATCTGGCAGGGCGCTCTGTGGGTATTACACTGCGTCCCTGGCAGGCAGCCGTGGACGAATTTTTAGACAAAGAAGGCTTATTAAAGTGATGGCATGTTGGCAAGCCTTTTATGATTCTCGTCTGATCTCTGACTGAAACTCATGATGAACCCCCCTGTCAGCGGTCTTCTCTCTGTGGTGATTCCCAACTGGAATGGTATTCGCTTTTTGCCAACCTGCCTGGACTCCCTTAGCGAGCAGAGTTACCCCGACCTTGAAGTGATCATCGCGGATAATGCCTCAACCGACGGGTCACAGGCGCTCATCCGGCAGAACTATCCGAATGTGCTGCTGGTTGAGTTGCCGGATAACCGCGGCTTTACGGGTGCCTGTAACGCCGGTATGCAGGCCGCGCAGGGCGAATTTGTCGCCTTACTGAATAACGATACGGAAGTAGACCCACACTGGGCAGAGGCTGTTGTCCGCGCTTTTGACCATGCCGCTGATGTGGGGTCAGTCGCCAGCAAAATGCTGCTGTTCGACAAGCGTGATCATATTCATACCGCTGGCGATTTTTTCACGGTGGATGGTCGCGCCGGAAATCGGGGTGTCTGGCAAAAGGATGTCGGCCAGTTTGATGAAGTCGAGTATGTCTTTAGTGCCTGTGGGGGCTCTGCGGTCTACCGCCGGACGATGCTGGATGAAATCGGTTTGCTGGATAACGACTTTTTCTTCTCCGGCGAGGATGTGGATCTGGGCTGGCGGGCGCAGCTTGCTGGCTGGCGCTGTCTTTACACACCCGCTGCTATCGTTTATCATCATCTCTCCGCGACAGGTGGTGGGGTAACGGCCAGTTATTATGATGGACGTAATCTGATCTATATTCTGATCAAGAATTACCCCTCGGCACTGTGGCGACGTTATGGCGGACGCATCCTGCGGGCGCAGGGCAAAATCGCCTGGGAGGCGCTGCGCGCATGGCGTGGTGAAGCGGCACGGGCGCATCTGAGGGGTATGCTGGCAGGTTTGCTTGGCATCCCGCGTGTGTGGCGCAAACGTCGTGAAATTCAGCATTCGTGTCGTGTCTCAGTCGATTATCTTGAGACAGTGTTATCATCTCCACAGGAGTAAAATATGGCGGAAGCACGTACCAATAAGCGTCATGAAAAGCAGACTGTGGCCCTGAACAAAAACCCCTATCTCTCCATTATCATCCCGGCGCATAACGAAGAACATCGCTTACCGCCCAGCCTGGAGAAGATTCACGCTTTCCTCGATACGCAAAATTTTGAGGCTGAAGTGGTTGTCGTGGAAAATGGCAGCAATGATCGTACTGTGGAAGTTGCTGAAATATTCGCCAAAGATCACCCGTATGTAAAGGTGATTGAAGCCGATGTGCGCGGCAAAGGGCTTGCGGTCAAGGTGGGCATGCTGGCTGCCAGCGGAGATTTCCGCTTTATCTGCGATGCGGATTTATCCATGCCAATTGACGAACTGATCCGCTTTCTGCCCCCTTATGTAGATGGTTATGATGTGATTATCGCCAGCCGTGAGGGCAAAGGTGCCCAGCGCGTGGGTGAGCCGCAGTATCGCCATTTTATGGGACGGATCAATAACTGGATTATCAAATTTACTGCCGTGCGTGGCATTGAAGATACCCAGTGCGGCTTTAAGATGTTTACGCGTGCGGCGGCTGAAGATCTGTTTGATGTGCAGCAGATGATCGGTATTGGCTTTGATATTGAACTGCTGTTTATCGCGCAGAAACGCGGTTACAAAATCCTGCAAGTACCCATTACGTGGTACTTTGATGCGGACAGTCGTATGCGGCTGATCAAGGATTCTCTTCACCTGTTACTTGAAATTTATGAGGTTCGCCTGAATTGGGCCAAGGGCGTATATGCCAAAAAAGAAAGGTAATACGTCTAATTTAATGTACGAAAATCAAATTTACCAACAGGGCTACCATCGCATTCTGGGGATGGATGAAGCCGGGCGCGGTGCCTGGGCTGGGCCGGTTGCAGTCGGCGCGGTTTCGCTGCCTTTGGGTATGCCGAAACTGACAAAAGTGCTGACCGGTGTGCGTGATAGTAAAGAGATGACCCCGCTTCAGCGCAGTCGTACCGTGGAGACGATTAAAGAAACGGCAGTTGCCTGGGGTGTGGGCAGTGCCAGCAGTATGGAAATTGATGAAATGGGCATTAATCAGGCCACCAAGCTGGCGATGGAACGCGCGATGATTGATGCACAAATACGCTTCCCGGATTTTTCGGCAGATTGTCTGTTTCTGGATGCTTTGGTCTGGCCGGAGAAGATCGCGCAATATCCGCAGGTGACGATTGTTGATGGCGATGCGCGTTCACTGTCGATTGCCGCGGCCAGCATTATCGCTAAAACGTGGCGAGATGAAGTCATGGTGGAACTGGATAGTGAGCTGCCGCAATATGCTTTTGGTGTCCATAAAGGCTATGGTACTGCTCACCACCGCGCTGCATTGAAAACTTTCGGTGTATCACCTTTACACCGTACCAGCTTCGCGCCTATCCGCAAACTCATTGAAGCGCAGTAGCTTTAACCCGCTTTGGATTACCCGCTTGATTAAGGACGTAGCTTGAAACTCACCCTTGTCCACGATTGGCTGAACCAGCGCGGCGGCGCAGAAGATGTGTTGGAAGCGCTGCATGCGCTGTATCCCTCCAGCCCGATTTACAGCAGCATCTATGCGCCAGAAATTATGCCGCAGGCGTACCAGCAGTGGGATATTCGCACGCTGTGGTTAGATCAGCTTCCGGCTATTCATCAGCAGCATCAACCCTACCTGCCATTGTATCCGCTGGCGTGGAATGGTCTGGACTTATCCGATTACGATGTGATTCTCAGTAACAAAAGCGGCTTCTGCCACGGCTTACAGCATGATGCGGAAAGTCTGCATATTTGCTATTGTCTGGCCCCCACACGTTACGTGTGGCAGTTGGATAGCTACATCGCCCGTGAGGGGATGGGACAGGCTGTCGAACTGGTTTTACGCCCTCTCGTCAGTTTGCTGAAACGCTGGGATTATCAGGCCGCACAGCGCGTCAATTACTTTATTGCCATTTCAACTGAAATCCAGCAGCGTATCAAAACCTATTATGATCGCGATTCGGTCATTATCTTCCCCCCTGTGGATACTTCCCGTTTCCAGATTGTTGATCAGGTCGATGATTATTTTCTGATTGTCTCGCGGCTGATTCCCTACAAGCGGATTGATCTGGCGGTGCAGGCTGCGACCCGTTTGGGTCTGCCGTTAAAAATCGGTGGTACCGGACGCGACCTGGAACGGCTGAAAACTTTAGCTGGCCCGACAGTTGAATTTCTGGGTTATGTGCCTGATGA
>JBBSQD010000041.1:0-30928 GCA_038258185.1 Aggregatilineales bacterium | reverse complement strand
GCTGAGAATCGTGTGGGCAATCTGCAGTGGATCATCCTGGCTGACGATGGCGCCTGAAGACTGACCCTGCGCAATCCGCTCTGCGATGATCTCCGCAATCCCGAAATAGTGATTCAGCAGCAGCGGGGTAATGTCAGCATCACGGGTGCCAAATTCCACCATCGTATTAAAGGCCAGTGATCCCTGGGTTTGTACCGAGTGCGGCTGGATGACTTCTTCGACCGAAGCGAATAACGCTTCTATTAAAGCCTGTGGGGTTGGGGCACTGGCCGCCATCTGCGAAATCCGTTCGCGTTCGATCTCGCAGAATCGAGCCAGCGCCAGCAGGAAGATTCCGCGTTTGTCGCCGAAAACCTCGTACATACTGCTGCTGCTGATGCGCATCCTGTCTTTCAGGTCACGGATAGACGTGGCTTCATAGCCCTTTGCCCAAAAGAGCAGCATGGCCTGCTCGATAACATCCTCTTTATTAAACGCACGTTGCCGGGGCATAAATTATTTTCCAGTGAACTTGAGATATTTTTGGGGTGTATCTGCCGGGATTTCAGCCTGCACATGCTATTGTAACCTATCTGCCTGATCTGTTGAGGTGCGGTGATGAGTGTCCGGTTTGTAAAATCAAAAACGGAAAACCCGTTCTACTCCGGCGCAGCGGTGGTATAATCTGGGTAGCTCACGCAAACGACGGAATACGACACAATGTCAGACTTTATTCACCTCCACGTTCACACAGAATATTCGCTGCTTGACGGCCTGAGCAAAATTCCCAAGCTGGTCAACCGGGCCAAAGACCTGGGTATGAAATCGCTGGCCATTACTGACCACGGCACCATGTTCGGTGTCATTGATTTTTACCGCGCCTGTAAAGCAGCAGAGATTAAGCCGATTATCGGTGTCGAGTCTTACCTGGCGAAGCGCACGCGCTTTGATCGCGAAAAGGAAGATCGCCGCCCGTATCATATGCTGCTGCTGGCGAAAAACCACACCGGTTATCAGAACCTGCTGAAGATTTCCAGTGAAGCGCAGTTGAACGGCTTTTATTATAATCCGCGCATTGACCGCGATTTCCTGGCGGCGCATTCTGAAGGCATCATCGCCACCAGCGGCTGCCTCGGCGCGCAGATTCCCGGCGCGATTATGGCCGGTCAGGACGACGAAGCGCGCGAACTGATCGGCTGGTACTGCGATGTGTTCGGCAAAGAGAATTTTTATCTGGAATTGCAGCACCATAATATCGAGGAACTGCGCGCAGTCAATAAGTGGCTGGTCGAGAATCGCGAATATGCCGATGTGCAGTTTGTCGCCACTAATGATGTGCATTACGTACTGGAAGACGATTACGATCCGCACGACACGCTGCTGTGCATCCAGACCAGCGAATTAAAAAGCACACCCCGCGCCAACCGTTTAGCCATGAGTGATGCCAGTTATCACCTCACCTCACAGCGCGAAATGTGGACGCATTTCGGGGAAATCCGCGAGGGCGAGGCGTTGAAAAACACGCTTAAAGTTGCGGAGATGTGCGAGCTTGATCTGGACAGCAAGGGCTACCATCTGCCGATTTTCCCGGTGCCGGATGATCACACTTCCGATAGCTATCTGCGCTATCTGGCCGAGAAGGGCATGACCTGGCGTTATGGCGATAGCTGGCGCAATGACTCCGTGCTGACGGAACGCATTAACCGTGAACTCGGCATTATCCATAATATGGGCTTTGATACCTATTTCCTGATTGTGTGGGATTTGTGCCAGTACGCTTTGCATGCCGATATCTGGTGGAATGTGCGTGGTTCCGGTGCCGGCAGCGTGGTCGCTTTTTCGCTGGGAATCACCAGCATTGACCCGATTATGAACAATCTGCTGTTTGAGCGTTTCCTCAATCCCGGTCGTGTCAGCATGCCGGATATTGATATGGATTTCCCTGACGACCGCCGCAGCGACATGATCGAATACACGGCGCGGAAATATGGTGAGGATAAAGTCGCGGCAATCATCACCTTTGGGACGATGGGGGCGAAGGCGGCGGTGCGCGATGTCGGTCGTGCGCTGGATGTCCCGCTGCAAATCGTTAATCAGGCGGCCAAGCTCATCCCAACCGAGCCGAAGCCCAAGCCGCTGATGACTTATGTCGAGGAAAACCCGGAACTGCAACAACTGTACAGAACCAACCCCGACATCAAACGGGTGATTGATACCGCCAAGGATTTGCAGGGCATCACGCGTCACGCCTCGACCCATGCGGCGGGTGTGATTGTCGGCGATAAGCCGCTGGTGGAATATATCCCGCTGCACCGCCTGACCAAAAGCGGCGGCGATAAAGAGGGTGAGGAAGTCAGTTCGCTGAAGGCTGTGACTCAGTTCCCCATGGAAACCTGCGAATCGATTGGCCTGCTTAAGATCGACTTTCTGGGCTTATCCACCCTGACGATTCTGCGTAAAGCCTGTGATCTGATCGAGAAACATCAGGGCATCAGCTACACGATGGGCAATATTCCCTATCGGCATGATTATTTGAAGGATGACCCCGAATGGCTGAAAGCGCTTGACGAAGCCTTTGAACTGATTGGCCGTGGGGATACGGTCGGCGTGTTCCAGGTCGAAAGTTCCGGTATGCAGCAGATGCTGCGCGGGATGCGTCCGTCACGTTTCGAGCATATTATTGCGGCGATTTCGCTCTATCGCCCCGGCCCGATGGATTATATTCCGATGTTTAATAACCGGATGCATGGTCGGGAAGAAGTGAAGTATCATCATCCCCGCATGGAGTCCATTCTGTCCGAAACCTACGGCATTCTGGTTTATCAGGAACAGATTATGCAGGTGGCGGGGCAGTTGTTTGGCTATGAGCTGGGTGAAGCTGACCTGATGCGTAAGGCGGTATCCAAAAAACGCGAAAAGGATCTTGCCAAGCATAAAGCAATTTTCCGTGAACGTGGCCCGGAAAATGGCGTGGACGAAGAAACATCTGACCGCATTTTTGCTGATATTGAGTTTTTTGCCAATTACGGCTTTAACAAAGCTCACGCCAGCGATTATGCGGTTATTACTGTGCAGACGGCTTTCCTCAAAGCGCATTATCCCGCCGAATATATGACTGCGCTGCTGTCTGTCCAGCGTGACGACTCGACCAAAGTCGCCACATTTATGGAAGAATGCCGTCGTATGGGAATCCCCATTCTGCCGCCGGATGTTAATTTCAGCATGCTCGACTTCGATATTCAGACGCTGGCGGATGGTGTGCGTGGCATTCGCTTTGGCATGGCGGCGGTCAAAAATGCAGGCGCGGCATCCTTGCAGCACATCATTGATGCGCGGGTGGACGGCACTTTTAAGGATTTGCAGGACTTCTGCCAGCGGGTCGATCTGCGCGCGGTGGGCAAGCGGACACTGGAGCATCTGGCGAAAGTCGGTGCATTAGGCGCCTTCGGTGGCCGGACGCAATTGCTGGCTGTGCTGGAACGTCTGGTGAATTACAGCACCAATTATCACAAGGACAAAGAAGTCGGCCAGATGAATATGTTCGGCGGTCAGCAAAGTTCCGTTTCCGAAATGCTGGAAAATCTGCCGGATGTGCCCGAAGTGCCGTACCGTGAAATGCTCGGTTGGGAAAAAGAATTGCTGGGTCTGTATGTCACCGGTCGTCCGGCGGATAAATATCGCCAGCAGCTGGAATATGCCAACACGGCCAACATCGCGGAACTGAAGGAACAGTACACCAACGAGGAAAGTAATCTGCATGACCGGGGTTTAGTGGTTGCCGGTGAAGTTGTCACCATGCGCAAAATTGTTACCAAGAACAACGATATGATGTGCGTGGTACATCTGGAAGACTGGCACGACTCCGCTGGGACGATTGATGTCGTGATTTTCCCGCGCACGTGGCTGAAGTGTATGGACGTGGTGCAGGAAGGCGAGATTATCCGTGTGGGTGGTAAGTTCGATACCTCGCGCGGCGATCCGCAGATTATCGCTGAAGATGTCGATCAGAATTTTAATATTATGACGCCGGATCGCGGTGACACGCCAGCCTATGATCGTTATCAGGAACCGCCACCGTGGGCCTATGGCGACGATGACAATGATGGCAGCTGGGGCGTGCAGGAGATGATGCCACCGCCTTCACCCGATTATTTTGAACCGGCTGTTGTGTCCCAACCGCCGCAACCTGCCGCTTATGAGACTTATACCAACGGTCATCATCAGCATGAGCAGGGCAGTAACGAGGACAATGAAGCCATACCGCAGGAAGCGGACGAACAACCGCAAAGCCAGCCTGTAGCTGACCCGCCTGTGCCGGATTATCTGTATCAGGACAGTTACGCGCCCGCACCGCTGCACATGATCTGTGTTTATCTGCACCGTTCCGAGGACAGTGAGCGGGATGCACGTCGTTTAAAGCGGATCACCAATGTGCTGACCAAGTACCCCGGTGAGGATCAGTTTGTGATTATTATCAAAACGCCCGGTAAATCCGTGCAGATGGCTTTCAAAGACCGCACCACCGGTTTATGTGATAGTCTGATGCAGGAGTTAGAAGCGATTGTCGGCGCGGATAACCTAGAAATACGCGAATTATCGCTTTAAAAAATGTGCTTTGTCGGATACCCGGGAAGTGGATAAAATTGAATGTATAATTTTGGGGAAACCCTAATCATTAACGACCTTACAGAACCAGGAGTATTAACGGCATGAAACGTGTCGCCGTGATGACCAGTGGTGGTGACGCACCCGGAATGAATGCTGCGATCCGGGCGGTTGTCCGTACCGGCTTAGAACATGATGTCGAAGTGTATGGTGTTCGTCAGGCTTATACCGGGCTGCTGTCTGGCGACTTTGAACTGCTGACCAGCCGGGAAGTCAGCGGCATTTTACAGCGTGGCGGTACGATTCTGCAAACCGCACGCAACGAAGAATTTAAGACGTTACAGGGGCAGCGTAAAGCCTTGCGCCGTCTGAATGAATATGGCATTGAAGGCATGATCGTGGTCGGTGGGGATGGCAGCCTGCGCGGTGCGCTGACGCTGCACGAACTCGATTTCCCGGTAGTGGGTGTCCCTGGCAGTATTGATAATGATATCTGGGGCACGGATATGAGCATCGGCGTCGATACTGCCCTCAATACCATCATCGACGCGTTAGATCGCATCCGCGATACAGCGACCTCTCACCAGAGGGCGTTTTTAATTGAGGTGATGGGGCGCAATTCCGGTTATCTGGCGTTGATGGCCGGTATTCTGGGTGGCGCTGAAATTGTGATTACGCCGGAAAAAGTCATCACAATGGATGAAGTCGCCGCTGCGCTGGAAGACTCTTATGTGCGTGGCAAATCTCATGCGGTGGCGGTGATTGCCGAAGGTGCCTCCTACACGACGACGGATTTAGCCAATTACCTGACCAAAAACAAGAATGTCGGTTTCGAGATTCGCCTGTCGATTCTGGGGCATATGCAGCGCGGTGGCAGCCCGTCGGCCTTTGACCGGCGTTTAGCCTCGATGCTGGGCATGCGCGCGCTGGATGCGCTGCTGGAAGGTCAGACAGGCGTGATGGTGGGGATGCAGGGGCGGGTGATTCAAACCGTTTCGCTGAAGGATGTGACGACCAAAACCCGCGAAATGACCGAATCCTACTACGAGCTTTCGCGCATTCTGTCGCGTTAAAGTTAATTGTTTCTGACGCTGCTGGCCTCTGTATGAGGCCATTTGCTTTTCTGGCTATTCCACAAAATAGCGCTGATTAGGGTCTGGTTGGCGTGGGTTGCCCTCATAGGTGGGTTGATAAAATTCGCCCATCTGCTCTGCCCACCACGTCTGATAAACTGCATTGCTGATGTCGAAAATAAAAATGAACTGTTTAGCTGTTCCTGTCGAGATCGCCACCAGTTCGTTTAACCCCTGAAAGGCGCGGTTAATCTGCGCGATGACTTTTAACGGCTGGCCGGTGTCAGGGCATTGTTGCAGCGTGATATATTCATACTGTGAGGCGATATCCTGCGCGATGATATAGCCATCGGTGGTCAGGGCGAACAGATCAATGGTACGGTTGGGATTATAGCCAGCGTCCACAACATTTTCCTCAAATTAGTGTGCTAGGAACAAGTGCTGATTTCGGCAACTCTGGCTTTCACCAGGCTGATAAAGGCAGACGTCGGCACACGCAGTTGGGTCCCACGCTGCCCCGCGCTCATAATAATGTGTTCCAGATTAACTGCCGGTTGATCCAGATAAACGGCCCAGCTTTTTTGCGTCAAAGCCAGCGAGCTGATGCCGCCGACCTTCAGCCCCGTCCATTTTTCCGCGTCTTTATGGGCGGCCATGCTGACCTTTTTTGCGCCCATCACCGCCGCTAGTTTCTTCAGATCAAGCTGGCAATGCGCGGCGATCACCGCCAGAATGGGCTTGCTGCTGCCGATGGCTTCGACAACCAGTGTTTTATAGACTATTTCCACGGGCACGCCAATCACCTCGGCAACTTCTTCCGCATCGCCGATGTTGTCCGGGTAGGTGATGGCCTCATATTGAATTTTGTGCTGCTCCAGCAGGCGCATGGAGTTCAGTTTGGTAACCATAACGAACCTTCAAAAGGTGGTTTGAGAATAGTTTGTTTAAAGCGTAAATTTATTATAACGGCATCGGGTAAATAGTGTGTGAAGCTTTTGTAACGTTTGGAGTAATTTCGTAGGGGATGGGAGACTGACCCAGGTCTGCCAGTCTCCCGCAAGAAGGATAATCAGGTCATCTGGTAATCGAGGCGGATCACGCCGCTTTTTTCCTCGCCCGGTTGCAGCACAAATACACCGTGACCCTCAACGCCCTTAGCCAGCAGATTAAAGCCATCATTGGCATTAGTGGCGGGTTCCAGCGCGAAGAAGGGCTGATCCTTGGGGCAATAAAGAATAGTGTGCTCATAAATCGGATCACTGACCATTTCGATCTGTGTGTTCCACGCCGGATAGATAATGCGCCCGGTGAGTTCGGTATGGCGTCCGGTCAGCAACTCGTCGAAGCCGGTTTCGGGCAAAGACCGCAGATTGCGGAAGTCCACTTCGTCCGTCACCGCGACAGCCGCTGCATCGGGCATGTGCGCGGTCATTTCATAATATTTGTCGCAGTCGATTTCGACCAGCACGCCCATGCTGCCTTCAGGCCGCACAAAGTAGGGATGATGCCCAAAACCAGCGGGGAAAGGCTGCGCATCTTCATTTTTGAGCGCCAGTTCCATATAGAAATTGTGCTCATCCAGCCAGTAGTTGGCTTTGGCGGAAAATGCGAATGGGAAATTGACATCGGCGTAATCGCGCGAGTCAAAGGTCAGGTCGAGGCGTTTTTTATCACTCCGCGCGACTTTCCAGACGCGCTGGCGCACATCTCCATGAATAGCCAGACCTTCGCCGGACTGGTTAATCTCCAACTGATGAGTCTGTCCGTCGTACTGGAAACGGGCATCGCGCAGGCGGTTTGACCACGGGATCATCACGAAGCTGGCGCTGTTACTGGAGTTGTCATAATCTTCGACCGGGGTCGGGCGCATCACGTCCAGCCAGTCGGTGCTGTGCTTGACGCGTCCGAAAGCGACCGACGCGCCGGTTTCGGGCAAAATTCCGACCTGCCAGAATTCGTTTTGCAGGGTGTGTAAGCTATTGGTCATTATTTTCCTCTTTGCTGTGCATAAATCACGTTTATCGGTATTGTCGCTTGGCGAGTTGCCCCATTATCCTCGGTACGAGAATATTTCCCCAGATAATCAAACGGTCAACCCAGCGCAGAATCACGGTTTTTTGGCGGGTATTTGTCGCTTTAAGGATGGCCTGTGCGACCTGATCGGCGCTCATGGTAGGAATACCCTGGCCGGTGCGTTTGCCTTCGCCCAGACGGTTTTCGTTAAATTCGGTATCGGTGCGGCCCACCAGCACATCGGTCACGGCGATTTTATCGGCTTCCAGTTCGATGCGCAGTGAATTTGCCAGACTGCTGACAAAGGCTTTGCTGGCGGCATAAGCAGCGGTATAAGGCGAAACCAGATTGTAAGTCACCGAGGAAATAATCATGATTTGCCCGCTGCCGGACTGGCGCAATGCCGGCACCGCCGCGCGGATGCTGTGCAGCACGCCATCAATATTGGTGTGCAGCAGGGTTTCAAGGTCGTTCCAGTCGGCTGAGGCAATCGCGCCGCGATGACCCAGACCGGCATTCGCTACCAGAATATCCAATCGGCCAAAATGCGTGATGGTCTGGTCAACGGCAGCCTGTAAATCCTCCGCGCGCTTGACCGAACCGCTGATACCCAGAAAAGCGCCATGTGGGGCAGGGAGCACATTAATTTCAGCTTCGAGTTCGCTTAAACGCTGAGTGCGACGGGCGACCCCGGCGACATGGATACCCGCGCGGGCAAAGGTCAGGGCGGTTGCCCGTCCAATGCCGCTGGATACCCCGGTGATAAAGGCTACTCGCTCCAAAATTTTCCCCTGTGCTGCATGGATTACGCATCATAGTTTAGTCACGGCTGAAGATTTTGACCAGTCCAATACTTACCACAATTGTTGCGAACAATCCCCCGGCCAGCAGTTTGAAGCGCCCCACAATCGGCTTCTCCGCTTCCTGCGGATTATCCAGATTTTCGGCCTGCAACTTCAGACGGTCGATCATGCCATCGAAGATGAACTTATGGACGATAAACAGCATATACCAGTAGGCAAATCCCGGCAGACCTTTGGGCGCGAAAAACGCGGTCTGTGTGAGCTGCGACTGGCCGTTTTCCAGCGGCTCGACCTCGAATTGCAACCAGCCGCGCCCCGGCATTTTCATCTCGGCACGCAGACGCACCATCTGATCAGGCTCGATGGCTTCCACGCGCCAGAAGTCGATCACATCACCGATGCGCAGTAAGTAGGGGTTGCGCCGTCCGCGCCGGTAGCCCGGCCCACCTGCGAGGCGATCCATACGCCCGCGCAACTGCCATGCCCAGTTGAGATACAGCCAGCCCTGCTGCCCACCCAGGCGCGTGAACGCCTGATAGACATCATGCGGTGGGGCGTCGATTTTGCGCAGGCGCTGCTCGATCATCATGCCTTCGCGTTCTTCAAACGTGTACGGCTGAGTATCGCCCATGCTGCTACCTAATGAGTCCGTCCAGGTGGTTTCGACCTCACGCGCTTCCAGTTTGTCCAGCGCGCGATGCACCGCATCATGATAGGACATAGGGGTAATATCGGGGAAAAGCTGATGGGCTTTGGGGTTGTTCACAATCACTTCGTTGCGCAGGCCGTCAATTAAAGGCTGAGCGATGCTGGCCGGAATCGGCGTGACCAGATGCACCCAGTAAGACGACAGGCGCGGAGTCAATACCGGCACTGGCACCAGCCAGCGTTTGAGGCCACGCGCCTCGGCATAACCCATCATCATGCTGCCATAAGTCTGGACATCCGTACCGCCGATTTCAATGATTTCGCCTTTGCTCTGTGGGACTTCCAGCGCTGTGACCAGATAATTAAGTACGTCGCGGATCGCAATCGGCTGAATGCGCGTGTAGACCCATTGCGGACAGATCATGGCCGGTACACGCTCGGTCAGATAGCGGATCATCTCGAAAGAGATGCTGCCAGAACCGACAATCACCGCCGCACGGAACTCGGTCACAGCCACGCCGGACTCGCGCAGCACTTCGCCGACTTTGTGGCGTGACTCTAAATGGTGCGAGAGGTCGCTGGAATCGTCACCCAGCCCACCCAGATAAATGATCCGCTGGACACCTGCCGCTTGGGCCGCGTTGCCAAAATTCCGCGCCGCACGGGCATCGCGCTCCATAAAGTCGCCGTCACTGCCCATACTGTGGATGAGATAATAGGCCACATCCACGCCCTGCATGACTTCATCCAGCGTTTCCGGTTTGAGCACATCACCTTCAAACACCTCGACCTTATCTGACCAGTCACGTCCGGTGAGGCTTCCCGCCCGACGCGACATCACCCGCACCGGATAATCATGCTGTAGCAGTTCCGTCACCAGCCGACCACCGACATAACCTGTTGCACCAGTCACCAGGACTGTAGATTTTTTTGACTCTTCCATCATGACACACTCGCTTAAGTAAGATTGACTATATATCTTTTAATCTTAAGCGAGGTGTATGAGATGCGCATGTGTAGGAGCTAGTATGTCGCTTAACTTTGGGCAGGCGGGGTAGGAGTAGGCGGTGCCGGTTGCGCTGGCGGCGGCTGTTGATGACCTTTCAGGCGCTTGAACACGCAGAAATAGGTGCCGCTCCATTGCGAGACGCTGCCGGTAAACAGGACATCGCCTTTGCCGCCGACCTGCGCGATGGGCTCCATATGCACCAGTTCCCAGCCCTGCGCGCCCAGCTTATCCAGTTCGGGCATCAGGCTTTCGGGTGAGTAGCGCTGGAATTTCTTCTGATCCGGGAAACGCCGTTTCAGAAATTCCTGATTTTCTTTGGAGCGTGCGTTGGCTTCGATAAAAGTTGAGAGATATTCCCACTGTGTCATCTTTTCCCCCCGTTATGGTTATGCCTATAGTGTAGCACTTCAAACGTGTTGAATGCGCAGTGCCAGATCATGCCGGAATTCCGGCAGGCCTATGCTGATCATAATACGTGACTCGATAATACCCTTTCTCGCAAATTCAGCATGATGTCCCCGCGAACAGGGGCATGTTGTCTCCTGAAAAGAAAATTAGATTTGTACAGGTTCCTGATAAATGCCAAATTCCTCGCGCATGACATCCGTAATCTCGCCCAGTGTGGCGTAGGCTTTGGCCGCGTCAATCAGATAGGGCATAACATTTTCGTTGTTTTGGCAGGCGTGGCGCAGTGCGTCCAAAGCGCTGTGCATCTGCCCAGAATCGCGATTCTGGCGCAGTTGATTCAGGCGCGTGATCTGCCGCTCGTAACCCTGCGGGTCCATTTGCAGAATGGGAATACGTACCGGGTCGGCACTGGTGTACTTATTCACGCCGACGATGGTGCGCTGGCCGCTGTCAATTTCGCGCTGATGCTGATAACTGGCATCGGCGATTTCCTGCTGAAAGAATCCGTTGGCGATAGCGGGTAGCACGCCGCCGATAGCCTTAATCCGGCTGAAATAGTCATAGACGGCGGCTTCGGTCTGGTTGGTCAGTGCCTCGACATAATAACTGCCGCCCAACGGATCAACCGTGTTAATTGCGCCGCTTTCCTCAGCGATAATCTGCTGGGTGCGCAGCGCCACGGTGACCGCTTCTTCGCTGGGTAAGGCCAGCGCCTCATCCATGCTGTTGGTATGCAGCGATTGCGTCCCGCCCAGAACTGCCGCCAGCGCTTGGATCGCCACACGCACGGTATTGATCTCCGGTTGCTGCGCCGTCAGGCTGACTCCGGCAGTCTGCGTGTGAAAACGCATCAGCCACGAGCGTGGATTTTTTGCGCCGAAAGTCTCGCGCATTTCCCGCGCCCAGATGCGCCGCGCCGCCCGTAATTTGGCGATCTCTTCAAAAAAGTCGTTATGCACGTTAAAGAAAAAGCTCAGGCGCGGGGCAAATTCATCAATATCCAGGCCGCGTTGCAGCGCCCAGCGGACATATTCCAGCCCGTCAGCCAGCGTAAAAGCTAACTCCTGCACGGCGGTGCTGCCCGCCTCGCGGATGTGATAGCCACTGATGCTGATAGTGTTCCACAGCGGCATATGCTGTGTGCCGAATTCAATCGTATCCGTGACCAGCCGCATCGACGGTTCTGGCGGGAAGATATATTCTTTTTGCGCGATATATTCTTTGAGGATGTCGTTCTGCAATGTACCACTCAGCGCGGACATGGGCACGCCCTGTTTTTCAGCGGCGGCGATGTAAAACGCCCAGATGATCGGCGCAGGGCTGTTGATGGTCATACTGGTGGACACTTTATCCAGCGGGATGCCCTCAAACAGCAGTTCCATGTCCTGCAACGAACTGATTGCCACCCCACAGGTTCCGAATTCGCCGAGTGCTTCCGGCGCGTCGGTGTCGTAACCCATCAGTGTCGGCAGGTCAAACGCGACCGAGAGGCCACTGTTGCCCTGTTCCAGCAGATATTTATAGCGCTTGTTGGTTTCCTCAGCGGTGCCGAAACCGGCGAACATGCGCATCGTCCACAATTTGCCGCGATGGCCGGTGGCGTGGATGCCGCGCGTAAACGGATATTCACCCGGAAAACCCAGGTCGGCCTGATAATCCAAATCCTCGACATCCAGCGGGGTATACAGCCGTTCAATCGGTACGCTGGAAGCCGTGACAAATTCCGAACGGCTTTCCGGTTTCTTCTTCAGAGTCGGTTGCAGGGTGGTGTGCTGCCAGTTATCCTCCGCCTGTTTGAGTTCATCCAGCTTTTTTTTGTCAAAACTCATGATAAACCTCTTGAATAAAATTAGTTTCTAAGTTGAATCGTGTGCTTCCTGACAGCTCCATTGTAACCGCTGCGGATAAGTTTAGCCTGAAAGCCGTTTATGTCCGTTCTTAAAACCGCTAAGTTTAAGAGAGCATAATGACCGCAACACTAAATAAATTATTTGAATTGACGTTTGTTTAAGGAAATTTAACAGATTCATAAACTCTGTTAAAATTATGCCCTTAGCGTAGAGGTAAGTCCGCCTGTGCGCATCACATTTGAGGCAATTGGAATGAGTGAGAAAAAGAAAGCTGTGGCTGCGGAAAAAGCAGCGGAACGTATTGCATTATTGAAAGACCAGCAGGCGCCCGTGCTGGCTGAAGATGCCATCACCGAAGCAGGGCGTAAAGTCTTGCTGAACCAATTTATCACCATGCTGGAACGGGAAGCAGGCAGCAAAACGGGTGAGAATATCGAAGATGTGCACAAAATGCGCGTCTCTATCCGTCACATGCGCAGCGCGCTGCTGTTGCTGGATACCTATTACAAATCCAAAAAGGTCAGCGCGTTTCAGGCTGATCTGCGGACAGTTATGAAGGCGCTGGGTGATGTGCGCGACCTTGACGTGATGATCCGCGACCTGACGGACTTTCAGGCTTCGCTGGCTGCCGAAGAAGGCGCGGTGCTTCAGGAAGTGCTGGACGTGCTGGATCAGCGCCGTGGGGTTTCCCGTAAAGAGCTGGTGAAGGTACTGGAGAGTAAAGATTATCGCGCCTTTGTGAAGCGCTTTAGCAAATTTCTGACCAGCAGTGAGAAAGCTGAGAAAGCCGCGGATCATCATGCTGCGGCTGAGGTGACTCCCTATCAGGTGCGTCACGTACTGCCGCCGATTATTTATGAGCATCTGGCCGATGTGCGCGCTTATGAAACCGTGCTGGATGGCGCTCCGGTAGAGACATTACACGCGCTGCGGATTGAAGTGAAACAGTTGCGCTATGCCGTGGCGTTGTTTGGGAATATTCTGGGTACTCAGGCGACCGATTATATCGAATCGCTCAAGCTGCTTCAGGATTACCTGGGCCAGCTCAATGATATTCATGTCGCTGTGCTGAGTTTAACCAAACTTATGGAAGACCTTGAAGGGCATCAGAATGCCGTATTGTGGTTGTACATCAACCACTTAGAGGAAAAAATCCCGGATCTGATCGCCCGAATGCCAGCGAACTGGAAGCGTTTTGCCGCCAAGACGGTGCAGCGGAAACTGGCCGCAGCGATCATCGCACTCTAAAGTTAGTTAGGTGCCGCCCGGATTTTGACCTGTTCGTTAATGCGATAACTATCTCCTGCCGGTTCGCCATCCACGGTGACCGGCACCCGTTCCAGCGTCTGGAAATCGTAAAAGCCAAACCACAGTGAATAATCATCACCGGGTGGGATTTCGACATCATCCGGCAGGGTTAACCGCCGCTCATCGACGATAAATTCACCGGGCTCCCATACAAGCGTCGAATAGGTAATGTCATCGTGAAATTCTGGGCTGACAATCGGGCCATCCCATGTCGCCCAGACTTTGCCGTCCGCGTCGCGCAGATGGATGAAAATGGTGTAATCCGTGTTGGTTGGCGCGACGGTCTGCCAGTACATCTGCATGATAATCTCGCGCCCCGGCCAGAAGGTACTCGCGCCGATACCGTGCCCACGGTAACGGGCGAAATCGCCGAAAATGACCGGCACATCCGGGTTATGGAACATCTTGGGGTTGATGAAACGCTGTTCCAGATTGAGCTCATAGACCTGATAACGGAAGATGCCATCGTCTTTGCCCCAGGCACGGCGCATGATATTGGGGACGGTGGTGCCGGTACGGGCGAAGCCGCTCACGACCTGATTTTGCTGGATGGGGATGTCGGCATATGCGCCACTACTTTCCGGCGAGCCATAAACCAGATATTTCACCCCGGCCAACTCATCAAAGCGCGTTGGCGCGACCTCGGTGCGGATATCGGCTGTGGGGAAGAAAAACGGCAGTCGGACGATTCCCGGTGCGACCACCACCAGCGTATCGCTGTTTTCTGCCACATAAATATTAAAGCCTTCGACCACATTCATCAGCGCTTCATTGCCAGACTCATAACGCGCCATATCATCCGGCAGCGCATCCGTCCACAGCCAGTCCCAACCGGCATTGGTATCATGCAGCGGAATCACGATCCCCGGCACGGCCAGCACAATCAGGCCAATACTGTAGGCCACTTTCAAAGCCAGCGGCCAGCGTTTGAGCCGCTGCGGAGTCAGCCAGTAGCTCAGGATTACCGCGCTGGGCAAAATCAACAGCGGCACGATGGCAAATGACAGTCGAAAGTGATAGCTGTAGGAATAAAACCATGTGATGAAATAGGGAAGGGCCAGCGCCAGCGCCCAACCGACTTTGCGCGTGACCGTCTGCGAACGGGTGTTGAGGCTGACTAATGGCAGCAGCGTCAGCAGCAGCAGAATGCTTCCCGCCGCCAGCAGCAGCCAGTCGCCCCAGTTCATCCGATGCGCCATGATATTGGTCGGGTCGTTATAAGTCTTCAGCAGAGTCGGCAGTAGCGCCCAGAGCACTAGAAGCAGCCCGATTAACCCACGACGCAAATCGGTGCGTGGCGATGGGCCGAGATAGACAAACGCCAGAATCAGCAGTAATGCCAGCAACAGCCAGCCAAACTCCGAGCCGCTGCGCGAAGCCTGTGTCAGCCAGAAATCAGTCGGCAGGTCAATCGGGTTATAGCCCAGCAGCAGATTGCGCACATACCACACGCCACCCAGCGGGATGCAGGCCAGCCCTGTCCACAAGGCGACTTCAAAGCGCGGCAGCCATGCGCGCCAGACGAAGCGCACGCGAATCAGATCAATCAGCAGCAGCAGCAAAACGCCCCAGACAAACGCCCCGGCAGTCGGCTTAATCCACAGCGCCATGCCCAGCATGAACCCGGCGATCAGCGCGTAACGGCGACGGTTGGTGCTGCCTGTCCATGCCATGAGGAAAAAAGTCGCCGCCAGGGTAAAGGCAAAGGTCTGCGGAATTTCGAGATCACCAAAGCGCGACCATTCGCCCATGTGCGGGTACAGCGTCCAGATGGCGGCGGCAATGAGTCCGACCCGGCGTGTAAACAGCCGCGACCCCAGCGCGTAAACCGCCAGAATGCTGCCGGTATTTAAGAACGGTAAAACCGCCCGCGCGGCATGGTCGTTAACAGTGCCGCCGAGCGCCATCTGTGCATAGGTATATTGCAATTGCAGGAACTGCGGATAGTAGTCGATGCTTTGCGGAATGTAACCAAGCAGGGTATACAACCGCCCCTGATAGCCATAGACCCATAGCGCATCAAAGGCGGTAAACGGCCAGTAGGCGATCACCAGCCAGCGTAACGCACTCGCGCCGATGATCAGCGCGACGAGCAGTTTTTCGTCAAAATACAGCGGCGTGTTCTGTGAGGTTTCTGCCGCCGGGTCAGGCTGACGTTTGCGCCATGCCAGCGCCATGCCGACCAGCGCGATCAGCACCGTGCCGCCCAAAATCAGGTCAAGCCGCAGCATCGGCTGGGCCGCATTGCCGATCATCCCCAGCGCCAGCATCCAGGCAGTGAGCAACGCCGGGCCACAGGCGAAAGCCAGCGCCAGCACCAGACCGCGCGCGCGCCAGACGCGGCGCGGCAGCAGCACCAGCGCCCAGGGCAGACCGACACCCAGATAAATCCACGCAAGTGCGGGCGTGGCCGCCAGCATTGACTCTAACCAGTAAACCATAAATGCCTGACTGTTCCGAAAATACGAGTAAGACCGAGCGCCGCCAGCAAACCGATGACCGGATAAACCGGCAGATAGTAACGCTGCCATTCCAGTGGTGTCAAAAGCAGGGTGGTGCCGACCATCGCCAGAGCCCACAACCCGATTAGCCAACGTGTCTCAGGTGAGATGGTGGAATCGCGCAGCAGAAACCAGCCACCTGCCATGCAGAGCAGCGCCAAAATGAGGCCACCGACAACCGACCCGCCGATGCTGATTCCGCCCCACGGCGAAGCCTCATAAGTCGTGATCTGGTCAGCCAGAGGTTGCTGCCAGCCAGCCGTCTCATAATATTGCGGGTTGTTGATGAAGGCCTGACGGGCGAAACCCGCCGCCTGATCGCCCATATCAGCATAGCCGCCAAACACCGCCACCTGCGTTTCCAGCAGATCCTCACGCAATTGCAGCACCGTGCTTACGCGGCTGATGGGGTCGCCCCACCATACCGGATTGAGCACATAAAAGACCAGCAGCGTCAACACACCTGCCGCGAATAATCTGCCGATACTGGCCGCGAGATTTGTGCGAGATAGGTGATTTTCGTCTTTGGCTGTGATGCGTGATTGGCGTATGAATTGCACCACGCTGTAGATCAGACAGCCGCCAAATATCGTCAGCACGGCAAATAGCGCAGTATGCTTGCTGGCAATCGCCAGTCCGCCGCTGATGCCGAGCAGCAATGTTGTCCGCCACGACGGTTGGCGCAGAAACCAGATTGCGGCCAGCAATACCAGCAGCCCAAAAAATAACAGGCCGCTTTCCATCATGGCGCGGCGACCATTGATGAGCAGCGTTGGATTCAGCGCGTAATACAGGCTGGCGAGATAAGCCACTGGTCGCTGACCCACCAGCCATCCCAGCATAAATAATGCAATCATGCCCCCCGCCAGAAGTATGGCACTGGGCCAGCGCGTCACGCGCAATAATTCCAGTGTGGGGATGTGGCCGCTGCGCTGATTGTAATCCCAATCCGCGCCCCAGTCCCACTGTTCATTGATGTCATCCAGACTGAAGCCGCCCAGATGCCACGCCAACCCATTCAGATACTTATTGATGGGGCCATTCAGCAGGCGCAGTTCCTGCTCGGTTGGGCTGATCGCCGGTTCGTGATAGGTCACCAGATCAAGATTATGCTGCATAAACTGGTAAGCATAATCACGACTCATGTAGATCTGCGTGGATTCATCACCGTGAAAAGGCACCAGCGACGTGCCAATGAGGATGTAGGCGCTTAAGGCCATTAACCAGAGCGCATCTGGCAGATACTTCCGAATCAAGGTTTACTGCGTCCTTGTTGAGTCACAGGGGCAGTATGGTAGCGGATTTACAAGGGAATGAGAATGACGGTTTCCGGGCGGTTAGTCTACGCAGGCCGGGGCAGATGAATAATCCGCCCCGGTAAAGGGGTGTTTCAGACGATGGTAATGAGCACTTTTTTCTGCTCCACAGTCTGGCCGGGTTGCACACTGATGCGCTGCACCGTGCCGTCACGCGGGGCTTTCAGTTCGTTCTGCATTTTCATCGATTCGAGAATGATGATGGTTTCGCCCTTGGTCACCTGCTGACCTTCCGCCACGGTGATCGCGACGATCAGACCGGGCATGGGTGCTTTCATGGAGACTTCGCCACTGTTGTCTTCAAGGCTGCCGCTGCGCGACAGTAACAGCCGTGCACGTTCATCAAGTACGCGGCCTTCGTATAGTCTGCCACCCATCAGCACCTGATATTCACCGTCTTTTTCGTCAATCACGGCTTCCAGCGAAAGGTGGTTCATCAGGATGGAATACAGGGCTGGCCCCAGTGGGAGAAAATCGACCTCACGCGGCTGGCCGTTAACCAGCACATTGCCGTCTTTGTCAATTTCAATTTCAAACTGCTTGTCCTTGATGGTCGTAATGTACTTCATCAGCGGTGCATCCTTTCGTAACGACTCATCCACTTCCAGTTACTGCTATCGCGTTCACCAGCGCTGACCACCTGACCAGCAAGCTGGCGTTTGCGATGAGCATACAGTGTCGCGGCGATAGCTGCGGCCTCCAGATCGGCCTCGGTGGGGTCGTTCTCGTAGGTTTCCATACTAAAACGCTGCTCGACAAAGTTAGTATCGATCTTGCCCGCGATGAAGCTGAAGCTGTTCAGCAGATTGATGTGGAAGGGGATGTTATGCTGCACACCCATAATCGTAAACTCGGACAAAGCCCGGCGCATGCGTAACATGGCTTCACCGCGATCTTCACCCCAGCAGATCAGCTTGGCGATCATGCTGTCATAATAGGGCGATATTTCGTAGCCACGATAAACGCCGCTATCGACGCGGACACCGGGGCCGCTGGGGGGCAGCATCGTCGTGATTTTGCCGACAGACGGCAGGAAGTTGTTATAGGGGTCTTCGGCATTGATGCGGCACTCAATCGCCCAGCCTTTGGGATGCAGGAAGCTGCTGGTCGGCCCCATCCGCCGCCCACGGGCGATGCGAATCTGCTCTTTCGCCAGGTCGATGCCGGTGACCAGTTCTGTAACCGGATGCTCCACCTGAAGCCGCGTGTTCATTTCCAGAAAGTAGAAATTCTTTTCGTCATCGACCATACATTCGATGGTGCCAGCGTTGACGTAATTGACCGCTTCAGCCGCGGCAATCGCCATTTTGCCCATGCGCTCGCGCAGTTCTGCATCGAGGAAAACACTGGGCGCTTCTTCCAGCAGTTTCTGATGGCGGCGCTGGATGGAGCATTCACGCTCACCCAGATGAATCGTATTGCCATGCGTATCGGCCAGAATCTGAAACTCGATGTGCCGTGCGCCGATCAGGAGTTTCTCGACATAGACATCACCGTTGCCAAACGAACTTTCCGCTTCACGACGGGCGGTTGCTAATGCTTCCGCAAATTCCCCATCTTCGTGGACTTCGCGCATACCCTTACCACCGCCACCCGCCACGGCTTTGATCAGCACCGGGTAGCCGATTTTACGGGCGGCTTCGTGCAGGTCGGAGTCGTGCAGACCAGCTTCCGTTCCGGGGATCAGCGGGACGTTGTTTTTACGCACCGCAGTACGAGCGGATTGTTTGTCGCCCATAGCCGAGATGGCGCTGGGGGTTGGGCCGATAAAGATGATGCCTTCGTCGGCGCACTGCTGGGCAAAAGCGGCGTTTTCCGCCAGAAAGCCATAGCCGGGATGGATCGCATCCGCGCCGGTCAGCTTGGCCGCGGCGATGATCTTGTCCATGCGCAGGTAACTTTCACGCGGGGGAGGTGCGCCGATATTCACAGCCTCGTCGGCATAGCGCACATGCAGCGCCGCCCGGTCAGCGTCGGAATAGACCGCGACGGTGGGAATACCCAGGTCACGACAGGCGCGAATAATACGCACCGCGATCTCACCGCGATTGGCGATGAGCACTTTTTTGATTTTTGTTTGTGGTTCAGCCATAACGTTTTATCCTATCTGCGCCCACTATAATGGGATATTGCCGTGTTTCTTCGGCGGGTTTTCATCACGTTTGTTCTGGAAGGCTTCCAGACCGTTGATGAGGCGGGCGCGAGTATCACGGGGTTCAATAATATCATCAATATAACCGCGTTCGGCGGCGATGTAGGGGTTGGCGAATTTCTCGCGGTATTCAGCGGCCAGCTCGGCTTTCCTGGCGACCGGGTCAGCGGCTTCCTGAAGCTCACGGCGGAAGATAATTTCGACGGCGCCTTCCGGCCCCATCACCGCGATTTCGGCGGTCGGCCATGCCAGATTGAGATCACCGCGAGTGTGCTTGCTGCTCATCACGCAGTAGGCGCCCCCATACGATTTACGCATAGTCACGGTCAGCTTCGGCACGGTGGCTTCACAGTAAGCGTACAGCAGTTTCGCGCCGGACATGATGATGCCATTATATTCCTGCTCGGTGCCGGGGAGATAACCGGGTACATCCACCAGCGTGATCAGCGGGATATTGAACGAGTCACAGGTGCGGATGAAACGCGCGGCTTTTTCGCTGGCTTTAATATCCAGCACACCGGCCAGAATCATCGGCTGGTTGGCGACAATGCCGACACTGTGTCCGCCTAGACGGGCATAACCCACGACGATATTTTCGGCATATTGTTCATGGATTTCCAGGAAGTGACCGTCATCCACTAATTTTTTGATGACTTCTTTAACATCATACGGTTTGTTGGGATTATCCGGAATGATGTTATCCAGTTCCGCGTCTGCTCGCAGCGGGTCGTCGGTGCTGGCGATAAACGGCGCGTCTTCCATGTTGTTCTGTGGCAGGTAACTGAGTAGCTCACGCACCAGCATCAGCGTCTCGGTTTCGTTTTCGCCTACCATATGACAGGCACCGCTCTTGGTCGCATGGACAGACGCGCCGCCCAGGTCTTCAAAACTCACATCTTCATGCGTCACCTGCTTGACCACGTCCGGCCCGGTGATGAACATGTAGCTGGTCTTGTTGACCATAAATATAAAGTCGGTGAGAGCCGGACTGTAGACCGCGCCACCCGCACATGGCCCCATAATCACGCTGATCTGCGGCACCACGCCACTCGCCATCGTGTTACGCAGGAAAATATCGGCATACCCGCCGAGACTATCCACGCCTTCCTGGATGCGCGCGCCACCGCTGTCATTGAGTCCGATGACCGGCGCGCCGGTTTTCATCGCCATTTCCATGATTTTGCAGATTTTCTGCGCGTGAATCTCGCTGAGAGAGCCGCCCACCACGGTGAAATCCTGCGAATAGACATACACCAGTCGACCATCAACCGTACCCCAGCCCGTGACGACACTGTCGCCATACTGGCGGTTGTTCTGCATGCCGAAGTCGTTGCTGCGATGACGGGCAAAGCCGTCCAGTTCGCGGAAACTGCCGGGATCCAGCAGGATATCCAGCCGTTCATGGGCGGTATTGCGCCCGCCTTCGTGCTGGCGCTTGATACGGGCTTCACCGCCACCGGCCTGACTTTCGGCGCGTCTGGCGCGGAGTTGTTCAATCTTGTCATTGAGCTTATGATTTACTGCCATATTTACTATCTCCGTAATTTGGGCGCTGCAAAAGGCCAGTCGCCCCAATAACCAAAATCACTAAGGTGATGAGTATTAAGAAGGGTTGTCGCTGCTGGTCATAATCGGCCTGTGCAAATAATAACAAACGTAACAGGCTGTAGGTTACGAAACCCAGTAAAGCCCAGAATGCGAAAGTGCGGGCGCGCGGTTGTTTGCGGACAAGGTTAACGGTGATGAAGGCAAAAAGCAACGCCCACAGCGTCCCGGTGACGAACTGTAAGCTGAAGGGCAGCCGCACCTGCGCGGCGATTTCTGCCGAGATGGTCACCGCTTGCAGCGCAGCTCCGGCCTGAAACAGCATCAGCCCAATGCACACTAAAATCATGCGCCACGGGCGGGTGGGGGATTCGGTCATGGCATAACGCCAAACTTGCCCAGCAGTTCAACAATGGCATTGTTGTACGCTAAAGCACTTTCTTCTAACACGCGGATTGCATGTTTTTCATTGATGACTGCATCTATTGAATTTGATACTGGCCACTTGCCTGATACATACTTAAATCTGTTGTGCCAGACAGGTAAAATTCTACGGTCATATTTAATCGCCCACTCAATTTCTTTACAGGTAATCTCAGACTTCAGCGTTTGCTTGCCCAATAAGACGATGAAATAATTACAGGCTTTAATACGTTCCTCAAGTTGGCTATGCCATTCATCCCCGGGTTCGATGGCTAAATCTATAAATGGCTCTAATCCTGCTGTCTTCAACCGGGCTAAAACCAGTAAAGCAAATGCGCTGCTTTCGCTGCGTTTGTAGGAGATAAAGACGTTGGCGGGTTCTGCTTTTACAAGGAGATTAAAAGCCTCTTTGGTTATGGTTAAACCTGTTTTTTTGTTGAGTTCAATGTATCCATTTACTTCAAGTAATTGTAAATTTGGACACTCGTTTTTATCCCATCTCCGTACAACATAATAAAAAAAATTGGATAACTTATTAGTATGCAGTCTTAGATCGTCCATGAAGAGAGTTACAATATGTTTTGAATGATTCTTTAAGTCAGAATTCATAAAATCCAAAGAGGTTCTGAGTTCATAATCTTTCACATTTTTGTAGTCTTTCGGATCACTTTCTAGAGTTGATACATCTACGGGCCATAATCCTTCTGTAGCTCCCGCAGCCATCTCTCGAGCTAAAGTTTGTATACGTAGCATCTGATTTTTTGGTAAAGGATGTTTGGAAACTGCCTCCATAAACTCATACAATGTCATGGTCATGATGGCTCTCCGTTTTGCGCAGATGTGCGAATGCGTGATAGATGTTGCCGAATGCGCTCCTGATCTTCCGGAGTGTAAGTGTTTAAGTTTACGGGGTCTTCGGCATAATCCGCGACCAGTTTGAAGAAACGCGCACTCTCGAAGGTGCGATTATAGACCGCGCGAAAGTCGGTATTTACCACATCTGCCCCCGCCAGCGGAATATTGATGATGGGCAGCGGCATGTCTGTATGGAAGGCATAGAACGCTGTAATACCTTTCTCAAAAGCAGGGCGGGGGTCACTCACCAGGATCATATAGGGCGCGGCATTGGGTTCCTGACGGGTGTAATTCGCCAAAACGGGAATGATGGGCGGATATTGATGCAAATAGTCAATCTCGACCAGCCGCAGACCGCTTTTGAGGGTCTGCAACCGCTTGACCATATACTGCTCATAGTGAGTCCCGCCCGGTTTGTTGGCAGGTGACAGCAGTTCGATGCGGGTGACAGGTCTGCCCAGCGGACTGCCTTCACCCGCCTGATAAATCATCAGTCCGGTTAACGCTTCTTCTTCCGGTAAAGTGTCTGTCAGCAACATCGAATCCGTCGGCGAGGTGGCTTCTAATAATGCCGTTTTTTGCCCTATGTTGCCTGTAGAACTGTAGAGCATGACATCAGGCCGTGTACGGCTGCGCTGCTCTGTTCCGCTTGTGGGATCAAATGCGCCAATTTGCAGCGATTGTTCTGAGCGGGCAAAGTAACCGGGAGGAAGATTTTCGTCCAGTATTTCCGCCAGATGCGTCACATGCACCCCGTGAAAACTTGCCCAACCACCGGACTCATTTTGCAGATAACTGTTGAGGTGGACATTAATCCCGGTATACAGGTTCTTATCAGCATGGAGTGGCATATTTTTACCCTCGCCGCTTGTTGCGGAAAGCCAGCACCGCCTTAAAACTGAGCGCGCTCATAATAGTGATCACGCTCAGGGTACTCATAATGCTGAAGAGACTGCCGAAGCTCATAACCGAGCCGATGCTGAAGGTGCTGCCAATCGATAAAACGCTGCCGTAACTGCCAATCGACAGGACACTATCCATGCTGCCGATGGATAACAGGCTGCGTTTACTGCCGATGCTCCAGCGATTCTTCATCGTCAGATGCTCACATTCGGGCGATATTCGCCAAACACCCCGCGCAGGGTATGGCAGATTTCGCCGAGGGTGACATCATTTTCCACAGCTTCGATAAACAGCGGCATCAGGTTATCACCGCTGCGTGCTGCGCTTTCGATCTGGCTGCGCAGTTCGCTGACGCGGGCGTTATCACGCTTGGCCCGCAGATCAGCCAGTTTCTGATGCTGCGCCTGCTCAATCGCCGGGTCAACGCGCAGGATATCGGGTTCATGGGTTTCTGGCGCGGTAAATTTATTCACGCCGACGATAATCTGTTCATCGGCTTCGACCTGGCGCAGATAGGTATAGGCCGCGTCCTGAATTTCGTTCTGGATAAAACCCTGTTCGATAGCCGGCATCGCGCCACCCAGCGCATCAATCTGCTGGATATAGGCATTCGCGCGGCTGACGATATCGCTGGTCAGCGCCTCGATCATGTAACTACCGGCCAGCGGGTCTACACTATCCGCCACGCCGGTTTCATACGCGATAATCTGCTGAGTGCGCAGCGCGATCTGCACGGCTTCCTGTGTCGGCAGGGCCAGCGCTTCATCCATGCTGTTGGTATGCAGCGACTGGGTGCCACCCATCACCGCGGCTAATGCCTGCAACGCCACGCGTACGATATTATTTTCCGGCTGTTGAGCGGTCAGTGTGCTGCCGCCGGTCTGCGTGTGAAACTTTAAGCGCAGGCTATCGGGATTTTGTGCGCCAAACCGTTCGCGCATGATCTGCGCCCATAATTTACGCGCCGCGCGGAATTTGGCAATTTCTTCGAGGAAATTATTGTGCGCGTTAAAGAAGAATGACAACTGCGGCGCGAAGTCATCGACATCCAACCCGGCGGCAATCGCGGCTTCGACATAAGCGATACCATTCGCCAGCGTAAACGCGACTTCCTGCACCGCGGTGCTGCCTGCCTCGCGGATGTGATAGCCGCTGATGCTGATGGTGTTCCAGCGGGGGACATCCGTTTTGCAGTAGGCGAACAGATCGGTAATCAGGCGCATTGAGGGTTTGGGCGGGAAAATATACGTCCCGCGCGCGATGTATTCTTTTAGAATATCGTTCTGCACGGTGCCGCGCAGTTTGTCCGCTGGGACACCCTGACGCTTACCCACCGCGATATACATCGCCAGCAGGATGGCCGCCGGGGCATTAATCGTCATGCTGGTGGAAACTTTATCCAGCGGAATCTGGTCGAAAAGCTGCGCCATGTCATGAATGCTGCTGATGCTCACGCCGACTTTGCCGACTTCGCCTTCGGCCATCGGGTCATCAGCATCGTAGCCGATCTGCGTCGGCAGGTCGAACGCCACTGATAAACCGGTCTGCCCCTGTTCCAGCAGATAGCGATAACGCAGATTGGATTCTTCAGCTGTGGCATAACCGGCATACTGGCGCATCGTCCAGAAGCGGCTGCGATACATCGTCGTTTGGGCGCCACGCGTAAACGGATATTCACCGGGGAAACCCAGATCCGCCTCATAATCCTGGGTGGCATCATCCGGAGTATACAGACGCTTAACGGGGATATTCGATGAGGTGGTGAATTCTGGCTGGCGTTCCGGGAAGCGCTTCAGACCAGGCTCAACCTTTTCCTCTTCCCATTGCTGTTTCGCGGCTTCGATTCTGTCTGTGCTGTCCGATATGCTCATGGCAGGCTCTGAGTCCCTTCCTCACAACGTTGTTTGTCTCTTAATGGTAACGCATTTTCAGGCATGGCGAACGGTGATAAGCATCATGCCTCTGTTCGTAAAAAGGCACTTTCCCGCTGGATTGACTTGTGAACGTATTTATTCCCCGTCAGCGTTTTTATCCGCTGCCCTGAAGGCGCTTTCGGGGACGGTGATCCCGCGGAAATTCTTAAACGTCAGATCGTTAAAGCCCAGGCTCAGTACAGCCTTGACGCGATCAAACAGGGTGACATAACTACTGGCATAACGCGGTGCATCGCCCAGATTCAGGCGGACGATCATTTTCTCAATCCCGGCGGCATCACTCTCGATCTCGACAAAATTACCATAGGGCAGTTCGTCCAGCACGATTTCCGCATCATCGAGTTCATACGTGGTGCGATATTTCTCGTAGGTCATGTGCGGATGAAAACCCAGCTTATACAGGATGATTTCCATCGTGTCGAAATCGCTGACCTCGACTTCAGCCTCATAACGGCTGATGACATTATTCTCGACGGTGCTGCCATCCTTATACGTCAGACGGGTACGGGTATCCTCGCGCAGACGAACGACGATGCCCTGTTGGCGCAGTGTTCCTGCTTCATTTTCGTGCCGCACATTGCGCTCAAAAACGCGCGGGGCGGCCAGTTCCGCGCCCAACGCGATCAGGCGTTCCTCGACACCTTCCAGATCCGGCACATGTAATTTGATTTCCGTTTCCTGGAGAGAGGCTTTTGCCATATCAACTCGTTTCCGTTAATGCTGCCCATTCTTCCCGCAGCATACCATAACCCAGACCATCATAATATGTACCATCCACAATCCGCGCCTTGCGGAAACAGGCCTCTTGTCGATAACCCAGTTTTTCCGCCAGCCGCATCATGCCATGATTTCCCGACCATGTTTGCAGGTCAAGCCGCGCAAACTGCGGATAGCTCTCAAAAAGATAGCCGCCCCACAGACGTAGCGCTTCATAGCCGTAACCCTGTTGCCAGTTGGCCGGGTCATACAGGACAATGCCTGCTGCTGGCCACTGGCTTTCCTCGCTGATCCAGTACCATGTCACCATGCCGATGATTTGATCGTCGGCATTTTTCGCGATAGCCAGCCGATTGCGCGGGGTTGGCCACGCGCCTGATGTGATGCGCTGCGGCATCTTGTTAAGCAAATCTGTGACTTCGTCATCGGTTTGAGCGGGGTAGTAGGGGGCGTTTAGTTTTTTCCATTCCTGTTCACCCCGCAGCCAGATATCTAAAACAGCCAGATCATCCGACTGAATATCGCGCAGGGTTACTTTTTTGCCGGGAAGACTCAGCATTAATGCACCTCTTTAAGAATTTCGGGCAAGTGTGTTTCAATTACGCTGACCAGTTCTCGATAATCTCCGTCAGCGGTCTGCGGGGACAGCAGCAGGCCGTGGATATAAGTGCTGGCAGCACGCTCCACCATCCAGATATCTGCGCCATATTGCGGCAAACGGGGCTGATCCTTGAGTTTATCAAAATGCAGTTTTTGCAGCGCCAGCGCGAAACCATTGTAGCGTTCCAGCGACATCTCATAGATGATGGGCTTCAGATGGGTCAGACCATCGTAATGCAGCGTGAGAGTCGCCTCAGTTGCACCCCGGCGCAGCAGTGTCGCCACGACATCCAGCGCGCGCAGGTCATGATAATGGATGGTCACGCGATACAGCGCTTTCAGCGTGGGCTGGCGCATAATCTGCTTGATCGGTTCGATGTGCATCTGCTCCGCGATCATACGCAGGGTAAACGCCAGCCGTTCGTGATGGGTATCATCAAGCGGCATAATTTATGCCGCCCGTTTGTAAAGGAGCGCTTGCGGATAGACTCTAATCATCGGCAGCTGGCTGCTCAGTTTCATCGGCGATGGGCGTAGCGCTATCGTCCACCTGTTGATACACCCGCACGTAGTCCACTAAAAGCTGCTGCGGAAAAATCGTGGTTTCATCAGGATACCCCGGCCAGTGACCGCCTACCGCCAGATTCAGCAGCAGGAAGAAGTCATGGTCAAATACCCACTCGTTGCCGCGCAGATCATCCGGCGTGACCGTGTGGAACAGCACATCATCCATATACCAGCGGATTTCCTGCGGTTCCCACTCGACCGCGAAAACATGAAAATCATCGGCAATATCCGCCTCCAGCTCGATATTCCCGCTGATGCCGTTGGCACCGCTGTAACCGGGGCCATGCACCGTGCCATAGACTGTTTTCGGCTCTTTGCCGATATATTCCATGATGTCCAGTTCACCGGAACGCGGCCAGTTTACTTCTTCGATATTTGCGCCCAGCATCCAGAACGCGGGCCAGATGCCCTGACCAAACGGCACTTTAATCAGCGCCTCTGCCCGGCCATAAGTGAAAGCGAATTTATCCATTGTGATGCAGCGCGCCGAGGTGTATTTGCACTCGCCGTTCCAGCAGCGTCCTCTGAAGTCATCCGGCGCTTCCTGCGCGGTAATGACCAGTTGGCTCTCACCATTCAGCGAGACATTTTCCGGGCGGTTGGTGTAAAACTGCCATTCATTGTTGCCCCAGCCTTCACCGCCGACTTCACACGTCCATTTTTCAGCGTCAATCCGGTTACCGGCCTCACCTTCAAAATCATCTTCCCAGACAAGAGTCCATTTTTCGTCCATAAGTTTTTCTCGATTTTCTTCGCCCGGCTCTGCGGTGGGTGTGGCAGTACTCTGCGCCATCACCGGCAGGCTGACGATCAATAAACTAAACAGGATCAGAAATTTTTTCATACCATAGCGCCTTTGAATTGCGAATAAAAATTATGAGCGTTTTGCCCGGTTGACCGGATAGATTTCGGATACAGGGTTGTCATTATCATCGTCTGATACCTTGCCCTGGTCAGAGGCAAGCTGCTCTAAATAGGCCATTTCAATCTGGTTCATTAGCATGGCCTGAAGCTCGATATAGTCCGCGTAAATGCGCCACGTAGCATACAGGACAGCCAGCACGATGAAGGCAAAAATCGGGACGGAAAATGCTGGTGCGCCGCCTAGCGTACTTATGACCAGACCGACAATGACGCCAATGAAGCTCAGTATATGCGCGGCAAAATAGACCCAACCCAGGCGCACATCCCCACGGATGATCGACGTTGCATAACCCTCACTGTAGACAATGCGCCCTGCCGCTTTCACACTGGTGTAATTTACCCCACGGGAGCGATGTTTGATGCGCATATCAAAGGTGTAGATGCGTTCTGACTCTACCACGCGTATGGTCACTGAGCGTTCGGTCGCCATCGGAAAACCCTGCATGGGCTGGCGCACTTTGCCCAGATGCTCCGCGATACGTATCGGTGGTACATTGACGTCCATCTCAAACTGACGCGAAAACAGCGCCCATCCCCACCAGTAACGGACGGTACCCACCGGGTTATTTTTGAGGGTTTTCTCTTTGCGCATTAAATTTCCAGCACCACTTTCCCAAACACATCAAATTCTTCCAGTCGGCGCTGGGCTTCCCGCGCCTCACTGAGCGGCAGCACACTGTCGATAATCGGTTGTAGCTGTCCCTCAAAAATCAGCTTCATGACCTTCACATAATCCTGATGCGGCCCCATCGTGCTGCCGATAATGTTCAGATGCTTGCTGAAGATATAGCGAATATCAATTTCGACATTAGGCCCGCTTGTTGCGCCAACGATCAAGATCCGCCCGCCGATTTTCGCCGCCCGCATACTGTCATTAAGGGTCGCCTGTCCAACATTGTCCACCACAATATCGACCCCCTGTTTGTCTGTGAGCTTATAAACCTCACCTGACCATTCCGGCGTATCTTCACGGTTGATGGTGACATCCGCGCTTAAATCGCTGGCCTGCGCACATTTTTCAGCATTGCTGCCCACCACATAAACTTTCGCCCCGGCCAGTTTGGCGATCTGGATGCTGGCGCTGTTTACGCCGCCCCCCGCGCCGACGATCAACACGGACTCGCCGGGACGTAACCCCGCGCGCGTAATCAGTGAATGCCATGCGGTCAGGTAAACCAGCCCCACGGCTGCGGCCTGGATAAAGTTGATGTGATCCGGGATTTTGAGCAGATTTCGCGCGGGTAAAACGGCATACTCCGCCGCTACACCCGGTGTATGCTCACCCAGAATTTGGATGCGCGACTGATTTTCCAGTCCGGTATACAGCGCTGGACTATCCGCCTGCACAATCGTCGGGTCAATACTGACCCGATCCCCCGGCGCGAAATAGGTCACACCTTCGCCAACCGCATCGACAATCCCGGCACCATCCGCGCAGATAACATGCGGCAGCGCCAGTTTGAGCCCCGGCCAGCCCTCGCGCACCCAGATATCGAGCCGGTTTAGCGCCGCAGCTTTCATCTGAACGCGCACTTCGTCACGCTGCGGTTCCGGCATCGGGAGATCGTCTGCAATGTCAATAACGTCCAGTCCGCCATGTCCAGTGATGACTGCTGCGCGCATCAGCGCAGTCCCAGTTCGTTACGTGCGATCACCATCCGCTGAATTTCGCTGGTGCCTTCGTAAATGCGCGTGATTCGCGCATCACGGTAATAACGCTCAACAGGCATTTCCTTGCTGTAGCCCATGCCACCGTGAATCTGAAGCGCCTCATCGGTGACGAACATCGCGGTTTCACTGGCGAAAAGTTTCGCCATGCTGGCCTCCAGCGTATAGCGTCCGCCGTCGATTTTGCCGCGTTCCTTGGCCTGCACCGCGTTGTAGATCAACAGGCGGCTGGCCTCGATGCGGGTTTTCATATCCGCGATTTTCTGCTGGATCATCTGGAACTGGCCGATAGGCCCGCCGAAAGCCTGCCGTTCCCGCGCATACGTCAGGCTGGCTTCATAGGCCGCTTCCGCGATGCCTAACGCCTGCGACGCAATGCCGATGCGTCCGGCATCCAGCACCGTCATGGCGATTTTGAAGCCATCTCCGGGTTTACCCAGCACATTCTCGATAGGGCAGGCGTAATCCTCGAAGATAATTTCGCTGGTCGCGCTGGCACGGATGCCCAGCTTGGGCTCTTTTTTGCCGCGGATAAAACCGGGCTGATCGGCGTCAATCAAAAACGCCGTGACGCCCTTGTGCAGCAGTTCCGGCGCGGTCATGGTGAACAGCACGATAAAATCCGCCACCGGGCCGCTGGTGACCCAGCTTTTGCGCCCATTGATGATATAGTGTGTGCCTTCCGCATTGAGTACGGCGCGGCTTTCCATCGTCCCGGCATCACTGCCGGACATCGGCTCCGTCAGGCTGTAAGCACCGATCTTCTCGCCGCTGGCAACCGGCACCAGAAACTGCTGCTTCTGGTCTTCATTGCCGAATTTCATCAGGCCGTGACAGTACAGCGAATTGTTCACGCTGATGATCGTGCTGTGGCTGGCATCCGCTTTGGCGACTTCGATCATCGTCAGCACATAAGCAAGACTATCCATGCCCGCGCCGCCATATTCTTCAGGCACTTCAATGCCCATCAGTCCCATCGCCCCCATTTTTTTAATGGTGTCCAAGGGGAATTCACCGCTTTCATCAAATTCTGTGGCAATCGGCACAATCTCTTTCTGAGCGAAATCGCGCACTGCGTCGCGCAGCATTTTGTGTTCCCCGGTCAGTTCCAGGGTAAGTGCTTGCTG
>JBBSQD010000040.1:0-31020 GCA_038258185.1 Aggregatilineales bacterium | reverse complement strand
GCAGATGACCAGCCCCGCAGCAGGTGTTGTCGCGCCGATTGTCGCCGGGGCGGTGTATGCGTTGGTAGGGTTAATCGGCTCCATCGTCATTGATCTGGCGACGTTTGTGGTGGCAGTCTGGGTCGTTTACTGGGTGAACATCCCACGGCCAGAACAAACCGCTGAAGGTCTGGCGACACGTGGATCGGCATGGCGCGAGGCATTAGGCGGCCTGAATTACCTGTGGCAGCGGCGGACGCTGTTTTTTACGACGATCTATATCTCGCTGGTGAATTTTCTGTTGGGTGGTGTGATGGTACTGGCTACGCCCTATTTATTAGCGCGTACCGGCAATAATGAAGCGCTGATGGGGCTTATTCTGGGTATTCTCAACCTGGGGATGCTGGTGGGGGCAGTCATCATGAGCACGTGGGGTGGCACGCGTCCGCGTATTCATACGATTATGATCGGTGTGGCGGTGACGGGTGTGCTGCTGGCTTTCGCTGGGAGTGCGCGTACCGATCTGGCTTTGGGAATTGTCTATGCCGTGCTGCTCATCCCCATTCCGTTTATCAATGCGGCGGCGATGTCGATGATGCAGGCGAAAGTTGCGCCAGATATTCAGGGGCGGGTGTTTGCCGCCATGGGACAGATCAGTATGCTTCTGCTGCCTCTATCGTATCTGCTGGTGGGGCCACTGGCCGATCAGGTGTTTGAGCCGGCGGTGGGTCAGGCAGGCTGGGAGCGGGTCGCGGCGCTGGTGGGCACGGGGCCGGGGTCAGGCATCGGCCTGATGATGCTGTTGGCGGGTATCAGCGTTACAGTGGTCACGCTGGCGGTATATGCGCTGCCCGTGATCCGCCATATGGAAGCGAATCTGCCGGATTATGAACCGATAGCTGCTGACTCTTTTAAGGAAGAGCCGGTAGAAGAAACTGTATTGACGGCCAGTCTGTAAAATGATGGTCGCCAGGCTTAGATAGTCACCCTCTGCTAACGGCTACCCGGAACGCCTGTACAGGAATACTGCCGGGTAGGGTTAGCGATTTTGCAATAAACCCCGGAATAAGTTGCCCACGCAGGATTTTATGGCACAAGCCCGATGACTCACATAGTCAAAGCCCTGCCTCGGCGTTATTATTAGAGGCAATGAGTAAAACGTATTGGATTCTAAATCATGTCAGATATCATTGAAGACAAGCTGCATATTGATGAACGTTTCGTCATAGACAATCTGGAAACCCTCAAGGTGCTGGCCGACCCCTTACGGCTGCGGATTATTGAGGCGATTGGTGACAAACCGCACACGGTGAAACAGGCCGCGAAGATGCTCGGCCTGCCCCCCAACAAACTGTATTACCATGTCAATATGCTGGAAGAACATGGCCTGATCCGTGTGGTGGATACGCGGATTGTCTCCGGCATTATTGAGAAGATTTACCTCGTGCGGGCGCATACCTACAGCCCTGCCAAAGGGCTGCTGTCCCCCAATGAAATGGCCGACCTTGAGAATAACAGTGTCAGCATTCTGCTGGATGGTATTTTCGAGGATACGCGGCAGAGTGTGGTGGAGAGTATGCGTGCCGGGTTGATTGATTTCCCGGAAGACGATGCCGATTATATGAATCAGACGTTGAGCAAACTGGCTACTATGCGGCTGATGCTGACGGAAGAACAGGCGGCGGACTTTGCCAAAGGTCTGTCGGATCTGATTGGTCAGTATCACGATCTTGAAGAAAAAAATGCTGGTGCTGATGTAAGACCTTACCGGCTGGTGTTGTGTTATTTCCCACAGGTGATTATGAACGATCCTGGAGATGACGACACGCCAGAAACCGACTAGCGCAACTTTTGCCTGTACCGTGCGTATAGGCTATTAGATCGTACAACATTGATGAAGCGATTCTGTTGTGCGGTACACAGGGGATTGAGGACGTGTCTGTAGCAGATCCAATTATTTTGCAGTGGGTAGAAGCCGCCCTGGAAGGCGATCAGGATGCTTTTGCCGAACTGGTGAATACCTATCAAAACGCGGTGTATAACCTGTGTTACCGGATGCTCGGCGAACGGACTGAGGCTGAGGACGCATCACAGGAAGCTTTTATACGCGCCTATATGAACCTGGAACGTTATGACCCGGCACGCTCGTTTAAGACGTGGGTGTTGTCTATCGCATCCAATCACTGTATCGACCGTCTGCGAAGGCGGCGTTTACAATGGCTTTCGCTGGATGAGCCGTTGCCACCCAATATTATGTTGAGTAGTGATGAGCCGCAGCCGGAGGAAGCGACGATCCGCGACCAGCGCAGTCAGGCGATCCAGGCGTTACTTAACGAACTGAGTACCGAGTACCGTTCAGCCGTGGTTTTACGCTATTGGTATGATTATTCGTATGCAGAAATTGCAGATATTTTAGATACCACGGAAAGCGCCATCAAGAGCCGCCTGTTTCGGGCGAGGCAAGCTTTGGCGGATAAACTCAGTACACAGTCCCAGGCTAACAACCTGATTAAACCCATATTGGAGAGTTTGTGATGGCGAATGAACGACAAAAACGCCTGATGCAGGAAGCGCTCGATGAAAATCTGACATCCGACGCGCTCGATGAACTGCAACACCAGTTAAACCAGGATATGAGCGCCGCGGATACGTTTGACCGCCTGCAACAGGTGGATCGTATGATGCGGAATGCCCCGCATGAACGTGCGCCACAACGGCTGGCGATGAATATCATGGCGCGGCTGGCGCAAACGATCAAGCCGCAGCAGTTATCGCGTTTATCCGGGCTGGCACTGGCGCTCAGTTTGTCGCTGGTGGCACTGGTGATGATGCCGCTGCTGCTGGGGATTGCCTGGTTTATGCTGAGTCTGATCGGCAGTGCGACGGCGCTGAATGGACTCATTCAGGGGGTGGTCACGCTGCTGGCCTTTGGGATGGCCTCGCTGGAGTGGTTTGTGCTTCAGGTGCAGACTTTCCTGTCCGCCAACCCGGAAGTGCCACTGTTTATGGTGGCGCTGATACCGATTTCGTTATTATGGCTGGTGCGCTTTGGCCCACGCAGCCGTGCTACTAGTCATGTGCAGTAAGGCGCAAAGAGGAATAATGTATGCGTAGTCGTCGGGTGCTGGTGCTGTTAGGAGTGGCTATCGTTGGCGTGATCGCGCTGGCGAATGTCCTGCTACAGTACGCGCCGCCTTCTGAATGGATTAATCTCGATAATATCTCATTGGGTGATACGTTGAGCGTGAATCACACGGTCAATGATGATCTGGTGCTGGTGGGTGACCAGATTGACCTGGAAGCTGATGCACGAATCAGCGGGGATGCCGCGCTGGTCGGCGCGAATATGACCGTGATGGCCGAGGTGCAGGGTGATCTGACCGCGCTGGGTGAGCGAGTCACGCTGGACAGCCGTGCGCAGATCCACGGCGACAGCACGTTTCTGGTGAGCGAGGCGGTGATTGATGGCCGCATTGATGGCGACCTGAATGTGCGCGGTGAGCAGATTACCATCCTTGAAGGCGCACAAATCACTGGCGCTGTGTTCGCCTGCGGCGGTGTGGTCAATGACCAGCGCGTGAGTCCGCCAGCGCTGGGAAACTGTAACGACAGCGAAATCATGTCAGTGGTGGAACCGCTGCGTTCGCTGGGTAATTTTAACAGTGGCACGGTGGCCTTAGGCTCTATCGTGGCGATTTTCTCGCTGCTGGGTACGCTGGGATTGTCCGGCTTATCGGTGCTGGCCGTCGTGATTTTCCCGCGTCAGATCAGCCATATTGAGGAAGCCGTTTCGACTTATCCGCAGCGGCTAGGGTTGACCGGTTTTATGGTCATTCTGCTGCTGGTCGGCATTACGTTTGGCGTCGCGATGATTTTCGCAGCGGTGCCGCCATTGGGCTTGATTCTGCTGCCCTTTTATCTGATTGCCGCGCTGATCTTTCTGGGGATGTCGCTTTCGGGCTGGATTACCATGTCGCTGCTGGTGGGCGATATGATCACGAGCCGTTTGACCAAAGCCACGCTACCGCCGCTGATTATCGCGGTGGTGGGCAATATCATGCTGGTGCTGGCCTGCAATGCGCTGCTGCTGACAT
Source organism: Aggregatilineales bacterium (assembly GCA_038258185.1). Classification (GTDB taxonomy): domain Bacteria; phylum Chloroflexota; class Anaerolineae; order Aggregatilineales; family Phototrophicaceae; genus JAIOHN01. Next base: position 26,947 of record JBBSQD010000040.1, on the reverse strand, counting down.
CTGTGGGGCAGGTGGGGGGCTTAATCGGCATGGTGGTGGTGGTGTCCGTCGGGCTAGGCGGGACACTGATCACACGATTGGGCACCAAACCGATCCACAAGAGTTATCTGGTACAGGGTTAACCGACAAACGGGCTATCTTTTCGGAGAGACGCCCGTTTTTTTATGCTTCATCCTCAGCCCGTATTTTCTTACGCAGCACATCCAGAATTTCATATTTGCCGGTATCTTTATCTAAATACGTCCAGTGCGCCCAGCCATTGCAGGACGGCGCATTTTTGAGCTGGGCGCCGACCTTGTGAATCGAGCCGGTGAAGCCATTGGCTTGAATCAGGCCATTGTCCAGAACCACCGCGTCATGTTCCGGCGAGTCGAGCTTCAATTTCTGCGCTGGCTTGAGATAGCCCTGCTGGATGAGCCGCTTAAACGGAATGCGGGCGGGTTTGTCCTCTAAGCTGTCCTGAATCAGCGGGTCTTGCGGGTCAATCGGCTGTGCCGCGTCGATGCGTTGCTGTGAAGCGCGAATATAAGTCTCATCCTGCTCGATGCCAATCCACTGGCGGTGAAGCTGTTTCGCCACTACCGCCGTGGTGCCCGTGCCGGAAAAGGGGTCGAGCACGACATCGCCGGGGCTGCTGCTGGCGATGATAATGCGCTTCAGCAGTTCTTCTGGCTTCTGGGTCGGATGCAGCTTCTTGCCATCCTCCCCTTTAAGGCGTTCTTCACCCCCACAGGCGGGAATTTTCCAGACCGAACCTAACTGCTTACCCTGGCTGAAATCGTTGAATTGTTTCATCTGGTGATGATGAAATGTGTAGGAACTTTTAGCGTTCTTCTTCGCCCAGATGATAAATTCGATATCATTTTTTAGTCGAGTGCCACGAAAATTGGGCATGGCGTTGGGCTTGAACCAGGTGATGGTATTGAGTATCCAGAAATCGAGGTCCTGCAGCAGCGTCCCCACGCGGAAGATATTGTGATAGGTGCCCGATATCCAGATGGTGGCGTTGTCGGTCATCACACGCCGGGCAGCGGTCAGCCACTGGCGCGTGAAATTGTCGTAATCATCAAAGCTCTCGAACTGATCCCAGTCATCATCGACGGCATCCACCTGGGTTAAATTGGGACGCCATAATTCCTGCTGAAGCTGAAGATTGTAGGGCGGGTCAGCAAAAATCAGATCAACGGATTTTTCGGGCAGAGTCGCCAGCACAGCCAGCGCATCCCCTTGAATGATCTTATTGATATATACTGGTGTGGGTAACGGATTCATAGATGGGCAGCCTTAAGTTATTCGGGCGATGGGGATTTGAATCGAGACGGTGGTGCCGGTGCCATAGTCGCTTTCCACCGATAGTGTACCACCGACTTTTTCGATGAAACCCCGCGCAATCGTCAGGCCGAGGCCGAAACCGTTCTGCTCCTGAACCGCGCCTTCCGGTGCGCGCCAGAAGGGTGTAAACACCTGTGGCAGATTTTCCGGGCTGATGCCAATGCCGTTATCCGTCATCTGAACCAGCACCTGCGCGGCATTTTCTGCCTGTGCCGTGATGCAGATTTTGCCTTCAGACGGTGTGTATTTGAGGGCGTTATCCAGCACCAGACCCAACACCCGCGCCAGATGATGGCACACCGCCTGCACAGACGGTAAATCCTGCGGGAGTGTCGCCTCCAGTTGGATCTGTTTGGTCTTCAGCACCGGGTTGGCGATTTCGATCAGTTCCTCGATCGTGTCCACCACATTGCAGGCTTCGGTGGGCGGCCATTGCAGCGCATCCAGCCGCCCCATATCCAGCAGCTTGTCGATACCATCGGCGGCCCGTGCGGCGGATTCGTAAATGGGGCGGATGAAGGTATCAAGCTGTGGCGCATCTTCTTTGAAGCGCTCCATTTCCAACGTGCCATCCATCATGGCCAGCGCCAGCTCGGTGAAGCCTTTGATCGTCGCCAGTGGATTGCGCAGGTCATGCGAGATATAGCTGATGAAATTCGCCCGATTCGCCTCAATCTCGCTGACTTTGGCGTAGATATCGCGGGGGTAGCGGGTGTCAATCGCGCTGGGTGCGGGATGGGGTTCTTCGTGGCTGACGGTGATACCCATCAGCAGGATGTCGCGGTATATCCCCTCTTTGAAAGACGCATTTTTGCGGCGGCCTTCAACCGTGAAACCGAGTTTTTCATAGAGATGGATCGCGGCCAGGTTGGTGGCATGCACTTCCAGTTCAACCTTTTGAATGAGCGCATGACTGCGCGCCCAATCCAGCATGTGCTGCATCAGCGCGCTGCCGATGCCTTTGCCGCGCCAATCGCGATTAATATCAATGCCAATGACCGCGATATGCCGGTCGCCCAGCTTGACACCGCCCTGCGCGACCATCAGGCCGATAATCTGCCCATTGGCTTCGGCCACAGACATCATAGCGTTATCCTGCGAGAGGGTCTTTTCCATCAGAAGGCGATAGTCGTCGTCGGGGCGCTGGTATTCGCCCGGCGACCATGAAGTACCGTTGCCGGATTCGTCGGAAACCCGGCGACGGTGTGCATTAATCTCTGGAGCATCCTCCGGCAGCACTGGACGGATAATAAAATCAGCCATGAGCTAGTCCAGTTCTACGCGATAGGTCAGGGTGTAATGAGCGCCATCACGGCGGCAAACGGCCTGAATCGTGCCGTGCGCAGCATCATTAACTGAAACGGGTGCGCGCCCCAGATAATCATCGCCCAGAAACAGATCCGCATCCCAGATTTCAAAAAAGAGATCGCGGGTCTGCTGGCGGAAAATATAATCTTCCGGCTCAAACGGCTCGATTTTTTTCCAGCTTTCGTGATCGTGCAGGCGGCCTTTTTCAAAATCAAACTCATCAAACTGGATGTCGTGGGGTTTTTTGTGCATTTTGCGCTCCCACGTCTGCCAGATTTTCTCGCGGTTAAAGGTGATATAAATTTCATCCCCGGCGTTTTCCTGGGACTGGATACATTTCAGACCTAACAGATGAACCGTATAAGTTTGCATCGCATCACTTTCTTCTCATCAACACCAGCGTTACCAGACCATCCCACGGGCGGCCACATTCCAGATGACTTCCAGATTTTCGCCATCCACGCCGTAAATCTGATTGTGGAGATTGGTCACCACACAGGTATGAACAGGGACGATATGCACGCGCTCACCGATAATGGGGCGATCATCGCACTCGCTCATATCGACATAAGCGTGTTCTTCGTTGAGCTGATAAATCCGCGCTTCGGGATATTCCATAATATAACCGTATTCGCCTTCAAAATGATCGCTGCTGAGGGTTTTGCTGCCGCTGTCCAGAATCACACGGTCGGATGTGGGGCGGCTGACCACGGTTGCCATCACCGTCATGGCGCAGTTATCCAGTTCTGCCCAGCCTTTGCGGACACTGCCCCAATCATTAAAGAGATAAGTACCCACACGCAGTTCGGTGATTTCCGGCACCTGATGCGCTGTTAAGGAGGCTCCCAGACCGCCACCGCTGACACTATCGACCCCGATGCCGGCGTGATTCAGATCGAACAGCGCTTCCTGTAAATAGGGGCGGATGCCGGGGTTGCTGGGATAGACCAGAATCCCGGCAAAATGCAGATGATCGTCCGCGTCAATTTTACGGGCAAGCTGCACCACTTCCTCGACGGGGGCGCCGGTACGGCCAATCTCGGTCACAAGATCAACCATCACACGGATGCTGATTTCGTTGGCTTTGGCCGCGTCGGATAAACCGGCAATCACGGCGGGATGATCCGCGCTGACCGTGATGCGATTGTAAAGCGAAAGATCCGCCAGACGGGCGGTTTTCTGCGGGCCGACAATATTATAAGGAATCTGAATGTCGTTAATGCCTTCGTCAATAAAAATCTGGGCTTCGGTCAGTTTCTGGCAGGCGATGCCGACGGCGCCCGCGGCCAACTGCATCTGGGCGATTTCGGGAATTTTATGGGTTTTGATGTGTGGACGAAATTTCAGACCGTGCTGGTTGCAGTAGTCCTGCATCCGGTGGATATTCGCCTCCATGCGACCCAGATCAATAAGAACACTAGGGGTTTCTAAATCGTGTACCGTTGCCATCAAGAACACCTCCAAAAATAGTCAGTTTAGTATGCCGCTGTTTGGTTAGCGCCGCAAAGTTAAGAAGAACCATTAATTTTTACAAAATCTTCATGAAAATTCGCAATTTTTACTTTATACTTTTCATAACTCTGAAAACTGAAAAATGTGTTTTTGATCACCATCACTTTCAGTAGCTGACAGGACCATCGTTTACTAAGCCTGGGGGAAACATGTCTGCACAAATATTTGATTCTGTTGATGAATATTATGCCATTGAAGTGGCAATCAAAAATGGCGATCTGGCTTATGCACGCGAGTTGCTGCGTTTAGCGCATCTGGCAGCCCCCAGCGCCGAAACCTTTTACCTGTCGGCACAGGTGGCCACGACCACCTCACAGCGGATTACGCTGCTGCAGGGCGCATTAAGCCTCAAACCCGATCATGCTAAGGCTGCACTGGCGCTGGAACAGGCCCAGCGGGAAGCTGAGAAAGCCCCTGCTGAAGTAAAATCCACGTTCTCACTGGCGCGAATCAGCCAGGCAATTTTCGCTCGTCTGAGTTAATCAGGCGCAGCGCCTCCACTCCATATAACAAGCCTTACTGTTCCCTGAGCGTTAGCTGCATCACACCCGGAAAAGTGCTATAGTCATTATAGTGTTATTGTCTGGAGGAAGTGATTGCTGATGCGTTCCAACCATCATGAACAAGCGTATCGTGCGCGCTGTTTACTGGATCGCGCCTATAACACCCCGATTACGCTTGAAGAACTGAGCCGCGAGGTAGCCCTGTCTCCATACTATCTGATTCGGCTGTTTCGCCGCATTTACAAGCAGACTCCGCATCAGTACCTGGTGCAGCAGCGGATCACCAAAGCCAAAGAACTCCTGCGCAACTCAGATATGAGCATTACTGAGATCTGTGTCGTGGTGGGTTTTGAAAGCCTGGGGTCGTTTAGCACCCTCTTCAGCAAAACCGCGGGTATTTCGCCAAGTGCTTACCGGGCAAGCGCGGGTGCCACTTCCCAACCCGCTTATATCCCCCTTTGTGCCTGCATCCTTCATGATATTGATGACCAGCAGATCGTTGAAAACAGAGCAATTTTCGAGAAGTAAATATAGCACAAATGTTATAAAATCAGAGCTATATGAAGCTTAGGAGATCACTCATGATTAACCATCTTTCGGCTACAACAATCTGGGCTAAGGATCAAAATGAAGCACTGCGTTTCTACACGGAAAAGCTGGGTTTTGTTATCCGCAACGATGTGACCAATGGCGATTATCGCTGGCTGAGTGTGGGTCTGGCGAGCCAGCCAGAACTGGAATACAACCTGGCGGCCCTGAAACCCGGCGGACATCTCACCGAGGAAGATGTGGCTCCACTCACGAAACTGGTGGAAACTGGCAAACTCGGTGGCGGTGTCTGGAAAACCGACGATTGCCAGAAAGCCTATGAGGAAATGAGCGCAAAAGGCGTGGAATTTATGCAAACGCCAACTGATCGCCCCTACGGGACTATCGAAGCCGTGCTCAAAGATCCCAGCGGCAACGTGTTCGTTCTGGTACAGGATAAGCGCTAAGCCCTGCTGAAAAATCCCAGCAATAATGGGCGACCTTCCGAGGTCGCCCGTCTTGTTTCGACTACTTTTGCGATATTCAATCCCATCGCGCACGCATCGACCATGCCCGCTACTTCAATCAATTCTGAACCGTTTGCCCTGTCTTAAGCTAAATGTCGTTAGCCACACCTCGTTTTATGAGTAAAATAGAATCAAAGTATTCATTTATGAGAGTGGTGCAGAATAATGTCAACGATCATTGCTGTGGTTCATGTTGCGGGGCTGGACTATGAATCCAGCGTAACCGAATTTAACGTGCGGCCTGCACCGGGCACGCTGCCTAATGAAGTTTTGTTCAAAGCCACAAAAGGCACCAATAATCTTACGGTTTTAGATGTGCAGCCGGATAACCAGGGTGCCAAAGCGCCAAATGGTCAGGTTTACCAGTGATTTAAGCTGCAATTTCCGGATTGACAGGTGGGCTGGCTGCGCAGTCATGTCCTGACTATCGAGGGCGATCATACTCATTTTGGTTATGGAATCGTGTCCCCGGCCACCTACGCCTATATCTTAAATCGCGTGATTGCGGCTGCTGCACCTGCGGCGACACCCTCCACGCCTAAAGTCGAGTCTGCGCCAACGTCGGCCACTTCACCCACAACGACTCCCACGCCAAGTGTTTCGCCCGCCCCCAGTGTGCCGACTCCGGCCCCTGTGTCAGTGCCAGTGCCAGCAACGCCGGTGACACCCGCGCCTGACCCGGATGCGACTCTACCGTGTATCGCGACAGTGAGTGCATCAGCGGGGGCGCGGCTGCGCCAAACGCCGGTGACGGGTGCGCAGGTTATGATTATCCCATCGGGTGCGAACGCGACAGTCATGGAAGCACGAACCATCAGCGGCGAAACGTTACGCTGGATTCGGCTGAGTTATCAGGGGCAGGAAGGCTGGACGCGCGAGGATTTACTAAGCTTCAGCGGGAGTTGCGCTGCTTTTGGACTGGCGACCACTTCGACCACACCGGCTGTGATTCAACCGACTGGCGCTGCCGCGACTTTCCCGGATTACACCAGTGCGGATTTATACCCGGTGCCGATGGCGCGCTATCGCTTTGTGCGCGGTTTTCAGGGGCCGGTGCCGCAGCATAACGGTGTGGATTATGGCGGCGATACCGGCGAAGCGATGCTGGCAGGGCCTGTCGGCGGGTTGTGCGTGGCTTCTGTCGAGTGCACACGCTGCAATGTGCCGGGTAAGCCCAGCACGATTTTACAGGGCTTAGGGCTGGCGAATTCTTCGGTGTTTAGCGATCCGGCCTGGAATTTTGGCTATGGGCATTATGTGATCATCCGTTACCTGAATAACCAACTCCCACCGTCGACGCGGCAAACACTGGCGAACATGGGCTTCCCCGGTGGGCATATCTTTGCGATGCACGCGCATCTCAGCCGCCGTGATGCACGGGCGGGGGAAGTCGTCGAAGCGCGACAGGTCATTGGTGCCTGTGGCGATACCGGTAATTCGCAAGGGTCGCATCTGCACCTTGAGCTACGCGCCTCGCGCAGTCCCAATTACACCAGTTGGGCGGCACTCGGCAGCGGTTTGCTGGACCCGCTGTTGATGTTCAGACGTTAAAATCAGTCACTTCTTTGAAGAGCGCAGGCAACTGCGCTCTTTTTAATTAAGGCTTTAATAGATTTTCCTCATGTAATAGCGGCTTATGCTACACTTTCAGCATAGATTACGCAGCTGCTTACATTACCAAATGCCGTTGAGTGGACAGTTAGACATAAGAGTTGGCATTTAGAGTTGCCCTCGACTATCCGAACTAAGGCTAATCAACTCAAGACCAATCTTTGAACTGACCGGATTTCTACTGAACTTAAGTCAGAAGGGAAGCATCATGGCAACTTTGGCGACAGTATTTGAACGACTTGAGCCATATATCACCCAACGGATGCAAATGAGCCGTACCCCAGGCCTAGCGCTGGCTATGTTTGACACCGAACGTTGTGAGCATGTGGCCGTCTGGGGGTTCGCCGAACTTGAACGGCAAACCCCACTCACACCCAACCACTTGTTTCCAATTGGTTCAATCACCAAGTCTTTTGTAGCCCTCGCTATAGTACAAGCTGCTGAGCAGAAGCTATTGAAACTCCATGACCCGGTAACAGATTATCTTGACTGGTTCCAGGTGCAGTCCCGTTTTGACCCGATTACAATCCATCATCTGCTGACGCACTCGGCAGGTTTGATTGGGATTGTCGATCAAACCCCCGATATGCAAAGTGCTGTGTGGGCGCTGCGGCATACCGAAGCTGCTTGGGCACCGGGTAGTCATTTTTATTACTCGGATGCAGGCTATCAGACACTTGCTTTGATACTGGAATCTGTCTATAAACAGCCGCTTGCTGCGATTTTTCAAACCAATATCTTTGATCCCCTGCAAATGAATAACAGTGAGCCGGCCCTGACCCATGCCATCCGACCTCGGATAGCACAAGGGTATCGCTATTTATATGATGATCGACCTGAACATGCCAGCCAGCCGTTGGTACCAGCAGCCTGGATTGAAACTAATGCGGGTGATAGCTGTATCGCCTCGACTGTAGAAGACATGGCAAACTATGGGCGGATGCTGCTTAATCGAGGTCAGGGGCCAAATGGACGCTTGATGTCGCCAGAAAGCTATGAGCAATTAGTTGGTCAACAGATGAAATTCGATTGGTACGGCGGCGGCGCTTACGGTTATGGTCTGATGAATATCGAGCATGATGGTCTCCCGCATCTCTGGCATGGTGGCGGTATGACCGGTCATCTGGCGGATTTGTTGCTTGACCCCCAGCATGGCCTGGGTATCGTGGTGTTGCGTTCCCAGCCATCTTTTGGGGACACTGCTTTTAAAGCCATGAGCCTGTGGAGGGCGGGTCAGCTTGATCGTTCACTGGATACCATTGATCTTTCAATGCCTGATCCAACCCGAATTGAAAATGCTCAGAATTATGCCGGTGTTTATCGCAGCCAGACAAGTACACTGACTTTCACGGCTGAGGATGAGCGCCTTATCCTCCACCACAGCGGGCAGCAAATCCCTCTTGAGGGGCATGGCAATGACCGATTTTATATCCACCATCCCGACTTTGAGCTTTACCTGTTGCATTTTGGCCGGATGACGGCTGCCGATGGCACGAACCCGGTTGTGGAAGCGTTTCACGGATCGACATGGTACACCAATGAGAAATACGATGGTGCGGTTGAATTTGATTATCCATCGGAATGGGATGCCTATCCCGGCCACTATCGTGCCCACATTCCTTGGGAGACTAATTTCCGTGTTGTGTTACGCAAGGGTCAACTCTGGTTGGTTCGATCATCGGGGAGTGAGGAGCCATTGACCGCTTTGGGAGATAGTCACTTCCGCATTGATGATGAAACATCACCAGAGCGCTTGCAGTTCGATCAAATAGTCAATGGACAAGCCTTTCAGGCCAAGTTGTCAAGCGGTGACTATTATCGTTTTTTCACACCCTAAGCTCGATAAGGCACTACTGCACCCCCTTCCTTAAATGTTCCGCAATGTGTTTTCAACAGGCTGTGACATTGTCGAAGATGATGACTTTTCCCGTATCTGAACGGAGATTAATTAAGGCTTTAATAGATTTTCCTCGCCTAATGGTGGCTTATGCTACACTTTCAGCATAGATTACACATCTGATGGAGAGGTGCAATGCGAAAAACTATTTATCTTTTAGCATTTTTGTTACTGGTTTTTTCCCCGGTGGCGCTGGCTCAGGATGAGGCTCCACCACAGCTTGATGTGACCCAGTATGAACTGGAGAATGGCCTGAAGGTCATTCTGGTGGAAGATCATTCCGCGCCAACCGTAGCGGTGAACCTGCGCTATAACGTCGGCGGGGCGAATGACGCCGATGGCCTGACCGGCTTCGCACATCTGTTTGAACATATGATGTTCCAGGGGTCGGCGCATATCACTAAGGGTGGACATTTTGAATATCTCACCGAAATCGGTGCGGATACCAATGCGTATACCTCGCGCGACCAGACCACTTATTATGAGGCGTTACCGTCGCACTATCTGCCGCTGGCGTTATGGATGGAAGCGGATCGTATGGCCTCGCTGGATGTGAACGCCGAGAACCTCGAAAATCAACGGGCGGTAGTGCTGGAAGAATATCAGCAGAGCTACAGCAATCAGCCGTATACCGGCATCAATTTCGCCCTTTTGACAGAAACGTTTGATTACGTACCGTATCAGAATCTGCCGATTGGCCGCCCCGAAGATATTATGTCGGCCAGTCTGGCGGATGTGCTGGCCTTCCATGAAACCTATTATGTCCCCAATAACGCCACGCTGATTGTCGCGGGGGATATTGATGTTGAGGTGGCGCAGGATCTGATCGAGGAATATTTCGGCGCGATTCCGGCAGGCGAGACTCCGCCACAACTGCCTGTTTATGAAGCCTCGGCACGGACGGAAGAACGCCGCGTCGAATTGCAGGATGCTTTCGCCAATGTGCCAGCGGTGTTCATCGGCTATGCGATTCCGCCGCGTGAAGACCCGGACTATACCGCGCTGGAAGTGCTGTCACTGGTATTGAGCTTTGGCAATTCCAGCCGTTTCGCGCTGAATTTGCAGGATACAGGTGAAGCGTTATTTGCGGGAGCCTTTACCGATGGCAATATCGGCCCCAGCCTGTTTTCGATTTATGCGCTGCCGGGTGCCGGTGTCAGCCTGGAAGAGATCGAACAGGCGATGTATGACGAACTGGCCGCAATTTTAGAAGAGGGTGTCCCCGCAGAGGAACTGGAAAAGGTCATTAACCTGACCCGCAGCAGCCGCATTCTGTCGCTGGAAACCGCCGCTGATCTGGCGGAAAGCACCCAGGACGCTGTGTTCTATTTTGATGACCCACAGGCGGTATATACCGAAATTGATCGCCTCAGCGAAGTGACCTCCGAGGATATTCAACGCGTGATTACGGAATATCTCACGCCGGAACGGCGCAGCGTCTTCACAGCAACCCCCGGTGGTGACCCCCCGACAGCGTTGGAAGATATCGAAGCCGAACCGCTGGATACCGATACCGAAGTGCCGCCGCCAGCCTTTGTGCTGGAACAGAGTGAGCCGCCGGAGCCACTGCCGATTACCGAATTTGCTCTGCCGAATATCACCGAGAAAACGCTGGACAATGGCCTGAATGTGATTGTGGTTGAGCAGCCGGGTCTGCCAGTCATTTCGCTGGATCTGTATCTGCCCGGTGGCGACAGTGCTACTCCGGCTGATCTGGCGGGTCTGGCTGACCTGACCGCGACTTTGCTGCCGAAAGGCACCGACAGCCGCAGCGCCGCTGAAATCGCACAGACAATTGAGCAGGTGGGTGGCTTTATTGGTGCCAGTTCCAGCCGGGACAGCTTAACGGTCGGCCTGCTGGCCTTACAGGAAGATTCGGAACTGGGTTTTGAACTGTTGTCGGATGTAGTGTTTAATCCGACGTTTCCAGAGGATAATTTCGCGGTTGAGCGCGATGCCTATCTGAGCAGCATTGATCTGGCGCTGTCCGAGCCGGATTCGATTGCTTCGCGTACCTTCTTCAGCACGATTTACGGTACGCATCCATATGGACAGAATGCCGACCGTGACTCGCTGGAAATGATCAGCCGCGAAGATGTGATCGACTTTTATCAATCGCAACTGAGCCCGGAAGGCGCGCTGTTGTTCGTCGTCGGGGATTTCACGTATGACGATGTGGCGGCTATGGTCGAGCAGTATTTCGGCGAATGGCCGGATACGGCTGCACAGCCCCTGACTTATGAAGCGCCACCTGTCCAGACCGGTCAGCAGATTTTTCTGGTCAACCGTCCGGGAAGCACACAGGCACAGTTTGCTATCGGCAATGTCGCGCTGATGGGTAATAACCCGGATCGTCAGTCGGCGAGTGTGATGAATGGTGTGCTGGGTGGAACCGCCGCCTCGCGTCTGTTCCTGACCGTCCGTGAGGAATTGGGTTATACCTATGGTATTTACTCCGGCGTGAGTTTCCCGGCTGATCAGGGGTATTTCATTGTGTCCGGCTCTGCGGGTAATGAAACCGCTGCGCTGGCGCTTGAGGAAATTCTGAATCAACTGGAAGTGATTCGCACTGATCCGGTTACTGACGATGAGTTGAATCTGGTCAAGTCCGGCCTGATCGGCAGTTTCGCGCTCAACCTGGAGACTTACCAATCGTTTATTGATACGCTGGCCTCGTTCAAACTGCGCGGGCTGGATATCGAGGAACTGAGTAATTATCTGGGAGCAGTCGAAGCAGTGGATGGCACCGCCGTTACCGCCGCTGCACAGGAGGTGATCAGCCTCGATGATCTGGTGATTGTGGTGGTCGGTGATGCCGATGCATTACAGGCTGGGTTAGAGGAAATCGCCCCGGTGACTTTGCTCGAAGCGGAGTAAGTATATCTGCGCGACACGCAGCATTACATAAATCTGCTGAGATGATGATCGGAATCTGATAAACAAAAACCCTCTCCCACAAAACAGTGGCAGAGGGTTTTTTTGGACAAGGGGTGCAGGGAAAGTGCCTCACACCCTCTGATTATGATCTTACATTTGCAGCACGTCGCGCGGCTTGCTGCCTTCCTGTGCCGGGCCGACGATGCCCTCTTCTTCCATCATGTCGATCAAGCGCGCCGCACGTGTATAACCGATGCGCAAGCGGCGTTGCAGCAGCGAGACGGAAGCCTTGTTTAAGCGGCGCACCATCTCTACCGCCTGATCGTACAACTCGTCCTGATCGTTGTCGCTCAGGCTGGAACCGTTATCATCCTCGTCGTCATCGTCATCACCGCCCCACAGATTACTCTGCGCCAGCCGCGACGCACTGTTGGAATCGACCCTGCGCGATGTTTCCTGCTCACCGTCGTTGACATTCAGCACGGTCAGCGGTTTGCTCTGGATATCATCACCCGCCGCCATCTTCCAGTAACGGGTGATATTGGGGATTTCCGCGTCGGACACATATACACCCTGCAAACGCACCGCTGACGGGGAGTTACCGCTGAGGTAGAGCATATCACCCTTACCCAGCAGACGTTCCGCGCCGGGTTGGTCGAGAATCACGCGGCTGTCCACACCACCGGCCACCGCGAAGGCGATACGCGCCGGGAAGTTGGCTTTAATCAGACCGGTGACGACATCCACCGATGGCCGCTGCGTCGCGATCACCAGATGGATGCCGGTCGCACGGGCCAGCGCCGCGATACGTGTGATGACACGCTCAGTTTCGTCGGGTGCCAGCATCATCAGATCCGCCAATTCGTCGATAATCACGACAATATAGGGCATCTGTTCCTGCTCGGCATTCAGGTGCTTGTTAAAGTCCTCGATGTTACGCGCCCCGGCAGCACTAAACTGCTTGTAGCGCTCATCCATCTCACGCGTGACCCATTTCAAGACGCCGACAGTGCGTTCCAGATCAACCACGACCGGCGCGATCAGATGCGGAATGCCGTTATAACCGGTCAACTCCACGCGCTTGGGGTCGACCATGATGAATTTCACGCGATCCGGCGGATTGCTCAGGATCAGGCTGGTGATAATCGCATTGACCAGCACCGATTTACCGGAACCGGTGGTACCAGCCACCAGCAGATGGGGCATGCTGGCGAGATCCGCCGCGACGGGTGCACCGTCCACACTCTGACCGAGCGCAATCGCCAGTGGTGACTTGGCTTTGATCTTCTTGAATTCGTCGGACTCCATCACGTCACGCAGACTCACGACGGAGGCTTCTTCGTTTGGCACTTCGATGCCGACGTAACCTTTACCCGGCACTGGCGCTTCAATACGGATGGATTTCGCGCCGAGTGCCAGCTGCAAATCCTTATCCAACTGGGCAATCGCGCCGACCTTGACGCGGTTTTTCTTGCCGCTGCGGGTGGTCAGATAATCCGGCTCGACACCAAACTGCGTAATCACCGGGCCCGTATTGACCTCAACCACGCGACCGGGTGCGCCAAAACTTTGCAGTGTTTCCTCAATGACCCGCGCCCGTTGCAGCAGCGTCTCGCGGTCAAAATCCGTTTCGGAACCGGGGTTCAGCAAGGTGCGGAAGTCCGGCAGTTTCCAGACTTTACGCGGCTTTCCCGCTGGATGCGGGGCCTGTGCGCCGGAAATCGGCGGGGTTTCTGGCCGGCGGAAAGATGAGCTGGCACCATTGCCATTGGCACCAACTGAGGCGGCTGGCGCGTTGGGTCGGCGAGTGTCGGGTGTGTCATCGACTTTATCGCGCAGACTACTGTCATCGCTGTAAGCCACGCGCGGCGCCGGACGTGTCGTGTTCGCATCCGATGGATAAGCTGCCGGTGTCAGCGGACGGCTCGGCGACCTGACCACATTCGGCGGAGTCGGTGCTTCGACCTTATCGCCACTGGTCGCCGGTGGGTTCGCGGATGCTCCCTTGAAGTAACCGGCTCGCAGCGCATCCAGACGCTGATTGCGCTCGGATGCTGGAAGCTGTTCTTCCTGTACATCGTCGCCATCATCTTCATCCTCGTCCTCATCGGTCAAAGCCGCGGGGATAGTTGAAGCCGGTGGTCGGTTCGCTGTGGGTGAGCCAAACGGACTGGTTGCTGTCGGACGCGATGCTGCAAAATCAATACCTTTGGGCTTGGCTGGTGGCAGAGTTGATAAATCTTCACTATCGCCTTTTTCGACGACGGGTTCAGCCACCTGTGGCATCTGGGCTGCGGGTTGTTGCGTCGATGGGCTGACAGGCGGCGCAGCATCGGCTGGCCGACCATAGGGTGACGCGGGTGCATCCTCCGGCCTGCGATAGGGTGGCGGCGTAGTCTCTGCTGGGCGCTGCGGTGATGAAACACCGTTGGGTGTTTGCGGGCGTGCCAGATCACCCACTGATGGGGTGCGCTCACTGGTGTCCCTGCTAGCGGGTGGTGCATACTGCGGCGCTTGAGGCCGATTGAAAGACGCTGTGCGCGGCATCCCCGGCGCGGATGTGCCATTGGGTGCCGTCTGTGGTGGCAGATTGGTCGCTGCTGGTGCCGCCGGATTAGACGTGGGGGTCGCTGGCGCACTCGCGCCGTTAGCCGCCTGCGCCGCCGGGGCTGATGCTGCTGCCGGGCTTTTCTCAGCTTCGGCTTCCACACCGCTATCGCGTCCGGCAATCGATGTGATTTTACTGAACAGGCCACCGCTCAACAGACCGCCTGATTTTTCCTCAGCCGGTTTATCCGTGGCGGATTTGTCGTCAGACTTGCTGCTGCCACCCGGTAAGCTCAATGGCACGGCATTCATCAGGCGTGAGGCAAAGGAAGACCTGGCCTCTGCCGCAGGTTGTTTGCCCATGCTGGCCGCTTGCTGATTCATTTCATTTTCGACAGGTACCAGTTCGCCATCTTCACCGAAGAAAGCGGTCACTGTACGGCCACCCTTCGTGATCGGGATGGGTCGCGGTTCAGGTAGAGGCAGCGTTTCGCCCATGGGCAGGGCTGCGGCGGCTTTACCGTCGCTCAGTTCTGCCGTGACAGGTTTGCTGACACTCACCTCAAGCTCAGCCCGGGCCGCCTGTGTGGCTGCGGCTAATCGTGCGCGGGCAGCACGTTCCTGGCTGCGCCGTGATTGCGCCGCTGCAAAACTGCGCCCGATGCTGATGACGAAAATCGCCAGTTCCGCCGCGCTGATACGCAGCATCAGCATCAGGCTGATGATATACAGACCAGCCAGCGAAAACATACCACCTAATTCGGTGATATTCAGCACCAGCACCTTATACAGTTGCGCGCCGACCCAACCGCCGCCACGTCCGGCATTAATCGACAACTTCAGGAAGTCATCCAGCAGGCTGAGCGTGTAGAGCGACTGGAACGAGTCAATATACTGGAAAGTGATCAGCAGACTGGTATACACCAGCACCACGCCGCTGATGCGCACTGGGTCAATCATCGGGGCATCTTCGCCAAAATGACGGATAATCAGCCAGATGCCAATCGCAAACATGGTGACCGGCACGGCAAGTGCGCCCCAGCCGAGCAGTTCCGACAGCGCGTTCAAAACCGGCTGCGTCAACTGCCCCTGTGTGGACGACATACTGCTGAAAAACAGCGCGAGCGAGCCTAACAACAGCCCCACGCCGAGAATATCCAGCTTGTTATCGAGCGTCAGCCCTGCTTCATCAACCTTTGGCGCTTTGCTGGCGCGCTCCACCTTTTCGCGCATGGTGGTCTTTTTAGTGGCATTACCGCCAAATGGCAGGCTGGCTTTTAAGCGTTCAGCCAGACTTTGACCTTTTTTCGCGTCTCCTTTAGGAGTGGCGGGCTTATCGGCTGTCGTCGAGCGTCCACCGCCAAATGATGGACGTGATGGACTGGCCGCGGAACTCGCGCCGGACGACATGCCCGGTCTTGAAGGTGCCGCAGATGAAGCGCTGGCGGTTGGGCCGCTTTTATTGCCGCCCGGCAGACGGTCACGCAGACCGCTGATACCTTTGCTCAGGGGATTAGAGCCGCCGCTGCTTGTTTTGGGCGCGGCGGGTTTACTGTCTTTATTGCCGCCCGGCAGACGATCCCGCAGGCCACCGATGCCTTTGCTCAGGGGATTAGAGCCGCCGCCACTCGACTTGGGCGCGGCGGGTTTATTGTCTTTATTGCCGCCCCCCGGCAGACGATCCCGCAAGCCACCCAGCCCCTGCGTGACATTGGAAATCCCGCTTAAGGGATTCCTGCTCTTGGGCTCATCCTTCTTAACAGGTGAACTGCTGGATGAACCTGAAGAACTGCCGGAAGCGGGTGATGAGGGTGATGTGGGACGGTTACCGCCATAAGACGAGCCACTGCTCGAAGGCGCTGACGGTGACGAGGGCGTACCTGGCCGATTGCCGTAAGTCGAACTGCCGCCACTGGTGGGTGATGATGGCGTTGACGGTCGATTGCCGTAGGTTGAGCTGCCACCACTGGTGGGCGATGTCGGGGATGACGGTCGATTACCGTAAGTTGCGCCACCACTGGTGGGTGATGTCGGCGTTGATGGCCGATTGCCATATGTCGTGCCGCCACTGGTGGGCGAAGAAGGACGATTACCGTAGGTTGAACCCCCACTGGGAGGACTACCCGGTAAATTCGATTGACTACCATAACGACTGGCACCCGGGTCGGTACGTGGCGCGTTACTACTCGTGCTGCCCGGAGCGCTACCAGGTAAGCGTGAAGATGAACCATAGCTACTACCACTACCGGAGCTAAACGGGCGTACAAGACCAGTCCGACGCTGGCTCATGGCCTCATCGTCGTCGATATCCAGATCGCCGTCTTCGTCTAATTCCTCGTCGTCTTCGATTTCGTCCTCATTTTCGAGGTCTTCATCACTCATGCCGCTATACCTTTTAACCTAATTGTTGGACAGGATGAACTCCAATGCGTGTGTTTGAAACTGTTTTTCTGGTTCGTTTGCTGTTGTTACAATGGAGATTTATCCATCATCATCATATCACACCTAGTATAAAAATGCGATAAAATTAGAACAAGAGTTCTGAAAGAAATTTACTAGAAATTTATTATCAGTTTACGGTATTTTAGCGTATTATGGGGGGTATACACCCTAAACGCAGGGGGAACGTGGGTTGGTGTGCATACCGCGCCATATAAAACATGTTACAATGTCGGAAATTCGAGTACCTGCTGGTCTGGAGAAAAACTATGTCGGCTCCCGCTGAGAAACTCTGGCGGGTAAACAGCGAATATCAAAAGCGTCTTGCTCAGGTGACGACGTATCTTAATTTGCTGGAACAAATGATCGGAACACAGCCGATTGCAGATCAAGAGCGCACACTGGCCGCGCTGCGATATGCGCTGGATCAGGTCGAGGGTATGATGGATGAGCACCGCACCTGGCGCTACACCTATTATTATGAGTCGCTGGAAACACGGCGGATGGTGCAGTCAATCAATGCGATTAACCGCGCTTTGGGGCGTTTCACGCGGATGCGCATTCAGCACGATCGGCGCCTGGACGATCTCTACAACCTCTTTCAGCACGTCAAACCACCCGACCCCACTATCACCCGCGTACCCAATGGTGACTTATGGACGATGACGCAATTCGCCATGAACAACCTCAACAGCTTTGACGACTTCGTGCAAACGCTGCCCTGAATTAACGCTACAGTTCGTGCAATTCTTCCAGCAGAATAAACCCCATTTTCAGCGCCTGTAAGGCCGCCGAGTTGCGATCCTTCGCGTCCAGCTTATCCATGGCCCCGGCCAGGGTTTCGATCACCATCGGCATCGACAAATTGAGCCGCTGGGCAATCGCGCTGTTTTCATAACCGGCAGCGACATAGAGCAGTAGCTGGCGTTCGCTGTTGGTCAGTTTTTTGACTTTATCTTCATCGTTCAGCAGACCGGTCACGACTTTTTCCGCGACACCGCGCCCCAGTACCAGTTGGCCTTCCATCACTTTGTTGATGGCGTCCATCAGTTCGTTCTCATCGGCTGATTTGAGGAGGTAGCCGTTGGCGCCAGCCCGCAGCGCTCGCACGATATACCAGTCTTCCTCACGTCCGGTCAGCACCAGCACCTTAACCGATGGCGCTCTTGACTTAAGCTCTGGCAGCACATCCAGCCCGCCGCGTCCCGGCATGTTTAAATCCAGCAGCAGCACATCCGGCATCAGTAACATTACCTGATCCACCGCTGCCTGTCCGTCTGCCGCTTCAGCCACCACCGCGAAATCCGGGTTGGATTCCAGTGAGCTGATTAACGCCTTACGCAGCACGGTGTGGTCATCCGCCAGAATTAAACGTGTGACTTTCCGCTGTCCACGGTTCATGCTGATCTGTTCTGTAGAGCGTTTGAGGAGTGTCGGTGAATCAGGGGCGGTCACGGAGAGCAGCGCATCATGCAACGCCTCGGCCATAATCCGCGCGGATTGAAAGCGCCGCGCCGGGATTTTTTCCAGCGCCTTCAGAATCACCTGTTCCATACTTGGCGACAAATCCGGTATCAGCAGTCGGGGCGGGGGTGCCGGTTGGCGCACCTGCTGGATGAGCAGCGCGCGCAGATCGTCCGCATCAAACGGCAGTTGACCGGTTGCCATCTCATACAACACAATCCCCAGCGAATAAATATCAGTACGATGATCCAGCTCATGCCCCTGCGCCTGCTCTGGTGACAGATAAGCCGGTGTGCCGATAATCATGCCTTCGGCAGTCATGCGTTTGCTGCCACGGCCCAATGCCAGTCCCAGATCCATAATCTTGACCTGATTCTGCGGCGTGACTTTAATATTGGCGGGTTTGATATCGCGGTGGATAATCTGCTGGTCATGGGCATAACTCAATGCCAGCGCGATCTGTGAGCCGAGGTCGACCACAATGGCAGGCTCTGAGGGGATAAAGGCGGTCAGTGACTGACCTTCCACATACTCCACTACCAGAAAATACTGATCTTCGTCTTCATCCACATCATAAATGGCCATGATATTGGGGTGATTAAGCTGTGCTGCGGCCATCGCTTCCTGGAAAAACCGGCGCTGGGTCGTATCCCGGACATGAGGCAGCAGAATCTTCAACGCAACATCACGATCTAAGCGTGTATCCCGCGCTTTATAAACTCGCGCTGTCGACCCATCCCCCAGGTGTTCAACGACTTGATAGCGATTGCGTAATTTACGTCCGATCATAACCCTACAGGCTCACCCTTAAAGGAAGAATTATAGCGAGAGAGTAGTATTTGGGGCAAATAGTGTATGACGCAGCATTATAGAACAGATTGATATGTTTTCAACCCGGTGGGGGGTACATGAGTACTGATGGACTATGCCTGGAGTATAAAACCCCATTTTTTGTTTAGCGCGATTTCATCCACGCGCTGATTTGCTGCGCGGCCTGCTGACCGTGCAGGACACGATCCTCAAAACGATTGGCGCGGTAATCATTACCGGCTAAGACTACCCCCGGCGGCAAAAGTGACTCAATCTCGGTCATGATTGCATCGTGGTCTGCGCTGTAAGATGCGAGCGAGTGCGATTCCGGCCAGTAGTCGACGCGGGAAATCACCGGTTCGGGTGACCAGTCCATTGAGCGTGTCGTCTCCGCGATCATCTTTTCCGGTGTGGTGCGATCCAGCGGAAAGCGTAAGCCGACCTGGAGCAGCACATGGCCTTCCGGCACACGATAAGGGTTGTTCGTCCAGTGGCCGAAGGCGTAACCGGGGTCTGGCGGCGGGCTGATGGGCAGGCTGATATCAGCTTCACGGTAGCCCAGCGACACGCGCGTGATAGTGTCATAATGGAACTTCAGCAAGCGCAGGCTGATTTCGGGATTAAACGTGTAAAACATGCGCTCGGCAAAACGCGCCGGGGCGGTAATGATCAGCGCGGCAGCATCCATGACCATGCCGTTTTCCATGCATATCGCATAGCGACCATCAATCTGGCCGATAGTGCTGACAGCCATGCGATTCAGCACACGTCCGCGCTCAATACGGCTAATGAGCGCATCGGTCAGCACCTGGGTGCCTTCTTTGAAAGCGGTCAGGGTATTGCCGCTGGGCATTTCCGCGATGGAATAGAGTGCATCTTCCAGACCTAATTCCGCCAGAAACGGCCATTCCTGGGTGCGGATCAGAATAAAGGGGCCGCCATCCAGCACAAAACCATCACGCTTTTCGCTGATGATGCTGCCTCCCAGGCGCTTTTTGACCTCGATCAGCGTGTAATCAATGCCCTGTTTTTCCAGTTCGTAAGCGGCGGCTAAACCGGTTAGCCCGCCCCCGATCACCATCACATCAGCCATAAGTTTTCATCCGTTTCGTGTATTTCAAATTTAAGTAAGAACCCATCCTAAAATTAGAACTATCGCAGGGACACGGCATGCCGTGTCCGTACCGGATAAATTTAGGAATAGATAATAAGCCAAGGATTCTGGGTCAATCTCACGGTAAGGTATGGACGGAACGCGCCGCCCGCAGTTGATCGCGCAGGTGCGCACTTTCGACCAGGGTGTTTACCGTTTCCATGCCATGCCAGCCGGGGGTATTCATATATTCCACACAGACGACACCTTTATATCCGGCCATTTCAAGATCGCGCATGATCTGGGCAGGGTCAAGTTTGCCTTTGTCCGTGCTGGTTTGCAGCTTGTTGCGTGCGGCCTGCCGTACCTGTACATGACGGGTATGCGGCATCAATGTGAGGATATCGCCAGCAGCAAAGCCCTGACAGATCATGTGCGCCCAGTCCAGCGTGATTTCCAGACCGGGTACGGCCCCGACCAGTTTCAGCGCGGTGTCCGGTGTAGTCGCCATCGAGTCCAGATGCGGTTCGATGCTCACGCGCAAACCAGCCTCTTTAGCCTGCTGCACCATCTGCCGTAGAGCGGCAATGGTGCGATCTTCTGCATCCGGGTCGGTATCCGCGGCATGGACTAAACCGGGTGACAGGGTGATGCCGGGTGTCTCTAGCGCGGTGGCAAAAGGTAACAGACTGGTGAATAAATCCAGCTCTTTCTGGCGTTTTTCCTCGTCGGCAAGCGAAATACGCGGTAACATCAGGTATAAATCGCTGATGTTGAGGTTAAACGTCTTCAAATCACCGTTAATCTCAGCAGCGGCTTTCGATGGATTGGCAGCCGCACGCAGCGCGTTTAAGTTGGTCCCACTGCCAATATCGACATAACGGAAACCCATCCGGGCAATACTGCCTAATGCTTCGGGCAGTGTGAGGTCGTTAAACCCCCAGGTGTGGCAGGAAAATTCAATCATTGGTTCTGTTCCCAGCAATTCGGCTCAAAGATAGCACATTTTAGGGTAAGATTAAACACAAAGCGTGGAGACTGAAACATGAAGCGGGATGTTTTCCTCAGCTACAGCTTTAGAGATGCTTACCGTATCCGCCGCCTGCGTGAGGCGCTGGACTATCACGGGCTGACTTCATGGCCGGATGAGCGCTCTTTGCCGGGGACGCCTGCCTGGCAACTGGAAATGCCGGAGCGCATGGAAAACGCCTGTTGTCTGCTGCTGGCGCTGTCACGCGATACGACTTTATCCGCCTGGGTGGCGCAATCACTGCGTCAAGCCGCTGTGGAGCAGGTGCCGGTGATTCCGATCATCGTGGATGGCAATCCGGGGAACATCCTGTTGGTGGAACTGGAAACCGACGAATGGTTTGATCTGCGCTGGAGCCGGAATTATATGGCGGAGATGAAAGCGATCATCCAGTTAATCCGGCTGTATCAGGGCGATCTGGTGACCGATGTGATTATTGAAGATTTCTGAGTCTGAGGCATGAGGTTTCTCTACCCATGCGGTTTTTGCTGCGGGTGGTCCTTGTATTCACAGGTGTACATATGGCGCTGACCAGTGTCGCGCTGGTTTCCGGCAGGAGGATGCCGCTGAGCGATCAACTGCTGTATGAAGTGCGCACCCCGCGCACGTCTGACATTCACCTGCTGGATATTGACCGGCGTTTGTCCCATAATCTGACATGGCACAGCCAACATGTGCTGGATACGCGCCCGATATGGTCGCCGGATGCCAGCAAAGTCGTCTTTGAGTCCCGTCGGGAGCGGCAATCTCTGCTCTATTTGCTGGATACCAGCGATGGCACCATTCGCCCGCTGGCCCCGCAGCTGGATGCTAATCAGTATCAGCCGGTGTGGACAGAAGACAGCCAGAGCATCATTTTTCAGACCAGTTCCCGGCTTGACCCGGTGCTGTATCGCATTGACCTGAAAACCAATACGGTACAGATGTTGGAGGAACCGCGTCCAGCCTCAGACACTCCCTCGGAACGGTTGCTGGTGATGGTCTATCGTAATAACAAGTGGGGCATTGCGGTCTACGAGGATGACTGGCAGACGCTCTCCATGCTGACGGATAACGGGGTGCGCTTTAATGAGCCGCCGCGCTGGTCACTGGACGAAGGGCAGATCGCGCTGGTGTCGGGTGAATACGGCTACAGCGATATTTATGTGATGAATGCTGATGGCAGCGACTTCCGGCGTGTGACCGCCGACGGCAGCATGAAAACTAACCTCACCTGGCGACCCTCTTAACTTACAGCACCAACTCAGCCATGGTGCGCAGCGTAGGGGAAACGCTGATGTCACCAGGCAGTCGTTATGTTAGCCTCAGTGGTAATAATAGCGGAGGCTCAATCATGCGCTGGTTTTTCCTGGCTTTGATCGTTTTCATCAGTTCAGTATCCATCACTTCCGCACAGCCTGAAGATCAACCACCCTATCTGTATTATTACTCGCGGATGCTGGGCGGCCTGATTATCGAACGGGCGGATGGAACGGACAGCCGCCATATCGCTGCGGATGTTATTCCACCGGGGAGTGAAGGAATTGCCGGGCCGGGCTGGTCGCCATCCGGCAAATATTTTGCCGCCTATACGATTACTAATACGCTTTCATTCCCGATTACAGGTAGGCCGACTGTAATGAATGCACAGGGTGAGGCGCTTCTGCCCTGGCTTCAAATGCTAGGCAGAACTGAATTCATGGAATGGTCACCGGATGGCGAAGATATTCTGCTGATTGTCGCGGGGTATGGTGGCCCTCAATCTCCTGGCTATTCGACATTTTTCTGGCTGATTGATCTTAGCGATAACAGCATATTGGCCGATTTTGGCGCTAATCTTGGGTCCGTGAATAGCAATATCAGTGCCATAACCTGGAATAATGCCAACGAACGCATCAGCTTTTATATGGCACCGGACACGGCTGATTGGGACCGTCATTATCGCGTCACCATGCAGTTTGATGGCACGACCCTGCGCGAACCTGTTCGCACACAGGAATTTCAACGGCGATATGAGAGTTTTGCTATCGACAGTGAGCATGTGTCTGATCGTAGTGATGGTCGTGCGGTTTCCCCCAGCGGTACTTATGAAACTCTTGGGATTTCACCCAGCATTCTGACGAATACGGGCACAGATGAATCTGTTGAGCTGCCGCTTCACACGCAGGGCACAATCTGCCGCGATTATCTGTGGAATGCTGATGAAAGCTATATCATCACATTGAATGGTACGCTGCGGGCAGGTGGCGGTTGCGCCCCGGCGGTGCTGGGCGTGACAGACAGCGAGGGGCAATTGTGGCGCGAACTCGGCGGCTGTTCGTGGGATTTTCCGCCCTGTGTGGGCTGGCTGCCAGACAGCGTGAATATAGATTTGTTGCCAACCGCTTCATCCATACCGGTACAGCTTGACCCGGTACGCATCGATTATGATGAAGGTGTTTTCGGCCTTGGCGGGGTAGAAATCCCCGATTTACGCCTGTATTGCCGTGAGGACAACACAGCAGAGATTGTCGAGGCTGAATCGCAGGACACACTCTACAGGCTGTCAGAGGTGGACTGCCCTTACAGCCCCGATGATTATCTTGATAATGAGGGTTTCCTTGTTGCTGTAGCCTACGACCCCAAGCATGATTTACTTGCGATCTATCACGCTTATTTTGATAATTACGTCTCCATCTGGACGCGCCGTGATGGGCAGTATGAACAGGTGCTGCAAATCAATAGCGATGGTTACGCGCTGGAATTTACTGAGGATGGTGCCTATCTACGGGCGCGAAATGTCAACGGCTGGAAGGTTTATGCGGTTGCCGATATTCTGGCTCGAATAGATAGCTGAAATCTCTACAGCACCAGTTCAGCCATAGTGCGCAGCGTAGGATAAACGTTGATGTGGTCATGCGCAGGTTGTGTTAGCCTCAAAGGAAATCATCCGGAGGCTCAATCATGCGCTGGTTTTTCCTGACTTTGATCATTTTCATCAGTTCAGCGTTAACGACTTCTGCACAGCCTGAAGATCAACCACCCTATCTGTATTATTACTCGCGGATGCTGGGCGGCCTGATTATCGAACGGGCGGATGGCACCGACAGCCGCCATATCGCTGCGGATGTTATCCCGCCCGGCAGTGAAGGAATTGCCGGGCCGGGCTGGTCAGCATCGGGTAAATATTTCGCCGCCTATACGATTACCAATACGCTTTCATTCCCGATTACAGGTAGGCCGACTGTGATGAATGCCCAAGGTGAGGCGCTTCTGCCCTGGCTTCAAATGCTAGGCAGAACTGAATTCATGGAATGGTCACCGGATGGCGAAGATATTCTGCTGATTGTCGCGGGGTATGGTGGCCCTCATTCTCCTGGCTATTCGACATTTTTCTGGCTGATTGATCTTAGCGATAACAGCATACTTGTGGATTTTGGTGCTAATCTGTTTGATGTGAATAGAGATGTCAGTGCCATAACCTGGGATAATGCCAATGAACGTATCAGCTTTTATATGGCACCAGCCACGGATAATTGGAACCGCCATTATCGTGTCACTATGGAATTTGATGGCACGACCCTGCGCGAACCTGTACGCACACAGGAATTTCAACGGCGATATGAGAGTTTTGCTAATCAAAGTGATCGTATGCTTGAACTTAATGCTGGTCGTGCGGTTTCCCCCAGCGGCACTTATGAAACTCTTGGGATTTCACCCAGCATTCTGACGAATACGCGCACCAATCAATCTGTTGAGCTGCCGCTTCATACGCAGGGCACGATCTGCCGCGATTATCTGTGGAATGACAATGAAGGCTATATCATCACATTAAATGGCACGCTGCGGGCGGGTGGCGGTTGCTCATCGGCTGTGCTGGGGGTGACAAACAGCGAGGGGCAATTGTGGCGCGAACTCGGCGGCTGTTCCTGGGATTTTCCGCCGTGTGTGGGCTGGTTGCCAGACAGTGTGAATGTGGATGCGCTGACAGATGGTTCACCCACGCCCGTGCAGCTTGACCCGGTACGCATCGATTATGATGAAGGTGTTTGGGGCATTGGCGGGGTAGAAATCCCGGATTTACGCTGGTATTGCCGTGAAGACAGCACAGCAGAGATTGTGGATGCTGAATCGCAGGATACGCTTTACAGGCTGATGAATGTGGACTGTCCTTACCCTTACAGCCCAAATGATTATCTTGATACTGAGGGTATCCTTGTCGCTGTAGCCTATAATCCAAACCATGATTTACTGGCACTGTATCATGAATATGGTTTATTTGAGAATTATGTCTCCATCTGGACGCGCCGTGATGGGCAGTATGAACAGGTGCTGCAAATCAATAGCGATGGTTACGCCCTGGAATTCACCGAGGATGGTGCCTATCTACGGGCGCGAAATGTCAACGGCTGGAAAGTTTACGCCGTTGCGGATATTCTCGCGCGCATAGATAGCTGAAATCTCTACAGCACCAACTCGGCCATTGTGCGCAGAGTGGGCAGGTCATAAATGGTCAGGTTCAGCGTGGTGACCGGGCTGTCCTGCCACAGGCTGAGTCGCTCCCGAATGCGCTCTTTGGGGCCGCACAGGGTGACTTCATCGACCAGTTCATTGGGAACCACATTGACCGCGTCATACTGCCGACCGGATAAATATAAATCCTGAATGGTGTTGGCGGCTTCTTCATAGCCATAACGACAGGCCAGATCATAATAGAAATTCTTATCACGCGCTCCCATGCCGCCGATATACAGCGCCAGACCGGGCTTGAACTGATTCCAGCAGGTTTCCAGATCATCATCAATGGCGACAGAGACGGTCGGCGCGATGTCAAACGCGTTGATGCTTTTTCCGGCTTTGGCTAATCCCGCCTCGATATGCTCACGGTAGCTTTCGTCATAGCGCTGCGGGGAGAAGAAGATCGGCAGCCAGCCATCGGCGATTTCCGCGCTCAGCGCGACGTTTTTGGGGCCAATCGCCGCCAGATAAATCGGCAGGTCAGGCCGGCCATGCAGGATGCTTTTCAGCGGCTTGCCGAGTCCAGTCGCGTCAGGGCCATCATAGGGAATCTGATACTGCTGACCAGCATGTTTGAGCGTGCCTTTACGGGCGAAAATATCGCGCAGGATGCTGACGTATTCGCGGGTGCGTCCCAACGGTTTGCCATAGGGTTGACCGTGCCAGCCTTCGACCACCTGCGGGCCGGATAAGCCCAGACCCAGCAAAAAGCGTCCGCCGGAAAGCTGGTCGAGCGACATGGCCGTCATGGCGGTCATAGCGGGAGTACGGGCAGGCATCTGCATGATGGCCGTGCCCAAATGGATATTCTGCGTCTGTGCGCCGAGCCATGCCAGCGGCGTGATCGCGTCTGACCCCCACGCTTCTGATGTCCAGACCGCGTAATAGCCCAGCCGATCTGCTTCCTGCACCAGCTCAAGCGGGAGATCTAATTTTTTGCCAGAATAACCGAGCATTAAGCCTAAACGCATTATTTTCTCCATAAGTTTATTT